>SUVY01000045.1 GCA_015061775.1 Lentisphaerota bacterium | reverse complement strand
CAAAAAGAGTGCATAAGTTCAAACGGAGCAAGACACTCTGCGTTACGTCTGGTCAAATTGGATAAAAATACGCCATTCCGCTTCACTGCAGTCGGAACCGGTCCCGTATTCTTCGAGCGCATAGCCTTTTTCGGAGCTGAACCGTTTTTCCCCAGAGTTGCCGCTCCTGCCAATGTCAAAAACGTCTCAACGGTAAAGACCGCAAAACAATATCCTGCCGCCGACCTGTGCTCAGGAGGTGAACAGAGTTTTGTCTTGAGCAGTCTGAAATCGCTCCCGTTCTTTATCCAGCTCAAATCATGCATCGCAGCAGCACTTGTTCCTGTGGTGATATTCTTCTGGCTGCTCAATTTTCAAAAGGTAACTCCAAGCGAAAAACGCAAGTTCAGTTCTCGCTCAACTGCCGCGGCGGTCTTTGCCGGAGTATTCATCTATCTCTATATTCCTGTATTTGCAATATTCCAACAGGGAACGGTAAGTATTTCCAACTATCTTTTCTACGCTGTTGAAATCGCCATGCTGTGCAGCCTCGCCGCGTGGTGGATAACAAAGCATCCGGTTCCGGAAAACTCAAAAAAGAAGCTCTTGTCCATCGCGTCCTCAGGAGCTCTTTTGACGTTCATCTTCATTACTATGCTTATCGTTATGGCGGACGCCTGCTGTATGCTCGCCACTAAAAGCGGATTCAATTTCGTCTATATGGTGCACCTTGAACGCACGACTCCGCACATGGTGTTCGGACTTTATCCGCAGTTGTGTGTCGTGGTATATATCTATTTTATACTGCTTCCGGCGGTGCTGTGGGGTGCGAGATTTTTCGCATTGAAATATCAGGATGGAGCGTATTCCGGCAAAGCGGCTTGGTATCTTCCTGCGATCAGCGCGGCGGCTCTTATCTGCGCCTTCATTCTGCCTGCACCGTTCAATCACGCGTTCAACTACTGCCGCATACAGATACTCCAAAGGGGAGACATGGACCCCGATGAGGCAAAAGAGTATCTCGTCCGCCATTGCGGTTTGAAGGATATCGGAAAACAAGCTCCTTTGCAGGCGTCTCCCGGAAAAAACCTCATTTGCATCTTTATGGAAAGCATGGATGCCGCATACATGGAAGAGGAACACTTCCCGGGGCTCACCCCCAACCTCAAGCGTCTTGCCAACGCTCCGGGAACCATCAACTTCACCAATATCAATTCAATGGGGCTTACCACCGACTTCACCTTCAACAGTTTTTACAGCCTCTTTATGGGATTTCCGCTCACCGACCTGTTCTATCACGGAGTCGATATCAGCGACCGTCAGCGTTCCGTTCCAGAAATACTCAAAGCTGCCGGATACTACACACAGTTCCTCGAAGCGGGAAATGTCTCACTCGCTGGAGAGGACTCCTTCTTCAAACAATGCAAGATCGACCACTTCTACGACTCGTTTTCTCCGATATTCAAAAACGCCTGGAACAAAGAGTGGGGAATTCACGACGACACCCTGCTCGATCAGCTCTACCGCGACTTTGAAAATGCAAGTTCAAAACACAAAAATTTTGCGCTCTTTGCCGCAACTATCGCTCCGCACGCCCCCAACGGGTACAAGTTTCCGGAACACGTAAAAATCAGCTACGAGGGATGTTCAGCCTACCCCAAATCCCATCTGCTCAACGCCGTCCACGCCGAAGACTGCTGGATTGGCTGCTTCGTTGACCGCGTACTGAAACACCCCGCAGGAAAAGACACTGTGATCTTGCTGGTCACCGATCATCCGCTGCAGTTTTACATCGCAGAACCTCACCAGAAACGCAACCTTTACAATGAGGTATTGGCAAACCGCGACAAACGCAAACTCATAGCGCTCGCCGTCAATACCGGAACTCAGGCACAATGCCAGACAGAAGGTATGCTTTTTGACTTTGCTCCGACTCTGCTCAACATCCTCAATGTCAAACATAATCAGCAGTTCTTCATCGCCGAAGACCTGCTTTCTGGCAAGGGAAATCCAAACCGCATGAATATCGTTATGCCGCACGGGAAAATACTGCTCAATCAGTATCTTGCGGCATCTGCTCCGAAGCTCACGGAGAAAAACATCTGCGTATTTCAGGATGGAAGCAAGGCGATGATCAAGGTTGGAAATATGGATATTCCGCTATTCAGCAAGCAGTCATCGACCGGATGGCACGGTTATCAGAGGCTTCCGGAAAAAGATGAGACCATCGCACTTGAACTCAACCGCAGAATGAATAAAACAGTCAAAATACACCGCAGCAAAAACAAGGTATTCAAGTTTTCAAACTCCATCGAGCTCTATGGACCTGATGCCAAAAACGAATACCGGCTGCTCATAAGAGAAAACGGCAAGATCATCGCAGAAACAAAAAATGCCGATGCCAACAAACTGTTGATACCGGCTTCAAAATAAGCTGTTGTTCAATCGACCTTGTCGAATACGCGGATATAATCGACCAGAAAATCATCTTTTCCGATGCTGTCGATCGCTGCCTGCACAGGAGCGTGCTCCTTATGGCGGTAGCCCACGACCTCGGTCGAGATAAGGATAAACTGCGGACGCTTTGACACGTAATCGGTGACGCGTCCATCCTCAACTCCGTCAAAATAGAAGGTATAGCCGGTCTCATCCCAGAGGACTCCGAAACGGTGGAACTCACTCATATCGATCTCGGGATGGCTTCCCGTGGTGGATTTTTTGTTGTCGAGACCATAGCCTCCGGTAAAGATATTGTGTTCATGGAGTTTGCCGTATTCAAAACACTCCATGATATCTATCTCGCTTCCGCTCTCTGCCGGGTCGAGACTTGAACCGATGACCGGAGACTGCATCCAAAACGCACTCCACCAGGCGTCGGGATTCTGCTGGAGACGGCAGCGGCACTCATAGTAACCGTAACGGTGCAGGAATTTACTCTCTTTGAGTTTACCGATGTTCCATTGGATGTCGTCTTTTTCAAAGATCGTCTTCTGCACCGGCTCATCCATAAAATTGTATCCGGTCTGAAGCTGGCTGCTCACCGGAAGTCCATTTTCCTCGATGATAGAGAACACCGCATTGCTCTTTCCGTCGAGATGCACCGCCTTGTCAGTCCATGCGGGGTGGCGTTTGCCCATCATAGAAAGACGGTAATCCCATTTGGCCGTATCCAGTTCAGTTCCGTCGAACTCATCGCTCCAGACAAGGTTCCATTTCCCCTCGGGAAGCAGGGAATACTCATGATCTTTTACTGCAAACTTCTGCATATACTGTCTCCTTTTCGCAATACTGCTTCAAAAATTTCCCCGGATAAAATAGCACCCTTTTGCCCCCGGAGCAAGTGCAATTATGTGCCAATTTATTGATTTTTTGTGCCTTTTTTCTGCCGTCTGTCAACAGTCAGATGGTGTTCACGGCATAAATATCAGAAAAAATCACACTTTTTCCGCTTTACATTGGAACAAAACGGGTTTATATTATGAATGGTATTTTATCGTACTGCAATCTATCAGGAGGAAAATTGCATCATGTATTACACCGGTTTTGCAGATGAAGCAGCCCCCGGAATCGATGATCAGATCAGAGCTACTAAAGAGCTCGGATGGTCAAACATCGAATCCCGCTGTATCGACAATGTGAACATCCACGATATTCCCGAAGAGAAATTCGAGGAAGTTTGCGGAAAACTCGCCGATGCCGGCATATCCATCAACTGCTTCGGCAGCGCGGTCGCAAACTGGTCATGCGATCCCTTCAAGGAAGAGGATTTTGAACGCTCCAAAGCCCAGCTCGGACGCGCACTCGTCCGCATGGAAAAACTCAACTGCAAGATGATCCGCGGTATGAGCTTCAAGGCCCAATGGAAACGTCCTGCCTGGGACAGCGAAGTCGAAAGCATCGTATTCCCCAAGGTTCAGTACCTCGCAAAAATGTGCGAAGACGCCGGAGTCCTCTATCTGCATGAGAACTGCAACAACTACGGAGGAATGTCTTACCGTCACACTCTCAAACTGCTGGAAAAGGTAAACAATCCCGCGTTCCGCCTCGTCTTTGACACCGGAAATCCGGTTCTCAATTATGACCGCAGCCAGGGTGATGAGCTCTCAACGCTCCAGGACTCTTTCGTCTTTTACAGCAATGTCAAAGAGTTCATCAGCTACGTTCACATCAAAGACGGAATCGCCCGCGGCGAGACCGATGAAAACGGTTTTATGAAGGCTGATTTCACCTTCCCGGGAGAAGGCAACGCCAACGTTCCCAAAATCATCGCCGACCTGCTCAACTCAGGCTATGACGGCGGATTCTCTATCGAGCCTCACATGGTCAAAGTCTTCCACGGCGAAGGCGGAGACGCCGATGCAGGCTACAAAAACTATGTCGAATACGGCAAACGCTTCATGCGCATTGTCGAAGATATCAAAAAGTAATTTTGTCAACGGGATTTATCCCATAAATACAAACAAGGAGACACAAAAGTGGTCAAAATGCTGAATGCTGCCCCGCAGGGCAACCCCGCTTTGATCAAGTGGGTTCAGGAGTGGGCTGAACTTTGCCAGCCCGAAGCTATTTACTGGTGCGACGGCTCCCAGGAGGAGTATGATCGTCTGGCTGAAGAGTGCGTCCAGTCCGGACTCGCTATCCGCCTCAACCCCGAGAAGCGCCCGAACAGCTTGCTGTTCCGCTCAGATCCGTCCGACGTCGCCCGCGTTGAGAAACGCACCTTCATCGCCTCCGTCAAAGAGGAAGATGCCGGTCCGACCAACAACTGGATCGATCCCGTCGAACTCAAAAAGACCATGACCGATCTTTACCGCAACTGTATGAACGGCCGTACCATGTACGTCATTCCGTTCTCAATGGGTCCCGTCGGCTCCCCCATCGCAAAGATCGGTGTTGAGCTTACCGACTCCGCCTACGTTGTTCTCAACATGGCGATCATGACCCGTATCGGAACCAAAGTTCTCGAGGTTCTCGGCGCCGGTGAATTCGTTCCCTGCATCCACTCCGTCGGTAAACCGCTTGCCGCCGGCGAGAGCGACAACGGCATCTGGCCCTGCGCTCCGATGGATCAGAAATACATCGCTCACTTCCCCGAGACCCGTGAGATCTGGAGTTACGGTTCCGGTTACGGCGGCAACGCCCTGCTCGGCAAAAAATGCCTCGCTCTGCGTATCGCTACCGTCCAGGCCCGCGACGAGGGCTGGCTGGCTGAGCACATGCTCATCCTGAAGCTGACCAACCCCGAAGGAAAAGTCAAGTATGTCACCGGTGCTTTCCCGTCTGCTTGCGGAAAAACCAACCTCGCCATGCTTATCCCGACCCTCCCCGGCTGGAAAGTCGAGACCGTCGGTGACGATATCAGCTGGATGAAGTTTGACGCTGAGGGCAATCTCCGCGCCATCAACCCCGAAGCAGGTTTCTTCGGCGTTGCTCCCGGAACCAGCATGAAGTCCAACCCCAACGCTCTGCTCTCCTGCTCCAAGGACACCATCTTCACCAACGTCGCTCTCACCGATGACGGCGATGTCTGGTGGGAAGGCATCGGTTATGATGCCCCCGATCACCTGATCGACTGGAAGGGCAACGATTGGAAACCCGGACAGGTTGACGCTGAGGGCAACCCCGTCAAGGCGGCTCACCCCAACGCCCGTTTCACCGCCCGTGCAAACAACTGCCCGGCTATCGCTCCTGAGTGGGAAGATCCCGCCGGAGTTCCGATTTCCGCCTTCCTCTTCGGCGGACGCCGTCCCTCAACCCTGCCCCTCATCTATCAGTCCAAGGACTGGGAGCATGGTGTGTTCATCGGTTCCACCGTCGGCAGCGAAGTCACCGCAGCCGCCCTTGACGTCAAGGCCGGTACCGTCCGTCGTGACCCCTTCGCCATGCTTCCCTTCTGCGGATATCACATGGCTGACTACTTCGCACACTGGCTCAAGATCGGCAAAGCCGGAGAAGCCAAAGGCAACCTGCCCAAGATCTTCTGCGTCAACTGGTTCCGCCGCAATGCCGATGGCAAATTCATGTGGCCGGGATTCGGAGACAACAGCCGTCCGCTCGCCTGGGTCTTCGGACGCTGCGAAGGCACCGCTGATGCCAAAGAGACCGCTATCGGTTACCTTCCCACCGAAGAGTCCATCGACCTCACCGGTATCGAGGACGAAGTCAGCAAAGCTGATCTCGCCGAGCTCCTCAAGGTCGATGTCGATGGCTGGAAGGCCGAGCTCGAGATGATCGACGAGCACTACGCCAAATTCGGCAACAAGCTGCCCGCCGAGCTCAAAGCTCAGCTCGCCGCTCTCAAAGAGCGTCTGGCATAATAAGTCTTCTGACTTGTTCAAAACGGTATGGATGAAAAACTCCATACCGTTTTTTTTGCCCTGTTTCCGGGCATGGGATATTCAATACGCAATGTCGGAAGTTGCCGCTTAAACTCCGACGACTCTGCTTATCTTTCATTTTATTTGGATTTCCTTGATACCCTGCTTGCAAAAAGATCTTTTGGGATGTAAATTATACTAATATGGTATTCTTAACAAATGTTTGAGAGGAGTATATTTCATGAAAAAAACTTTGCTGCTGGTGTTATCAGCAATCTTCCTGTGTTCGGCTCAGGCTGCGCAGAACAATACGGTTCCTGCGGAAAAGAAAGCTGTGAAAACCGAAGTCAAAAAAGCAACCAAAAAGAAAAAAATCAACTATTATCCCAACTTGAAAACTCCGGCATTGTCGGATAAGCAGTCATGGACTATGGTGGTCGTTCCGGATATTCAGGGATATGTCTCTAAAGCCACCAACCACGGAATACTTGATATGATGATGGCGTGGCTTGTCACATATAAAACTCCGCTCAACATCCACCAGGTGCTCTTCACGGGAGACCTTGTGGATTGGAATCAGGGAGGAGCTGAACTGCCTGATCGCAAAGAGCTTATCGGAGAAGAGCAATGGAAGGCCACCTCCAAAATCATTTCCCGTCTCGACGGCAGACTTCCTTATATCGTCTGCACTGGAAACCACGATTACGGCATTTACGCCGGAGAAAACCGCGACACCAACTTCAACAAATACTTTGCAACTGACCGCAATCCCCTCACCAGAGAGCAGATCATCGAGTGCGGCTTCAACGCTTCCTTCGAAAAAACCATGGAAAATGTTGTATATGAGTTTACCGCTCCATACCCTGACTGCCGCAAGTTTCTGGTGGTCACTCTGCAATGGGTTCCGACCGCAAGGCAGCTCGAGTGGGCAAAAAACGTGTTCAACGAACCCCGCTTTGCCAACCATATCGGAATCGTCCTCACCCACTCTTATATGTACGCTGACGGCAAGTACGTCACCAAAACATGGAAAGAGATCGAACAGGTCGGAGGACTTCCGGGCGTAGAGGTTTACAACCGTCTGGTCAAACAGACCTCCAACGTCCGTCTCGTAGTCTGCGGTCACGTTTGCGGAGTCGAGGACTGGTCAAAGAGCGTCGGTTACACCGAGACCGTCAACGGAGCCGGTAAAAAGGTCTCCCAGATGGTATTCAACACTCAAGCCATCGGCAAACAGGGTAACAGGCACAACGGCGGAGACGGCTGGCTGCGTCTGCTCGAATTCATGCCCGATAAAAAGACCGTCAAAGCGAGGACATTTTCTCCCTTCTTCGCCGCCTCCCCCAGCACCTGTCACCTGGCGTGGAAAACCGATGCCCGCAACGAATTCACCTTCACCATCGACTAATATAAGGCTGACCGTAACATGTTGAAAAAATCTGCTGTACTTCTTACTGTTTCGTTTGCTCTGCTGCTCTCTGCCGCTGCTCCGGATAAACAGGAGTTCAAGGCTCCGGCTCTGCAAAACCCGCAATCGTGGACTATGGTCGTTGTTCCGGATATCCAGAGCTATATCCGGAGAATACAATGCAACGGAATTCTCGATATGATGCTCACCTGGGTCGTCCACCAGAAAAAGAACCTCAACATCCAGCAGGTGCTTTTTACCGGTGACCTCGTCTATTACAATCAGATCGGAGTTCCTGCGAGGGGCGTCACCGACCTTATCGGCAAAGAGCAATGGAAAGCCACCTCTTCGCTTCTTGAGCGTCTGGACAACAAACTTCCCTACATCCTCTGCACCGGCAACCACGATTACGGTGAGAGAACTGCGGAAAACCGCCTCACCAACTTCAATGAGTTTTTCAAGACCGACCGCAATCCCCTCTCACGGGAGCAGCTTGTCGAGTGCGGTCCCAACACCTTCGGAGTCCGCACGCTGGAAAATGCCGCTTATGAGTTCACTGCTCCAGCTCCGGACGGAAGAAAATTCCTGGTCATAACGCTGCAGTTTGCCCCCGCCGAAGAGCAGTTGAAGTGGGCGAAGAAAATCGCGGATACCCCCAGATTCGCCAACCATATCGGAATCCTCCTCACCCACTCCTATATGTATGCCAACGGCAAACGCATTGAGAAAGAGAAATACGGCGTCAACAAGAGACATGGAGGTCAAACCGGAGAACAGATCTTCCGGAAGCTTGTCTATCCCGCAAAAAACATCCGTCTCGTGGTCTGCGGACACGTCTGCGCTCCGGAAGACTGGAGCAAAGCTGTCGGATTTGCCGTTGACAAAAACAGCTCCGGCAAAACCGTCTCTCAGATGGTATTCAACACGCAGGCTATCGGAGGAGGCTTCTCCGGCAGCGGCGGCGACGGATGGCTTCGTCTGCTTGAGTTCATGCCCGACGGCAAGACGGTCAAAGCTACGACATTTTCTCCATACTTTGCCATCTCTCCCAGAACCTGTCATCTTGCGTGGAAAACTGACGCCAGAAACGAGTTCACCTTTACTATTGAGTGATTTGGGGTGATTGACGCGGGGGAAGGGCGAAACTTCTTTTCACGAGAAAAGAAGTTTCGCCCTTCCCCCGCACCCCCATCCCACTTCAAGAAAAGCGGGGTACTTTTTGGGAGTACTTCGGTATGATAGGCAAGAAAAGCGGGGTACTTTTTGGGAGTACTTCGGTATGATAGGCAAGAAAAGCGGGGTACTTTTTGGGAGTACTTCGGTATGATAGGCAAGAAAAGCGGGGTACTGTTGGTATATTTGTTTTATTCGCAGGCTTTGGTTGACTCTCAGTACAGGGAACCTAAGTCTTTTTTTTGAGATTATTTTTACATTTTTTCTTTTCTCCCCTTGCCAATCAGGTATTTTTACTGTATAATATACCGCGTGAGATTGTGTTCATCTGTAAACAGAAAGGAATATGTGTTATGAAAAGAGCTTCTCTGAATGGTATTTTCTCTCTTCGTGAAGAGAGAAAGCAGTACTGCTTTACGCTGATCGAACTTCTGGTGGTCATCGCCATCATTGCTATCCTTGCCGCGATCCTCATGCCCGCACTTTCAAGCGCAAGAGCAAGAGCGAAAACCAGCGGATGCTCCAACAATATGAAGCAGATCGGTCTCGGAATGACCCAGTACGCCATCGATGCAAAAGATGTCGCCTGGCTCTGGTATCCCGGCGGCGGTGAGTTTGCGAATGAAGGACTCTCTGTACTCCAGCTCATCTCTTACAATTATCTGCACAATGCGCTTGCCGGCTACCGCACTCCCGGAAAAAAGGTTTGCCGCAACTATGTCATGGAGTGGAAGAAAACCTTTTTCTGCCCCTCAAGCTCGGCTCCGGATTGGGACTCTATAAAAAACAAAAACCGCAGCTATGCATCTTTCAACACAGCTAATCAGTACTGGCTCACCCCCGGAGATACGGACTATAAAAAAATCGTCACCTCTGACCAATGGAAAGATTGCCGCGGAACAGGACTTCCGCTCGCCAGTTTCAAACAGGCATCAAACGCTATCTGCCTCGTCGAGACTGCTCTGAGCGGAATCAACAACGGCAAGCCCTATGCACCTTCCTGGAAATGCTATTCCAGTACCAGCCCCGCCCTTTACCCCAACCACAACGGCAGATTTGCCGCTCTCTGGCTCGATGGTCACGCCGACCTCAACCAGATCGGTGATTTCATCAGAAAAACCAACATCAAAGGCATAGGGGTAAACTTCTACGCCTATTTGTCTGCGGATGATGCTGCTCCGGTCAAAATAAAAGACCTCTGACAGAAGAAAATCAAACCTACCTAAAAGCGCACCGGATAACACCAGTTTTCCGGTGTGTTTTTTATTAGCTTTGTTCCCGATATGGGGAGATGATGCGGAAAAAGCGGAAAAACTTTTACTTTCACTTTCCTTTGTCGGAAACAGAGCCTTATTTTTACGTTTTTTTTTAATTTTTTCGTTCCCCCCCTTGCGATTTGAAATCTTTTGTGTATATTATGTAAAAAAGTATGTTCCTGCTGCTCAACGAAAGGATTTTTATAATGAAAGCAAAGCGTGGATTTACCCTCATCGAGCTGCTCGTCGTCATCGCCATCATCGCCATTCTTGCCGCTATCCTCATGCCGGCTTTGAGTCAGGCAAGGGAGCGTGCCAGAACTTCCGGATGCACCAACAACCTGAAACAGCTCGGTTTTGCATACGGCTCCTATATCGATGACCACGAAGGTTTTCTCGTTCCCGACAACCCCTCGTTCAACGACAGCGGAGTCAACAGCTGGGTAACGATGCTGGTCTATAAAAAATATCTAACTTCATCAAACTACAGAAAACGAGTGACCGGACTTGCCACCGGTACGTATGAGGCTGCAGGTATCTTCATGTGTCCGGGAGCTCAGGGAAAATACACGACAAAAAATGGTGTATCCGGTCCCACGGCAAGCGCAGCCAACGCCGCGGTAAACAGCTGCTATGGTCAGAACACTTTTATCGGCTCCTATGCCTCGACGATCAGCGACAAAGATATCAGCGACACCAAAAAACAGGAGCAGCTGGCATACACTCCAAGCAAAATCAACCAGCTCAAGATGCTCTCTCACGTGATGTTCGTCGGAGATAAACTCTACGGTCCTTACGACTCTTACTCTCTTTCGCGCACCACTATCCTCAACGGAATCCGTCACAACGGCAATGCAAACTATCTTATGGGTGATTTCCACGTCGAGAGCCGCTCCTATTACGCTGTCCCCGCCACCTCCGATACCAACGACGCGGCTAAAGCGTTCGGACGCTATTACACCGCGACCACCAACTACAACGGCGCAACCAGAACAGCCTTCTGGGGACGTATCGACCAGTTCAAATACTGGCCCGGTCAGTTCAGCCATCCGTAATTCATACGCAATTCCGCGCTCCCGATAAGGTGGGGCGGAATTTCCCGGTTAAATACGGCTCTGTTCGTGCGGATATTTGTATCCTCGCAGGGAACAGAGCCGTTTTTCATGCTTATAACGAAATTTTTTTCACGCCCCCCTTGCGATTTGAAATCTTTTGTGTATAATATACATAAAAGTATGTTCCAGCAGCTCAACGAAAGGATTTTTATAATGAAAGCAAAGCGTGGATTTACCCTCATTGAACTTCTCGTCGTCATTGCCATCATCGCCATTCTCGCCGCGATCCTCATGCCGGCTCTTTCGAGCGCGCGCCAGAGAGGACGTCAGACCACCTGCATCAACAACCTCAAGACTCTCGGTTCGATTTACCACGCATACGCCGAAGACAACCGCGACCTTCCTCCGCTTGGCTGGACAAATATGTTCGGAGGCTCGGTCTATTGGCCGCAAGTCCTGCTCCGCACGGGATATCTCGGAACTAAACATCAGCGTTCCAGCATCCTCAATAAGGTGAGCGGCAACTACTTTCTCTGCCCCGAAGATATGCGTCCGGCTTACGACCCGACTTCAGATATCAAAACGAACGTCAGCTACGGCGTCAACAACTGTGTCGCCCTCGGACAGTACAACATCCAGCCGACCGACCCAAAATACTGCAATAAGAAAAACGCCAGCCACCGCGACGGATATCACACCTTCACCGAAATCGCTTACAGCAAAAAGAAGTCTTCGGCTACTCCGCTGCTGGTCGATTGCGGAGCATTTGCCGCTGACCCCGCGACCAACCCCAACACCAAGAAAGTCCTCAATCTCCGCAGCGTAGGTTCGGCTTCAAGCGCACAGAACTATGACCATTGGATGCACCCGTATGCGCCTCCGGCATCAATCAGCATCACCCGCCACGCCATGAAGGCTGGAACCGTTTTCTGCGACGGTCACGCCGCCATGGTCAAAGGCCCCATGTACTCGGCGAACAGCAGCTATGTGCAGTGGCTCAACCCCTGGGTCGAAACTGATATCTACCGCTGATAAAAGAGTTTTCCATGCCTGAAAACATCATCAAAGAGTGTTACGTCTCCATGCGGGACGGAGTTGAACTCTTCACTCTGGTGCAGCTTCCTGCGGCAGAAGGCAGCTATCCTGTCATCGTCAAACGCAATCCCTACTGCCCGGAGGAAACCGATTTTGAGGCTTTGAAGAACGAGGACACCCACGGCTATGCAGTAATCACACAGCATTGCCGGGGCACTGCCCGCAGCAAGGGGATATGTATTCCGTACCTCAACGAGCGCAGCGACGGACTCGATCTGCTCGACTGGGTGCGGAAACAGGAGTTTTACAACGGAGAGATTTTTCTCTGGGGAAGCAGTTATCTGAGCTCTGTCCATTTCAGCTATCTCAATACAAACCCTCCTGATATCAAGGCGGCGTTTCTGCCAGTCCAGGACAGCGAAAGGTACAACATTCTGTACCGCAACGGCTTTTACAAGACCGGACTGCACGGCAAGTGGGTGATGTCCATGTATAAAAAAAACATGGATATCGAGCGGAATATCGTGCTTGACACCTTCCGCACCATGCCGCTATCCGGGATAACACGGCATATCTTCAACGAGACCGTTCCGGAAATCGAAGAGGAGTTTATCCATCCCGACCCCGCAGACGACTTCTGGAATACTCCAGCCGGAGGTTCGGACTACAAGAACGTCACCAATAACTGCACGATTCCGATCCTTTTTGCCACAGGATTTTTCGATATCTACGCGCAGGGCATATTCGATATGTGGAACAATCTTGCTCCGGAGCGGAAAAAGTGCTGCTCCATGATAGTGTCACCCTTTGCCCACACTTGGAATCCGCCTCCGCGTACCGTTCCGTCGGAGCTTCCGGACTTTGAAAACGCCCGCATGAGCGAGGTCTATCCCGACTGCGGATACAACTGGTTCGACCACTTCCGCAAGGGAGATAAGCTAAACTTCATCGAAAAGGGAAAAATCTCCTTCTACACGCTCTTTGAAAACAAGTGGCATACCAGAGACGCTCTGCCCAATGCGGAAAATGAGCTTGTATTTTACCTCAACGCTGACCGGACTTTGAGCAAAACACAGCCGCAAAACGCTGAAAAAATCACCTATACATACAATCCATACGCTCCGGCAGAATTCAAGGGAGGGCTCTGCAACAACTTCGGAGGTATGCAGATACAGGACACTCCAAATTCGAGATACGACATCATCTCTTTTCTCTCTGAGCCGCTTGAAAAAGACTCCGTCTGCGAGGGCAGGTTTGAAGTCAAACTGCACTGCTCCTCGAGCGCAAAAGACACCTGTTTTTACGCGCGGCTCTCGCTGGTGAGAGACGGAGCCGCCCTCGGTTTGAGAGACGACATCGACTCACTCTGCCGCCTCGAAAAAGAGTACACTCCGGGGGAGGAAAGAGTCATAAACTTCACCTTTGGAGATATCTCGCTCCTGCTCAAAAAAGGTGACGTTCTGAGGCTTGATATATCCTCTTCATGCGTTCCCTTCTTTCAAGTGCACACCAACCAGCCCGGAGTGCAGGCATTGCACGACCGCGCCGAAATCAGCCGCAACGCGATCATTACCGGCAGCTCATATCTCAAGATATTCTGCTCAGCACGGTAATCCTGACTAGGGCAGATGGTTCTTGGGGAAGGGGAAAACTTCTTTTCACGTGAAAAGAAGTTTTCCCCTTCCCCAAACCCCAACCCTTTTCAAGAAAAGCGAGGTACCCTGTTGGTAATGTTCTACCCATACATGGAACAAAGCTATTTGTAATCCGGGGGGGGACGAAATTCTCGATGCGGCACGCGGGCAATCAGCAGACGCCCCACCTTGGCTCGCGTGCCGGGACAAACCTCTCGATGCGGCACGCGGGCGATCAGCAAACGCCCCTCCTTGGCGCGCGTGCCGGGACAAACCTCTCGATGCGGCACGCGGGCGATCAGCAGACGCCCCACCTTGGCTCGCGGGTCGGGACAAACCTCTCGATGTGGCACGCGGAGTGTTTGCGGTATTGAATAAACGCGGTGTGTTCTAGGAATACTAGGAATACTATGAATACTATTCTCTAAAACAGTCGTTTGCAAGAAATCTTAGTGTTCGTGGTATTCTTTGCCGTACCGGTTCAGGTATAAGAAACTGCGTGCGACATACCCGCCCCGGCAAATCATAGTATTCTTAGTATTCATAGTATTCTTAGTATTCCCAGTAAAGGCGGGCAGTCTTTCTCGCGCCGGATCTGAACGTGCTTGGCGGGTTCAAAACAGGTAACCAACGTCAGTCAGCGAAACAAAAAAACGCTAATTTCCATCGGCGGATGCATTGTGAGACAAGGTCGCGTTTTGCGACGAGTACGCGAGGGAGTGTACTTTTGTACACGACCGAAGAGACGCAGTCAGCAAGGCGCGAGATTGTCCACAAGGCGCCGCCGCGGGTCATCTTTCTGACATACGTAATGGGAAATAAAAAAGAAAAAAAAATGGCTCCGGCACTTGGATTCGAACCAAGGACCAAGTGGTTAACAGTTAAATTGATTTTTGTAGAAAAACACGCTCAAAATATACCTTCACAGTCATTTTTTAGTGTACTTATATTTGACCTTTCAATATTTTTTGACGAAATATCGCCAAAAAAGAGAAAAATTAAAGAAAGGTTGAAAAATGGCAAAAAAAGGTCGTATTCGTGAAAAAGGTACCGGCAGCATTGTAAAGCAAGGTAATCGATTCTATTTGAAAATACGGACTGGTTCAAAAACAAAGTCAACCACATTGCGTGGCAAAGATGACAAGCCGGTTACTACCCGCAAGGAGGCAGAAGCTGCGGCTGCGTTACTGCGCCCTGTCCTCCGTGCTGATCAGAAAGAGGAAATAGCACTCCATATCGCATCTGCCAAAAAGTTGCGTTCACAAAATACTCTACCGATAGAGCAAATTTGGCAATGCTATCTCAAGCAGTACACCCGTCCCGACAGTGGAGACAGTACGCTTGAAAGTTACCGCAAGTCCTTAAAGCACTTCACCGATTGGCTGGCTGCCGAGCATCCGACAATCCTGCAAGCGGGGCAAGTTACCCCTGATATTGCCGGAGAATACTTCGCCTATATCTGGAACGATCGTGGCGTATCTGGAAAAACCTTCAATATCTACCGGCAAGCTTTGCGTTTAATTTTCTGCCACATCAAAGATGCCTCCGGACTTGAAAAAAATCCCTTTGAGTACATTGAAAGCAAGCCTATTGATTCTGAAAGTCGTCTGGCGTTCACAGAAGAACAGGTCAGAGCTATCTTCTCCGGATTCGACAGTGGCTTCTACTACAATACTGAGGTGACCCGCCTGGGCCCCGGACGGAAGCATATCCGGGTGAATACAACTCTGCAATTTGAGCCGATGAATAAAGATGAAATGAAAATCCTGATGATGCTCTGTTGCTGGACAGGCTGCAGGGGACAGGATGGCTGTCTGATGCGTTGGAGTAATGTTGACCTCGGCAAAGGCATGATCTCCTATATTCCACGAAAAACTGCACGCAAAACCAATAATCGTGCAGTATCTCTGCCATTGCATCCGGATCTGGCATCTGCATTACAAGAAGCTCTTTCTTTCAGAAATCGCAACAAAGGCAGGGAGGATTTCATACTGCCCTCAGTTGCTCACCGCTATCAGCAGAATCCTGACGGAGTACAGGCTGATGTCAGAAAAATCATACGCTGTGCGACCGGATGTGCAACTACGGCAGAGTCTAAGGGCGCTCACCGCGTTCACCGAGCCAATCGCTACAGTCTGCACAGTTTTCGACATACCTTCGTTTCATTCTGTGCCAACGCAGGCGTACCGTTGGATGTTGTTGCTGCCATCGTGGGACACGGAAGCAGTGCAATGACCCGTCATTATGCTCATATTTCGGCAGAAGCCAAAAAAAATGCCGTAAAAACGCTCCCGATTTTAACCATTCCTTCTGAAAACATGGATTTGCGGAAGATTTTGATTGAAAAGGTCTCCGGGCTGTCTGACGCACAAATTCAACAGCTTCTTGCCAAGATTAGTTGATTTTCTCTTTTTTGCTTTTACGCGTTTCTTTTTTTACGAGTGCGGTATTGTAGAATAACGACAATACCGAAGGGATTGTAAAAATGAAACATAAAAGCAAAAAAATCAAAGATTGTCATAAATCGTTATCATCGCCGCTGCATTCTGCCGCGACGATGATAAACTTCTCAGTCAAGAACAGCCAGCCCTATGTGGGGACTGTTCCTGCGGAACAACCGACCAATGCGGCAACCCAGACTGCTCAAGAAAGGAATCCCCCAGCATCTGAAACGCAAAAGTCAACTCGGTCAGTGGATAGGCTTGTTTGTTGCCACCCCCTGAATGTCGCAACTTCAACACAGCCTGATGCAGTGATGAAGAAAACTCCACGCAGTATCGACAGCCAGACCGAAAGGTGTACTGTCCCTGCGGGGCAACCGGCGAAGACGCACTTAACCCGTATTGCTGAAAGAAAGGATAACACAGCAGCGAAGGCGTCCAGACCACAAACCGGAGAACTGTTGAATTCTGGTCGTTCGGGTAACAGAGGTTCCTGTATCTCCGTGAATTCAAATGGCAGGACAGCTGATCCTATCTATGATCCGCTGCTGGGTAAACACTCGATTCCTGCTATCAAGGTTTCCAACCTCTTGGAACTGATTATTGATGACGCAAACTTCATCAAAGCTCTAAAGAAAGTCAATGCTGAACCCCACAAGGCAGTAGGAGTTGACCGCAAGGCTGTGAGAGAAGTTTGTACCCCACTCTTGTCAAACAAGGCTGAACGTGAGAAAATCCAGAAGTTGCTTCTGGCTGGGCAATACAATCCTAATATGGTGCGTACTGTCCTTATACCCAAAGCCAACGGCAAGATGAGAACCCTCGGAATCGCCACTGTGCTGGACCGTATTGTGCAAACGATGATCCTGCAGGTTGTAACGGCTTACTGCCCTCCTGGGACTTGGAGCAAATACTCCTATGCCTATCAGGAAAAGCTCAGTGTCTCCGATGCGGTTGCGGAAGTGGATAATATAATTGCAGACGGCTACCTGTTCGGTATTATGCTGGACTTAAAAGCTTTCTTCGACAATGTTCCCCATGACCGCCTGATCCGCAAGCTGTATAACCATCTGAGTGATCGAAGAGTAGTGAAACTGGTTACCAGGTTTCTTACTCCTGTGATCCTGATGGGAAAAGGCAAAAAGATCATCAACCGTATCGGCACTCCGCAAGGAAGTGTGATTTCTCCGTGGTTAGCTTCTATGCTCTATCTTGATGAGCTGGATAAAGAGTTGACTGCGAGAGGGCTCCGTTTTGTCCGCTATGCTGACGATGTTACTGTCTTCTGCCGATCAAAGAAAGCTGCCGAAAGGATAAAGCGGAATTTGATCAATTTCCTTGAGTCCGTGATGCACTGTCCTGTAAATCGGGATAAGACATCAGTGGTGAGTATTGATGAACTCTCCATTCTTGGGGTAAAGCAGGAACATAACAAGTGGAAGATTCAACGCACTAAGCAAGCTGCGGCGTGTTCAATCTTTCTTTCGGAGTTATCAAAGGCTTGGAAAAGCAATTCCCCCGATGATATTGAGATGGCGGTCTGGCGTATGCGTGGTTTTCTGAATCACTATAAGCGGATACCGGACATTGCAAAACGTGAAGTTCCGGCGATGACTCGCTGGGGTGAGCGTAAGCTTGCTGCTCTTCCCCTCTGGAAGAAGGTATGTCATCAACGAAAGTTCCGGTTGTGAAACTGTGAATTTATAACTGCTCAATCACCTGATTGAGCCTGAGCGGCACCAAAGACAACTATCTGCGGTGCCGCTTTCTTTTTATCAAAATTGCTTAAAAATCGGTAGTTTTCAGGGCATAATATAATAGGTAGGAATAAGTCCGTAGAAAAACAACAAAAAAAATGAATGGAGGTATTATGCAAACTTACCAGACCAAGTCCGGTGGAGGATATTTCTTCGCCGGACTTCTTTTTGCCCTTGTTCTGGGGGGCGGCGGCTATTGGATGCTGCACAAAGAAAAACTTTCCGATGTGGTGACAGCCATCCCCCGGAAACCTGACATCGCTGAACTTGATGTCAGAGCCAAGCCCCACTTCGACCGGGCAAAGCAGAATATCCCGGCAGTCGTGGAAGAACTCACCAGTTACAGCAGCATGGTCAAGTTCTGCTATCTTGCCAGCTGCGACAAACTTTCTGGAGGCAACCGGGTGCAGGAGTATCTGGCTTCAGTCATCAATGCCCGGATCATTAATCCCTGCCGTGAGGGAGCCAAAGTCTATGGCTGTGACGTGAATCCGGCAAGTTTCCAACAGCACATTATCGAACTCAACAGTGATGCAGTCGTGGCTTCTGCCTATGCTGCAAGCGGGCTGATGCTTGAGGCGGTCTTTGTGAAATCAACTATAAAGGCGTTCACTTCAGTTCTGGGGGCAATCAGTTCACGCCTTGCTGCTGCCTACGGTACAGGAGCCGTCTGTGCGGTGGCTGATGGTCCATTCCCCATTGGCGACACTATTGCAGTGCTGTTGGCTACTGGCGGCACAGCGTGGTGTGCCTACGATCTCTGGCAGGCGAAGGCACAGCTGCACTCTGAATTGTCAGCGGTATTGCTGCAATCAATCGACAACTGCCGTGAGGCAAGCCGGAAGGTGGCTCTGGAATGAAACTCATCCTTGCAACTTTTCTCTCCTGCCTGACACTCATAGCTTCAGCTGCTCCCCATAGAGTGCGTCCACGACGGCATCGACCGGTGAAAACCATCGAAGTTGGTCGTAAAGTTCCGTGGCAAACGGTTGCTGCCGGTGGCGTAGCTGCCGGAACAGTGATTGCTGCCTACAAGATCAGTGACGGCGTAGAGGATGGACTCAAAACTGTGGCTGAAGAAAAGCCAGAAGCCTTCACCGACTCGTTGTCGGTACTCACCTGGCCGCTCCGCTGGGCGGTCTTGATCGCTCTCCTTTGCTCCGGATACTTTGTCTGGAGAAAAATAACAAAATATCTCAATACGAAAGGTTATAAAAATGAAGATCACCAAAAATGAATTGTCCCGTGCCCTGAAAGTTCTGGGCAAAGTTGTCTGTCAGACCAGCCCGGTGGAATTGTACCGCTCTATCCGTTTTGTTGGCGATGAGTGCGGTATCCGTGCCATGGCAACTGACGGAGTTGAATCTGTTTCGGTCAAACTTGAAGCCTTTGCCGACAGTGCAATCGACTTCTGCGTTCCCTTCAAGGAACTCAAAGAAGAGATCCGCACCACTCGCAGTGAGTTTATGGAACTTTCAGGAAACTATATTGCTTATCCTGAACCGGAGGAACCTGCATCCGAGGTAGTCCCGGTTGTATTGCCTGTCAACTTTGGCGAACTGCTCTCACAGGCAGCCCCCATCGTTGACCGCAGCAACTTCCGGAGAGTTCTGCAAGGCATCAATCTTTCCAGTGCCGGAATTACAGTTACCGATGGCAAACAGCTACTTCATCTGCCGACACCGCTGTCGCTCACTAAAGAGGTAACAATTCCGTTTCCTGCCGCGTTACTGGCGGCAAAGCCCTCTGAAATGGGAACGCTCCGCACATGGCAGGATCTCTTTCTGCTTGAAATCGGCAACTTCAAATGGTACGGCAAGCTGCTGGATGGTCAGTATCCCAACTGGCGGGGAGTCATCCCCGGAGCTCAAGCGTTGAATTACAGCATCACTCTGGATGATCCTGCCGCAGTCATTGACTGGGTAAAAAATATTCCCAGTCAAAAGACCACCAACGGTGTGGAACTCAACGTAACGCCTCACGGTGTAACGCTTGTTTCCTGCATTCAGACGGAATATCAACTTTCAACAGCTGCCACTGTTACCGGAGTTACTCCCCGGGCGGTGCTGACACTCGATCGTGAAATTCTGCTGCGGATGCTGCTGCAGGGTTACACCACTTTTAAGGCACATTCAGACGGACTGGTTCCGGTCATCGCTTCAGGCGGTGACGGTCAGTACATCGCCATGCCGATCAGAACAATCAAAACCAATCCCAACTATAAGGAAGAAAATAAAATGGAACATGAAAACACCCCTGTCGTGGAGCAGACTGCTCCGGTCGCAAATCCCCTCGATGAACTCGGTACAGCCATTGAGGAATTCAAACTCAAGATCAAAGCAATGCTGGATGAATCAGCGGTACTGAGCCGTAAGGTTAAAGAAGTTGCTCTCTCCCAGAAACAGAAAGAGCGTGACTTCATCCAAGCCCGCCGTGCCATTGAACGCATCCGCATGGCAATCTGAACCGACACCACCCCACACGAAGCCCCGGCAGTCCGGGGCTTTTTCATTTTAAGGAGAATACAAAATGTTGAAACTCAATGCAAGTTATTCCAAGAAAGTCCCTGCAGAGGGCGAATACACCAGTCAGAGTTACCACGCTTCGATTGAAGTGGAACTTCCGGACGGGCTCAACTCCGATCAGCTCAATGGCAAGATCCACGAAACCTTCGCTTTGGTGCGTAACAGCGTCGAAGCAGAGCTGCACGGTGCGACTCCTGACGTACCTGTTACCGCCACTCCAGCAGCCCCGCAAGGCGGTAATACGGGTAATTACAGCCACAACCGCAAAGGCAACAGTAACAACGATGCTCCGGCAAGCCCCAAGCAGATCAAGTTCCTGCTGGACTTGGCACGCAACTGCGGCATAACTCCTGAACAGATCAAAGCCCGCTTCGGCGTGGCGGTGCTGGAAGCTCTCACCCGCACCCAGTGCAGCCGTGCCATTGATGAGTTCAGCGGAAAGGTGGTGGCGTAATGGAAACTGTTGCCAAGCTCCGGGAGATGCCCCATTGGTCGTACTCTGCGCTGCAGTGTTATCTCACTTGTCCTTTGAAATACAAGTTCCGCTACATTGACAACGCCGAGCCGGAGCGTACCGGCTCCTGCTTCCCCTTTGGCAGAGCGTTTCATGCGGCGTTGTCTGAACGTGCCCGCATTGGAATTGATATGTCCGAGCGTGAGGTCTGCGACGTCTTTGAGGATTTCTTCAAGGTAGAGAGTGAAGCCGCCCAGAACCTGACCTACAAGCAGAATGAGGATTACGACACCCTTTTGCAGACTGGGTTCCGGATGGTGGAAGCTGTCTGCGAAAACTGGATGGATGATTACGCCGTTAGAAGCGTTGCTGAATCCTTCTCCGTCAACGTGCCGGGTTTGAGCAAACCTCTGATCGGAGAGTTTGACTGCGTGGTGACGGACGGCAAAGACACTTGCATCGTGGACTGGAAAACTTCTTCTGCCAAGTGGGCGGTAGGCAAGGCAGATAAAGACCTGCAAGCTACAGCGTTCTGCTACGCCTTCAAAGCAAAGCACGGCGAAAAGCCGCTTTTCAGGTTCGATGTTGTCACCAAAGCCAAAACACCCACCGTCAACAACCATTACACTCTGCGGACGGATGATGAGCTTGACCGCTTTGTCTCTCTGGCAAACAGCATTGAAAAGAGTGTCAATAGCGATAGTTTCTACCCTAACGAAACTGGTTTCAGTTGCGGCGAATGCCCCTATGCCGACCGTTGCAAAAAGTGGAGGTGAAGTATGGGACTTATGATGTGCGACGGCAAGTTTGTCAGCCGTGATGAGATCGCTATGGTGCAGACGCCACAGGCTACGGAGAGTTGGAAGCCAGTTCCTCACATGGAGGTGATCGAAGCAGTAACCGATGTGGTCAAAGCTCATAACTGGCAGATCCTTGATGAAAACTTCGGACTTGCCCGAGAGGGGCAGAAGATGTTCGGCGTTATGCGGATCAATAAAACCAACAGTACTGACTGGTCACGGTGCATTGGTCTGCGGAACAGCCACGATAAGAGCTTCGCTGTCGGACTCTCTGCCGGTATCAGTGTGACCGTCTGCAGCAATCTTGCCTTTGGAGGTACAGCGGTGATCAAACGCCGCCATACCTCACGAATAGAGCTGACCGAACTGGTGGATGTGGCGATGACCGAGCTTGAAAATGAGTTCCTGATACTGGAAACTGTCTGCGAAGATTTGAAGATCATCTATTTGAAAAACGATGATGAAGCAAGATCACGCATCGTCAGAGCCGCTGAATTGGGGGCGATCAACAGCAGTGATATCGTGCCGGTCTTCAGAGAGTTCAAAAATCCCAGACACGAAGAGTTTTCCGAGCCGACAAGGTACTCTCTTCTCAATGCCTTTACTGAAACGATCAAAAAGTACACCCCCGGCAGAGTGGATGCCTCCTACCGTCAGCTGACAAGCTGCTTCGGACTGGACGGACACCGCCCTGCGTTATGGAATTAACCACACGCCTACCATGTATCTTATATCCCGGGCATTGATTAGCAGCTCCCCCTTTGCGAGAATGGGCATTAAACTCGTCGGAGCAAAGGGGTAAGGAGCTGCTTGGACT
>SUVY01000044.1 GCA_015061775.1 Lentisphaerota bacterium | reverse complement strand
AAAGAAGTTTTCCCGCTCTCCCCGCGCCCCTCTCACCCTTTCAAGAAAAGCGAAAAAACTTTTTTATTTACTTTTACCTGCCTTTGTCTGGAACAGAGTCTTCTGAAAAACGCTGCAAGAATAAAACTCTCAGAACTGATCCACCTTCCCCAAGAACAATAACCCATTACCTTTGAATAGAGATATTACTTGTTGATATCGCGCACGATTTTCAGTCCATTTTCGAGTTCTTCGAGAGATTTTGCAGAGGATAGAGAGAGGCGCAGAAAGCTTTCTGTGTCGTTGCGGACGGCAAAACGCGAGGAGTGAAAGACGTTAACTCCGTGAGAAAGAAATAGCTTTTCAACTGTGTTTCCGTCAGATTTTCTGAGTCTTTCGCACAGGGGGAGGGCGCGGAATGGGGCGCAGGTCAAATGAGGAGAAGCGTATTCCGGGAAAATCTCATCGAAGATTGCGTTGGCTTTTTCCGCCATGCGTTTTTTGTTTTTCAAAATACGTTCTGCTCTGCCTGAATTTATCAATTCTGTGACCAGCTCCGCGTCTATGGAGCTGGTTTTTATACTCAGATGTTGAAGTGTTCCAAGCATGCTGCTTTGGAATTTGTCTGCGAATGCGGCGAATGTTATACGTAATCCGCTGCAAAGACTCATGGACGAACCGCAGATGTAAACCGTATTGTCAGGAAGATACGAGAAGAGCGGATTTCCGCGTGACGCATAGTAACTGTGGTCATCCTCGATCAAAATAAGATCATGTTTTTTGATGATGCAGGCTATATCTTTTCTGCGCTGTTCAGTCAAAGATATCGTGGTCGGATTGGCACATGAGGGCATGAGGAAAATTCCTGATATCTTGCGTTGAGAACACAGTTTTTCAAGCTCCTGCGGAATCATTCCATCGCGGTCACCCTTGACCGGTTCGAGGATGATGTGAGCGAGTTTTGCTGCTCCGATAAAGTTGTAATATGTGTACTCATCGACGGCAATGCGGTCGCCTATTTTGAACAGAGCAAGCAGCGCGGTACTGATGACGCTCTGGGCTCCGGAAAAAATTGCGGTGTGCTCCGGGTCTGTAACCACACCGGTCTGCGCCATAAATTGGGCTCCGGCGGCTCTTTGATGGAGCAGTCCTGCCGGAGCAGAATACGAATACAGTTTATCCAGATATCCCTTGGATATGACGCTCTGCATCGCTCCTGTGATTTCCTGCGAAGGCGGAGCAAATCCGCTCACCGTACCAAGTTCGATAGCTTCAGGCTCTTGGGAGCTCTGACCTGGAATCATATTGACAAAAGAGCCTCTTCCTGTAACTCCGCTGATGAGCTGTTTTTCCCGGCAGAGGGTATATGCCCGGGTTACGGTGGTGAAGTTTATTCCGAGATAGTCTGCGAGCTCCCGTTGCGGAGGAAGCTGGGTTCCCGGAGCAAGTTTTCCGGAAGCTATATCCGCCTCAAGCAGGTTTGCCAAAGCAAGATATAAAGGGCGGGTGAGCAGTTTTTTATCCGGTTTCCAGCTCAGAAAGTAGTTGTCGAAAGAATTGTGCGCCATATATTGTAATCCATACAATTTTTGATATTGTATTTAATATATACCTGTAATATATTTATTCAAGCAACCGAAAAAAAGAAAGGAGAATTTATTTATGGATAAGCAAATGGAACTCAACCGCGACCTTGCCCGTATGCTCAAGGGCGGAGTGATTATGGATGTGACAACTCCCGAGCAGGCAAAGATCGCAGAGGATGCCGGAGCCTGTGCAGTCATGGCACTTGAACGTATTCCGGCTGATATCCGCGCTGCCGGAGGCGTTTCCCGCATGAGCGATCCTGAAATGATCATCGGAATCCAGCAGGCGGTCTCAATTCCCGTTATGGCAAAATGCCGTATCGGACACTTTGCCGAGGCACAGATACTTCAGGCTATCGGAATCGATTATATAGATGAGAGTGAAGTGTTGTCTCCTGCAGATGATCTCTACCATATCGACAAGCGCAAGTTTGCCGCTCCTTTTGTCTGCGGAGCGCGCGATCTTGGAGAGGCTTTGCGCCGCATTCAGGAGGGCGCTGCGATGATCCGCACCAAAGGCGAGCCCGGAACCGGTGATGTAGTCCAGGCAGTCCGCCACATGCGCCGTATGAATTCTGAGATCAAAAGGGTTGTTTCCATGCGCGAGGATGAGTTGTACGAGGCGGCAAAAGAGCTTGCTGTTCCGTATGAGCTGTTGAGTTATGTGCATGAGAACGGAAAACTTCCTGTGGTGAATTTTGCAGCAGGAGGCGTTGCCACTCCGGCAGATGCCTCACTTATGATGCAGCTTGGAGCTGAAGGTGTTTTTGTCGGCTCTGGAATTTTCAAAAGCGGAGACCCCGCCAAACGTGCCGCTGCGATCGTGAAAGCCGTTACCAATTATACCGATGCCGCGATGATTGCCGAGCTCTCCCGCGGACTGGGCGAAGCTATGGTCGGAATAAACCCGGATGAGATACGCCTGATCATGGAGGAGCGCGGCAAATAAATGAAAATAGCAGTTCTTGCATTGCAGGGAGATTTTGAAGAACATCAATCTGCCGTGGAGCGTCTCGGTATAGAGACGCTCCAGCTGCGGCAGCGCAGCGACCTTGAGCAGGAATTTGATGCTCTGATACTTCCCGGCGGAGAGAGTACGGTGCAGGGCAAACTTTTGCGCGAACTTGATATGTTCGATCCCATTTGTGAGCGTATAAAGTCCGGACTTCCCGTGATGGCGACCTGTGCCGGGCTTATTCTGCTTGCCCGGGAGATAGCTGGCAGCGACATCCGCCATTTCGGAGTCCTGGATGTGACCGTCCGGCGCAATGCCTACGGCAGACAGCTTGAGAGTTTTCAGGCTTGCGGAAAGTTTACAGGAGCAGATGAGGAGATCCCCATGTCTTTCATCCGTGCTCCCCGAATCGAAAGAGTCGGCAGCGGAGTCGAAGTGCTGGCAAAGGTCGGCGATACTCCGGTCGCAGTAAGAGAGAACAATATCCTCGGAATGGCATTCCACCCTGAAGTATCAGCCGATAACAGCGTCATGCGCTATTTTATTGAAAATATAGTGCGGCAAAAGTGACTTGAAAAATCTGTAAAACGGGTGTATATTATAAAGATAATTGCTTTTGTTTCAACAATTAAAAATTGGAGTTTACACCATGTACAGTGCATCAGACCTCAAAAAAGGACTTAAAATCGAGATCGACGGAGCTCCGTGGGTCATCACCGAGTTCGACTTCTGCAAACCCGGTAAGGGAACCGCTCTCTACCGCTGCCGTATGAAGAACATGATCACCGGCGTCGGAATGGAGCATACCTACCGTCCGACCGATAAGATCGAGCAGCCCAACATTGAAGAGCGCGAGATGTACTACTCCTACTTCGATGGACACCACTACGTGTTCAGCGATCCCAGCACCTACGAAGAGATGAGCGTCAGTGCTGAGACCCTCGGCAACCAGATCTACTTCCTCATCGAGGACAGCCTCTGCAACTTCGTTCTCTACAACGGAGAGCCGATCGAGATCACCCTCCCGACCTTCATCGAAAAAGAGATCGTTGAGACTGAGCCCGGAGTCCGCGGAGACACCGCGACCAACGTCACCAAACCGGCGAAGATCGACAACGGATATGAGATCCAGGTTCCGCTGTTCATCAACCAGGGCGACATCGTCAAGATCGACACCCGTACCGGAACCTATGCCGAGCGCGTCAGCAAGAAGTAATATGTCACTTTCTTTGCGTAATGTTTCGCAACGTTCTGAATTGCTCAGAGCGTTGCGGAATTTTTTTTATGACCACAATTTTCTTGAGGTAGAAACACCGGTAATGATTCCGGCGCCGGCACCTGAGGAAAATATAGAGAGTGTGACCGCTGAGCGCGGATTTCTGAGAACCAGTCCCGAGCTTGCGATGAAAGTAGTTTTGTCGCAGGGAGTTGAGCGGATGTTCCAGATCGGCAGCGCATTCCGATACAATGAGTTCGGCAGAAAGCACCGCGAGGAGTTCACTATTCTCGAATACTATGCCCGCAGCTGGGATTATATGCAGCTTGCGGATTTCACTTGCCGTATGATAGCATCTGCGGTAAAACGAGTCTGCGGAACGAGCTGTATAAACTATCAGGGTAAACTTTTAGACAGTTCGCTCGTTGAGTATATTTCAGTTGAGGAGGCGTACCGCAAGTATGCCGATGCCGATTGTTTTGCCCTTGATGCAATGACATTCGATGAGTACATGGTGCTCAAAGTCGAACCCAATCTCGGAAACGGTAAACTAACCGTCCTGCACAATTATCCTGTGGAGTACGCCGCACTTTCACGCCGCTCGCAAACTGATCCGCGAACAGCTGAACGCTGGGAAATATACGCTTGCGGAATAGAGCTCGGCAATGCCTTTGGAGAGTTGACCGACCCGGTCGAGCAGAAGCAGCGTTTCGCCGCCGCCAATGCGATACGTAAAGCCAACGGAATGCGTTCTTACCCTGAGCCGGAAGAGTTTTATCAGGCACTTGAACGCGGTTTACCGGAAAGTTCCGGATGCGCTATCGGAGTCGATCGTCTCGCCATGCTGGTCTGCGATACAAACGACATATCCGATGTGAGATTCGGCTGAACATAAAAAATGGGCTGTTTGCTCATCTTTTCGAGGTTTTGCAACAGCCTTTTTTTGCAGACTTCCCTGTCGGGAGATAATCAAACCGCTTATAACTAATCAATAATTATAAGTACTCCGCTTTTCTTGAAGTGGGAAGGGGGCGCGGGGGAAGGGCGAAACTTCTTTTCTCGTGAAAAGAAGTTTCGCCCTTCCCCCGCATCGTCTTTCAATATCAAGAACCGCGCACTTATCAATGAGAGCAACTGCCGTTTCCGCAGGAGTGGTTTCCGCAGGAGTGACCTTCACCGTGATGGTGATGGTTGCAATGGAAATCACTTCTCACATTGAGCGTTCCATTGACGAAAGCTTCGGCGACTTCATTGACATTTCCTTCAGCTCCTCCGACAACTTCGATTCCGGCATTGGCGAGCGCATTGATTGCTCCGCCGCCGATACCGCCGCAGATCAGGGTGCTGATACCTTCGATCGCGAGCAAGCCGGCGAGTGCTCCGTGGCCGGTGCTGCCGGATGAGAGGCGTTTTTCTCCGACGATTTTGCCATCTTTTACTTCAAAGACGGCAAATCCCGGAGTGTGTCCGAAGTGCTGAAAAACCTGTTCGTTTTCACAAGTAACTGCTATTTTCATTTTGTTTTCCCTTTATATTTTTAATTTAGAAGCCCTTGCAGACTTCGATTGCAGTATTGACGTTTCCAAACGGAGCGCTGGTTGCGACTCCGCGGACGTGATCTTTGATTTCAGCAAGGATGGTTCTTGCTATACGGATGCCTTCTTCACGCTGAGCGGTTTTATCACCGGCGTTTTTCATCGCGTCCATGATCCATTCCGGAACGACTACTCCCGGAACTTCGGTCTTCATAAACTGGGCGTTGCGGTAACTTGCAAACGGCCATACTCCGGCGATGACAGGACATCCGAGATGTTTTGTGCGCTCGATGAATTTCAGCAGGACTTCAGGATCGAATACCGGCTGAGTGATGATGAATTCCGCACCGGCTTCGATTTTTTCGGCGAGCCTGCGGTACTCTCTATCCATATCGATCGCATTGGGGTCAGCACCGACTCCGGAAACGATCGAGGTCTTCACATTGTCACCGAGCGGCTGACCTCCGACATCTATTCCCTGATTGAGGCGTTTTTGAAGTTTGACCAGACCGATAGAATCGACGTCAAATACGCCTGAACTGAACGGATAGTTTCCGAGTTTTGGAGGATCTCCTGTGATAAAGAGGATATTTCTCAGATTTTTTGCCATACATCCGAGGATCATCGACTGCAGACTGATGAGGTTGCGGTCGCGGGCGCAGCAGTGGATTATTGTTTCGATTCCAGCCTTTTCCTGGATTTCGATAGCTGTTACGACTTGAGAGATGCGGCTGCTGGCGCGGGGACCGTCCGGAAGGTTGATCGCATCAAATCCGGCTTCTTTACAGAGTTGCGCTTTTTTGACCGTATCGGCAAGATCGATTCCTTTCGGCGGAGTAAGTTCTATGAACTTGAGGAACTTATCCGAGGCAAGCTTTTCACCGAGCGAACTCTTTTCGCAGGTAGGAGTCTCTTCGAGCAGAATGATATCTGCGCTTTGCATTTCAGGCAGATTGGAGTTTTCTCCTTTGACCATCGGTTTCAAAGATCTTGTGAGGTCTGAAATATGTTCGGGCGAGATTCCGCAACAGCCGCCAACACCGCGCACTCCGAGGTTGACGTAGCGCAGTGCATAGGTGGTGAAATACTCAGGAGTAGTCATCGGCATGAAGCGGTTGTCAACGTTTTTGGGGACTCCGGCACCCGGCTGTACGACCAATGGAAGATCAATATCTCTGATGATTTTCTGGACAGCTGCAAAAGTTGTATCCGGACCGGTTCCGCAGTTTATTCCGAAGGCGCAGGGCTGAGTCTTTGCTTTTGAGAGCCTGTCGAGGATATCGCTGATTTCCGCGCCGTCTGACAGCCTTGCGTCGGAATCGAGCACAAAACTCGGCATCCATGCGTAACTCTCTGGAATACTTATCTGCATGATGATATCGAGATCTTTAAGATTTGAAACCGATTCAAAGATAATAAAATCCGCTCCGGAAGAGCAGAGTATATTGCATTGTAATTGCAGCGCAGACACTGCGTTATCCATATCGGCATCAGCAGGAGCCGGACCGACAGAGCCGGCTACAAGGATATCAGGTTTTCCGGCGGCGGCTTTTCGGGCAAGCGCAACGGCGGCGGAGTTGATTTTTTCCATATTTTCCGCCAACCCGAATCTGCCGAGATGCAGGGAGTTTGCACTGTAAGTATTGGTGGTCAAGACATCGGCTCCGGCATCGACGTATGCCTGATGAATCGAGGCAACGACATCGCTTGCGGCGAGGTTGAGATTATCGTAGCTTGTGTTGACAAAAAAGTTTCTGCGGTAGAGTTCAGTTCCGAAAGCTCCGTCGAAAACGAGAACATTTTTTTCAAACCGCTGTTTGATTTCGGAGTATGTCATCGCATTTCCTTTCAGGAATGGTTGATTTCCGTAAATAAACAAACCGGCAGCCGGTTGAAATCAGCCGTCTGCCGGAGTTTTTCTGATTACGCCATGTTATTTCGCGTTCAGAGGAATATTCACGATTTCGTTCTTTTTCAGAGGATCGTTGAGTCCGTTGGGGTTGAGTTTCTTGAGGTCCTCGAGAGAGACGTTGTATTTGACAGCGAACTCAGCGAGAGCGATCTCTTCCTCCTGGACTGCGTGAGCGAAGGTGCTTCCAGTCTCATCTTTCGGCTCTTCGGGGATCGCAGCTCCGCCAGCAGTTGCGCCGGGAGCAGTGTTTTCGAGCTGCTCGGCGAGGTTGTTCGCGGGAGTCTGGGGAGCAGGCTGAGTGGTTTCGGGAGCAGTAACTTCCGGTGCCGGTTTTTCTGCCGGAGCAGTCACGGCTGCACCTGCGGTCGGAATGATCAGCTTCTGACCGATCTGCAGACGGCGGCTGGCAGCCTCATCGAGGTTGTTAGCTTTGAGCAGGTCAGCGAGTTTGACTTTGAATTTGCGGGCGATGCGCTCCGGAGAGTCACCGCGCTGAACGGTATAAGTTCCGTCCGCATTGAGTTTTGCTGAAACCGCTTTAGATGCGGATTTGGCTTTGACAGCTTTGCCGCGCTTGGCAGCGACAGCTTTTTTGCCGCTGACAGCAACTCCGCCGGCGGGAATAGTCAATTTCTGTCCGATGCGGAGACGCTTGGCATCCTTATCGGTCAGGTTGTTGGCTTTCATGAGATTGGAGAGAGAGACCTTGTGACGATAGGCGATTCCGCTCAGAGTGTCGCCTCTGCGGACGCGGTAGATGCGGCTTTTTCCGGCAACCGCCTGGGCTTTCTTTGCGGGTTTGTAGTTTTCATCGAGACCGGCGATCTTGTCGGACTCGAGCGTTTCCATGGGTTTATAAGTGCGGTATTTGGGAGCGGCAGGAGCCTCCTTTGCGGGCTGCTGGACGGGAGCATCAGCGACCGGAGTCATCGGATCAAGCTGAGACGGGGAGACGATTTCGCCTTTTTTTGCATCCGCATCATCTTTGTACAGACGCTGATCCATGACTTCTTTGCTGCAACCGGTGAGCAAAGTTGCGCCGACAGCTACGCCGGCCGCGAAAAACAATGACATTTTTTTCATCTTTAGAAGCCTCTCTTTTTTTGTGTTGTATTTACAAATTTTTTTGCGTACATTATAATATATAAATAAAAGTTATCTTGTCAAAGAAAAAAACGGATAAAGATAAAAAAAATTCTATTTTTTTTCATTATCTTTCAGAATGAGAACCGTTTCTCCCTCTTTGACCATCCGGAATTTTTCCCTTGCGACTTTTTCTACCGCCTTGGGATTTCTTTCAAGATCATTGTACTCTTTGAGTTTCTGTGCTCTTTCTTCGCGGTTTTTTGCGAGTTCCGCCTGCACCTTCGCCAACTCTTTCTGCTGTGCCTTGTACTCGCGGTACGCCGGCAGCAGCAGAACAGTCGATACGATAAGCATCAACAGCAGAAGTGCATAGCACATGTAGGTCAGAAAGGCGTTGTTGCGCTTTTTTTTGTTCTCTCTGAACGCCATGATATCTTATCCTCAGTTTGATCCGGGCTGGAGTGTCAGCAGGAATTCGACGTTGGTTTTGACCTTCTTCAGTCTTCCGAGGATCATTTCCATCGCCTCTGCGGCAGGAACTCCGTTGACGGCTTTTCTGAGCATCCAGACTTTGCTGAGTTCTTCGGGATGGAGCAGCAGCTCTTCTTTGCGTGTTCCGGATTTCTCAATGTTGATTGCGGGATATATACGGCGGTCAGAAACGTTGCGGTCAAGATGCAGCTCCATGTTGCCGGTACCTTTGAACTCTTCAAAAATGACATCGTCCATGCGGCTGCCGGTCTCGACGAGCGCGGTGGCGATGATGGTGAGACTTCCGTGGTTCTCGATATTGCGGGCTGCACCGAAGAAGCGTTTGGGTTTGTTGAGGGCAGCGGCATCGACACCTCCTGTGAGGACTTTTCCGCTGTGGGGCTGCAGGGTGTTATAGGCTCTGGCGAGGCGGGTGATACTGTCGAGCAGGATGACGACATCTTTGCCGTATTCGACCAGGCGTTTGGCTTTTTCGATGACCATTTCGGCGACTTGGGCGTGACGCTCCGGAGGCTCATCAAAAGTTGAGCTTACCACTTCGGCGTCGATGACGCGCTTCATGTCGGTAACTTCTTCCGGACGTTCATCGATAAGCAGGATTATCAGAGTGACTTCCGGATTATTTGCCCGGATGCTCTTTGCCACTTTCTGAAGCAGTACGGTTTTTCCCGTACGCGGAGGCGCAACGATGAGTCCGCGCTGTCCCTTACCGATGGGAGTTACGAGATCAACGACCCTTGTTGAGTAGTTGTCCGGCTCCTTTTCGAGCACCATGCGGTTGGTCGGAAAATAGGGTTCGAGACTGTTGAAAGGAATGATATCCTTCTTGCGTTCCGGAACATCGTTGTTTATGCTGTCCACCTTGATCATAGCGAAGAATCGCTCTTTCTCGCGCGGAGCGCGGATCTGACCGGTAAGGAAGTCTCCGGTTTTGAGCGCGAAGCGTTTGATTTGGGATGGGCTTAAATAGATGTCCTCGGGGCAGGGGAGATAATTGTAGCTCGGAGAACGCAGAAAACCGTATCCGTCAGGAAGGATCTCAAGGTATCCGCTGCCGTACATGATTCCGTTTTTCTCAGCGTTGGCGCGGAGTATTTCGCAGACTAAAGTAGGTTTATCGAGAGCTCCGATACCCTCGATACCGAGTTCCATTGCCATCTGAGTGAGTTCCTGCATGGATTTTGCCTGCAGTTCAGATATATTGATTCCGGGTTCTGCGTTTTCCGGAATGGGCTCTTCGTAATCCTGATAGTGATTGTTGTTATTGTAATTATTGTTGTGGTTGTTCCGATTGTTTTTGCGGTTCTTTTTGTTGAATCTGCGATCGTTTCCGGAACGGTGCTCTCCGGGAGTGAATGTCGGAACTTTCTGCTGATTGTTTGTGTTGTTTGCGGAAGACTGTTCAGCAGTTTTTTCCTGAGCAGGCTCCTGGTTCTGGACGGCAGGGGCTGCCGGAGTTTCTGCTGCAGCAGGAACCTGCGGCATTTCGGGAGCGGGAGCATTGTTTTCCGTTTTAGCGGCTTCTTCCAGAGCTGCTTTGCTTTTTCTTCCGCGTTTTGCCGGAGTTTTTACTTCGGGAGCTGCGGCAGCACTCTCAGCCGGAACCGGAACGGGAGCAGGATTTGCGGTATTTTCAACATTCTCTGCCGGAACAGGGTTTTTGCGGGGACGACCGCGGCGGCGCGGTGCAGCTGGAGTCTCTTCTACCGGAAAAAGCTGGTTGTTTTCTTCGTTCATTTTTTTGTTTTTGCCTCTTTATTTAATCAAATATAAAAAATATATTTCACTTCAAATTCAGCGAGCCGATGATTTCAGTTACCTGCTTTTCGACTTCTTCCAATGTGGAGTCGTTTACCACACAGAAATCGGCAAGCTCGATTTTCTTTTCAGGAGAGAGCTGTTGAGACTCTCGCTTTCTGATATCATCGTCATCCATGTTCCGCATCTTTTTGAGACGCTCATGCCTCAAATCATCCGGAGTCCATATAGCTATAACTGCGTCAAATTTATCCTGATAGCCTTTTTCAAACAGAAGCGGAACTTCGCATATCGCATTTATTTCGTTTGAACGGCAGTATGTGACAAATTTTTCAAACTCATTTTCAAATTCAGGTATGATGAGTGCAGTGAGCTCATCGAGTTTTTCCCTGTTGCCGAAAACGCGTTCAGCTATTTTTTTTCTGTCAACCGAGCGGTCAGGATTGACACAATCGCTGCCGAATGATTTTTTCAGGGCGTCGAGCAGTTCATCTGAGGCGTGCAGATAGGCATCATGACACAATTTATCTGCATCAACGGTTTTCCAGTTGCGGCGGTGGAAGACATCGAGGACAGCACTTTTTCCGCTTCCGATGGCTCCGGTCAACCCCAGGATCATAAAAATACCTCAGAAAAAACAATACACAACGTCAAAATACCAAAACGGCGCAATGCGGGCTATGGTTGATCAAAAAAGAATACAGCATACAGGTAAAGCTGCCAGCAGGATATTTCAATGTAATATCCGCAAAAAAACGGTGCTAATGGTACATCCGTATAATTAATGTAATACAACAATTATTTTTTGCAAGTTTTTTTACCGATTTTTTATCTATTTCAGTTGAAAAATCTCTTGTCAGTACAGAAATCGTCGATGATAGCTCTTGCGATGCTGCCTTTTTCAGGAAGCTGTGGAAGATCGTCCGGAGAGTACCAGTCGGCACACTCCAGTTCTGTTCTATCCACTTTCAGGCTACCTGCGCGGTATTTTGCGGTAAATCCGAGCATCAGCGAGTTGGGGAACGGCCAGCTCTGACTTGCCGCGTAACGCAGATCACTTATTTCGATGGAGGTTTCTTCAAAAATCTCTCTTGCGACAGCCTGCTCTATGCTCTCACCTGCTTCGACAAATCCAGCGATAAGGCTGTGGACCCGTTCCGGAAAGCGGCAGTTGTGTGCGAGAAGTATTTTGTCTTCTTTTGTGATTGCCACGATGACTGCCGGAGCAAGCTGCGGATAGTAGGGTTCGCCGCAGGATGAACACTTAAGGGCAATATCGTTTTCGGAAGGCTGAAGTTTTGCAGCGCATACTCCGCAGTAATTGCGGCGTTTTTTCCATTCAAGCAGGGATTTTGCCCGACAGATGGCGTAGCATGCTCCAGCTGATACACGGGTGAATGCGGTACGCATTTCGAGCATTTTGAGGTTTCCGGAACACTCTCCGTTGAAAATAAATCCGGCACATTGTCTTCCGGCAAGATCACCGAGGATGAGGCTGTTGTCTGTGTCCAGAGCTTCCTGCGGAATATCCTGAATGGATGGAAGGGTGATTTTATTGCCGCACTCTTTGACAAGCACATTTCTGCCTGATATGGCGACTGCGCAGGCATCAGGAGCGCATTTGACGGCATTTGCAAGGGTCGCTTGCGGAACAAATTCTCTCATAATGTTTCACTTTCTGATAAATAGTGCAAAAATCTTCTTGTCTGGAGTGCATCGAACCACAGATGAAATGCTCTTATCTGACCGTTCGTGTCAGGGAATTTCTGATTTCCGGTGATCCTGTTCCAATCGGAGGTGAAGCCGTTGACAACGAAAAAATCAGCAGCGCGTCCCTTCAGCATGGAGACGAATTTTTCTCCGCTGTCGAGTGCGCCAGGTATCGATATTGTCTCCAATACTTTCTTCAATTCGGAAAACGCATCATCTGTGACCGCTCTTGGCATTGTGCCGCCGATGATGTCGCGTACCGCGGTTCCGGTTCCGAAAGGAACGCGTTCGGATATTCGCGCCGACGGATAAACCAGCGGGGAGGGGACTTTGATGACTTTGGTGCACTTTACCGCGTCCTGTATAAAGTAGAAGTCCTCGCCCGCCTTTTTGAGTTTCATCCCGCCGCATTTAATATAACTTGAGACCGTGACCGCAAAGCCGGAACCTATGGCGTTGAATGCATACGGAGAGCCGGCAAAAGAGAGCTTTTTTTCGTAATCAAGCAGATATTGTTCGTATGTTTCGATCGCCTGAGCTGAAATGTCATCCAGCGGTTTCTGGTGAGCAACAGCAATAACAGCGCATCCAGCCAGGTGCTCTTTGACTGCGTTTAGTGTTGCAGAAAAATACTCTTTGTGAACGGTGCAGTCTGAGTCGAGCGAAAACATGAGTGAAGTCTCGGCATTTTCGCAGTTTCTCGAACGGGAAAACAGGTCAAACCCGATTTTGCGGGCTTCTCCGACTCCGTGCTTGAGCTGCGGAGCGTAAATTGTAAAGAGTTTCAGCGGAGGAGGCAAAACTGTGTGTTCAAGTTTTGCCAGCAATTCCAAACTTGAGGCGCATCCGGTTCCAGCCGGATGATTGACTACTGTGATCACCGCGATCGGAGCAGGTATCTCTGCTTTTGACAAACTGGAGAGAAGCCTGGGAAGATATTCCGTTTCATCGTATGCCGGAACGATCACTGCATGGGGAAATTTTTCAAGTTCCGGCAGCAATTTTCCCGGATTGCGTTTGAGATACTTGGAAAAATCATGCTCTTTCATCTGAGTGAACAGTATTATCTCAGGAACTGATTGAGGACATTTTTCGTCCACTGGCGGGTGATGGGAGAGAGAACAAAATCTTCAAACTCCGGCGTCTGTTCAAAGATAAATCCGCAATACGGACACTGTCTGTACGCCTCGATATCCATGGGGGAGATCAACTCTCCGCATGAGGGACAGAGTATATGTGTTCCGTTTATGATGGTCAATGTTTTTTTGTCGTTATCCATAATAGATATAGAATATAGCACCTTATTTCTTTTTTTCCACTTGAAATCAAAATAAAATATCAATATTGTTCCGCAACGCTTGCGTCCAGCCGGTGTCAATGCAGTAAAAATCAAAAAAATCATTTGGAGGACTTGACAAAACAACAAAGCGCATGTAAAATATACGAGTGTGCTAAACCATGTTAGCGAGACCGAAGTGTTTTTAAGTAAAGACAGGGAGAGATGATCTATGTATAAGTATCTGCTTGCGCTGTTTCTATGCGCGTCAGTCAGCGCGGAAACATTTATTCCGACCGAAGATCCCATGCCGGGAAACTGGTTTCTTGACAGCATAAAATATACCCGCCCGCTGGTGGAAAAAAAGTACCGTGAAAAGCTTGATAAGCTGGATAAACAGCCTGAGCGCGCAAGATGCGCCGAGCTGCACAATCAGCTTATGGAGGAGTATTTTATCTCCAATCGCCGCGAAGAGGAGGCTATCGAAAAAGCTCTCAACTGGCATAAAGGAGACTTTACCTGGCACAACAACAAGTTTTATTCCAGACCGGGATGTACCTCTTGGGTCATAACTCCGGAAGTCTCTTCCACCGGAACCAGTATGCTCCAGAAGAACCGCGATTACCGCAACCAGAACCTCCTGAGTCTGCGCCTTTTCCGCGCCGCTCCCGGACGATACAAGGTGCTAACGGTCTGCGACCTCTGGAGTTCCGGAGCCGGAGCCGCAATGAATGAAAAGGGATTGATGATAGTCCAGAACGATCCACTCTCAAGTGAATATCATGCCCGCAAGGTCAATACCGGTTCTGTTACAGTCATGCGTTATATAGCAGAGCATTGTTCGACTCTTGAAGATGCAGAGGCTATGATCAGAAAATTCTACACCACAGGAGTCTGCCGTTCAGGTTCCATCTATCTGCTTGCGGATTTCAATCGCGGTCTTATCGTGGAAGCAACCCCGAGACACGTTGCTTCAAGCTGGGTCGATTTTGCCTATGAAGTTCGAGCGAACAACTTTCTGCTTCCCGGTATGCTGCATTACTCCAACCGGACTGCCAAGACACATCTCAATGGAGCAAACCGCCGTTTTTCGGCATCGTCGTTCCTGCGTTCAACAGTGATAGAGAAGGGTAAGGTTTCTCCTCTTGACCTGATGAAGCTTGCCCGCCTCAGGGATGAGGCTCAGGAGAAAGCCGGAATGCGTCAGGTGTGTATGGCAAACACTCTTTGCAGCACTATGATGGTTCCCGATCGTATGTATCCGGAGTACTTGAGTGTTGCATTTGTTGCGCTCGGCCCACCGCGTCATACTGTTTTCCTTCCGGTGCCGATGGGATTGCCTGCTCTTCCTGAAACTCTGGCAGACAGCCGTTGGGGGACAAAATCTCTCAAGCTTGCCGACAAACTTCCGATGGATCATCCCGGGTTGAAGGAGTTTGAAAAGCTTGAAGAAAAATTCTTCAAAGAGTTTTCCGAGACGAAGGAAAAAGCGCGTCTTCTGCTTCTTCAAAGCAAATTTAAAGAGGCGCAGGATCTCCTTATGGAGCTCTTCAACAAGCAATATAAAGAGGCTGGAGAACTCCTGACGTCTCTCGAAAAATAACTTTTAAGACGATTTCAGAAAAAATCCTCCGGATAAACGCATAAGCGCGATCCGGAGTTTTTTTTACCAAAAATAGAGATAAAAACAGTTTTTTTGATGATAAAAGCTTGAAAAAACAACTGTCAAAGAATATTTTTATTAAAATGCCTGAATTTGTGCAAGAATATAGATAAATATTCAAACATGGGAGATAGTTGTTATGAACAAATACTGTAAATTGCTGCTTCCGGCGCTTGCTGCCGGAGGAACATTGCTTGCGGATGTGAAGCTTCCGGCGGTGTTTTCAGATCACGCGGTTTTGCAGAAGTCGGCAAAGACTGCAGTCTTCGGAACAGCCGATCCCGGCGAAAAAGTGAGCGTTACCTACGGAAACGCCTCCGCGTCAGCGGTCGCCGGAAAAGACGGCAAATGGCTGGTCGATCTTGATTTGAGTAAAGACGACGGTAAGTCCAAGATTCTGTCGGTCAGCGGAAAAAACAAGTTGACCGTCAAAGATGTCATCACCGGCGAGGTCTGGCTTGCAGCGGGACAGAGCAATATGGAGTTCCGTATGCAAAAGAGCCTGAACGCCAAAGAGGAGATCAAAAACTCAGAAAATTCCCGTATCCGCACCTTCAAAGCGGCGCGTCACGGCTCACTTGATCCGGCGGTCACCAATCATAACGGCAGCTGGATAGTAGCTTCTCCGCGCAGGACTTTCATGTTTTCGGCTGTCGGATACCACTTCGCCAAAAAAGTCAACGCTGAGACCGGACTTACTGTCGGACTTATCGACCCTGCGTGGGGAAGCAGTTCGATCGAGGCCTGGATGAGCAGCGAAACTCTGATGAAAAAGAGCACTCCTGAAGTCGCTGCGAGTGCAAAACGAGATATCGAAAGATACACATCATACGATGCTAAACTTGCGGAATATGTCGCAGCTTACAATAAGTGGGCGGCAGATTGCGGACGCATTGATGACGGAAAAAGCACAGCTCCTCCGGCAGATGCAAAGTGGAGCAAGCGCAAAAATATTTTCGGAGGCATCAGCGGTAACGGAGTCCTCTGGTTCCGCAAAAAAATAACTGTCAACAAAAGTGATTATACTCAGAAAAAATTTGTCTTCACCATCGGATGCCCCGGAGCTCCGGTCGATTTTTATCTTGACGGAAAAAAGATGGCCTCATTCCCGCTTGAGGCAGCGGTTGAGGGCAAATTTTTCCGCGTTCCTGTTTCTGCATCTGAGGTTGCTCCCGGAGAGCATGAGATGACGCTCCGTGTGAACGCAGCTTGTGTGCGTTTTTCATTCGGCAGAAACTTCTACGCCGGACGCAATCAGAACAACCATACCAACTGGGAGATGTGCCGCGAGAAAAATTATCCCAAACTCACCAAATCCCAGATCAAAAGTATGCCAGCATCGATAGGCAAAAAGCCTCTGGTGCAGAAGACTCCGACCATGATCTGGAATGCGATGATGATCCCGATGGTTCCGTACACCATGCGCGGAGTCATCTGGTATCAGGGAGAGTCCAACAGCAGAGCTGAATACAGCAAGCTCTACTCCGAGCACCAGAGAGCGTTTGTTGAGCAGCTTCGCAACGAGTTCAGAAATCCTGATCTTTACTACTATACCGTGCAGCTTGCAGCTTACAAGAAAAAATCCTCCGATCCCGCTGATGCAGGAACCTGGCCCGAGCTGCGCCGTCAGCAGGAGATCACCAGCCTCACCGTGAAAAACGCCTGCCACGTCCAGATTATCGACGTCGGAGAAGCAGGAGACATCCATCCTATCGACAAGACGACCGTCGGACAGCGTCTTGCCAATGTTGCCCTTGCCAACGTTTACGGTAAAAAAGATGTTCAATGGAAAAATCCGCGTCCGGTCAAGGCTGTCCGTCAGGGAGCGGCAGTCCGCCTGACTTTTGTCGATATCTATGCCGGACTTGAGGCGCGCAAACTTGATGATTTCCACTGGGTGAACCGCACCAAAAACATCAAGGCTAAACTTGTTCTCAACTCTCCTGGAAGCGAAGTTGAAGGTTTCGCCATTTGCGGCAAAGACGGAAAATGGGTTTGGGCAAACGCGAAGATCGAAGGCGCAGACGTGATAGTCTCCTCTCCGGCAGTAAAAGAGCCGGTTGCCGTGCGTTATGCGTGGCAGGATAATCCGACCTGCAACTTGTTCAGCAAGTCCGGAATTCCGGTGTCGAGCTTCAATGTGAGTGTAAAGTAACCCCTTGTGGTAAAAATAAAAGGTAAAAAGAGATGAAAAAAAGTATTCTTCTGTTGTCGTTGGCGGCTGTCGGAGCAGCTTATGCCAATGTGACGATGCCCGGAGTCTTTTCGGACAAAGCCGTGCTGCAGAAATCCAATGCAACTGCGGTGTTCGGCAAGGCTGATCCCGGAGAAAAGGTAAGCGTGAGCTACGCCGGAGTTTCCGCTTCGACCGTTGCCGGAAAAGACGGCAAATGGCTGGTTCGTCTGGATCTTTCAAAGAGCGATGACGCCGGACACGATCTTGTTGTCAAAGGAAAAAACACCATAACCTGCAAAGATGTCATTACCGGAGAAGTCTGGTACTGCATCGGTCAGAGCAATATGGCGATGACCGTTGTACGCAGCATGAATGCAAAAGAGAATATTGCTAAATCAGCGAACAACCGTATCCGCCACTTCAGAGCGAACTGCGTTGCACCCGAGCAGCCTGTGGACAATATTCGCGGACGCTGGGTCTGCGCCGATCCCAAAACTACCGGAGACTTTACTGCCGCGGGATACTTCTTTGCCCGCAGGATCAACAAAGAGTGCGGCATCGCAGTCGGACTTATCAACCCCTCCTGGGGAGGCAGTTCCATCGAGTCATGGATCAGCCGCGAAAAGATTTTGAACGGCAGTACTCCTGCTGTTGCAAAGAATGCCAGGAAAGAGCTTGATGCCTATTTACAGTACGATTCACGCCGCGATAAATATGTCGAAGCAGTGAATGCGTGGGCGAAAGAGGTCGGATATACCGATGATGCTAAAGTCGAATTTCCTGCGGCGGACGCAAAATGGACTCCGGTCAAAAATATGCAGCGTTCGATCAAAGGAAACGGAATCATCTGGTTCCGCAAGACCGTAAACATCAGTAAGGCTGATTATCAGTGGGGCAAGGTGCTTTTAGAGTTCGGCAGACCCCAGGTTCCGGTCGATGTCTATTTGAACGGAAAACTTGTGGCAAAGCTTGATATGAAAACTGCTGCGTGCGGCAGACAGTTTGCGACCTTTGTTCCCAAACTTGCTCCTGGAAAATACGAGATCATGCTGAGAGCGTATGCCTATACCCAGCGCATCAGCTTCCCGCGCTATCATAACATCGGTAAAACTAAAAACGCGCAGATGAATTGGGAAATGTTCCGTCAGCGCAACTTCGCAAAACTCTCCGCGGCACAGGTAAAAGCCATGCCGAAATACGTCGGAACAAAACCCTATCCGAGCAAAACTCCGGGCATGATCTGGAACGGACTTGTCCATCCTCTCATTCCGTACACCATGCGCGGTGCGTTGTGGTATCAGGGCGAGCAGAACGCCGGAGCCCAGAGCGTTCTTTACGGAGATCATGTTCGTGCTCTTGTGAGCGAACTGCGTGAGCGTTTTGAGAATCCCGAGTTCCGTTTTTATGCGGCGCAGCTTCCCAACTTTATGAAGAAGTCCTCCGATCCGAACAGGGTCAGCAACTGGATGAGAGTCCGTGCCGGACAGTCGAGCGCGATAGAGAGTATGTCCGGAGTCGCTGAAGCAATCATTATCGATCTCGGTGAAGCAAACGATATCCATCCGATGAATAAAGAGCCCGTGGGAGAGCGTCTTGCGGCGATCGCCCTGCGCAACGATTATGGAAAGAAAGATCTTCCCTGTTACAGTCCGAAGGCAGTTTGCGCCAAGCTCGAAGGCAAAGCGGTGAAAGTTACCTTCAAGTACGCCGATGGAGGACTTGCCGCCAAAAAACTTGCCGACTTCCATTGGCTTGTTTACAGCGCGCAGAAGAAGGAGAAACTTGTCCGCAACAGTCCCAATGCTCAGGTCGAAGGATTTGCACTTTGCGGCAAGGATGGAAAATGGTTCTGGGCTGACAAAGCTGATATCAAGGGAGACAGTGTCATCGTGTCGTCTTCCAAAGTTACAGTTCCGGTTGCCGTCCGCTATGCATGGCAGGACAACCCGACCTGCAATCTGTATAACGGAGCCGGTTTTCCCGCAGCTCCTTTTGAATTGAAGATAAAGTAAGGAGCTTTCAGTTATGAAAATCTACATTTTTGCAGATATGGAAGGCATCAGCGGCGTCAGCGGCAGCGCAATGGTCAGTACCGCAATCGGCGGAGCTGAGTATCAGCGCGGACGCAAATGCCTCACCGCTGAAGTCAACAACTGTGTCAAGGCGTGTTTTGATGCCGGAGCCGACGAAGTCGTTGTCCGCGACGGTCACGGCGGAGGAAACAACATCATCTGGGAAGACATCAAATACGATGTCGATCTGGTTCAGGGCTATACCCTCAAGACCCGTTTTGCCGGTATCGAGGGCGCGGACGGAGCCATCCTGCTCGGCTATCACGCTATGGCAGGAACTCCCAACGCGGTTCTCGAGCACACCTTTTCCTCGAAAGATATACAGAACATGTGGCTCAACGGCAAGAAGGTCGGAGAGTTTGAAATCGATGCCGCCATCGCGGGTGAAATGGGAATTCCCGTCATCATGACCAGCGGCTGTGACAAGCTCTGTGCCGAAGCCAAAGAGTGCTGTCCTGAAGTAGTCACCTGCCAGGTGAAAAAGTCTTACAGCTGCAACGGAGTGCGTATGCTCTCCCCCATCGCTGCCGAGAAACTGGTTTACGAAAAGACCGTCGAAGCCGTGAAAGGACTCAAAGAGGGCAAATTCAAGCCCTACACCGTCTCCACGCCGGTAATTGTCCGCCGTGAGTTCGTCGAGCGCATGGACCCCGGATACAATCTGGTCGAGCCGCGCACAGTAGAGTACGTCAGTGACTCTGTGGAAAAAGCATTCTTCGGACTTGTCTGATACCGCAGTATTCCAAGTACAAAAACTGCCGTCCGTTTGAGATAAGCGGACGGCAGTTTTTTTATGCCTTAAGGTCAACAAAACCACTTGCTTTGCCGGTGTGTACCGAAAAAACTTTATAAACAGCTGGCACAGTGCATACCACCAGCTCTGCTGGTGGTGTTGATTATACCTTGAAATGGCAATAAGAGAGCAATACCCGCTTGCAAAATCCGTAATTTGTGTAATATTATACAATGTCAATAATATACAGCACACTTTGGAGACAACAGTATGGCAAGCTACAATATTTCAAGCGGTGTAATCAGCACCGGCATTTACCTTTCATCGTCTGACAGGATGTCCATCTCCTTCGGCGGCGTGGCGAACAGCACCACCGTAAGTTCCGGCGGCAGGCTGTACATCTACCGCGGCGGCGTGGCGAACAGCACCACCGTAAATAACTGGGGCAGTATGCACATCTATTCCGGCGGCGTAGCGAACAGCACCACCGTAAATTCCGTGGGCGGTATGTGCATCTCTTCCGGCGGCGTGGCGAATAGCACCACCTTAAATAGGGGCTGGATGTACATCTATTCCGGCGGCGAGGCGAACAGCACCACCGTAAATAGGGGCGGGATGTACATCCGTGGCGTGGCGAACAGCACCACCATAAATTCCGGGGGCAGTATATACATCTCCTCCGGCGGCGAGGCGAACAGCACCACCGTAAATGAAGGCTATATGGACATCTATCGCGGTGGCGTGGCGAACAGCACCACCGTAAATGGGGGCGATATGTACATCTCTTCCGGTGGTATTGCGAACAGTATCACCATAAATTTCGGGGGCTATATGTACATCTACTCCGGCGGTACAGCTACAGCAATCAGAGAAAACGGTGGATATGTTGATGTCGCTGATGGCGCAAATGTCACCTTTGCGTCCAATACCATTACCGGATTGAATTTACCTAACCATCAATCGATGACAGTTCACTCTAATACGGTAGCGAACAGCACCATCGTAAATTTCGGTGGCCATATGTTTATCTGCTACGGCGGCGAGGCGAACAATACAACCATAAATTCTAGAGGCAGTATGTACATCTATTCTGGCGGCGTGGCGAACAGCACCACCGTAAATTACGGAGGCAGGATGTACATCTCCTCCGGCGGCGTCGCAAAAGGCGGCTTGGATATATCTTCCAAAGCGATCGTCTCAGCTTACGAGGGAGCGGTCATTGACTTTACCGTCACAGAGAGAACAGTATCGGACGGTTATATGATAAACGACCTCTCTCTGGTTTCCGGAGCTCCGACCTACACCATAACGGTCAATGCCGATCAGGAGTACGGAACTTATAAGCTCGCCCAAAACGCGCAGGATATCTCTTCAACGCTCACTGTCAATACCGAGAGCGGAAACATCGGAACGCTGACCGTCAACGGCGATGTTCTCGAATATAATGACAGACAATACACTTTGACCAACTCCAACGGAAACTTGCATTTGAGCGTGCAGGATAAGAACGCTGTGACCGCTCCTGATACCAACCTGCTCACAAACGGAGTGTCACAGATTCTTGCATGGGATGCTGAGCAGGGAAAAGTGGGTTATATGGCGACCGATGGAAACGTCCGTCCGGCTTGGAAGGGCGTCTGGGAGTGGAGCGGCGCAGAAGCCGACCTCTGGCGCGTGGCTGGTGTCGGACACTTCAAGGGTTCCGAAGTCGATTATGACGGAGTATTGCTCTACAACGGAGTCGGAAACCGTTTCGCCGCATGGACAGACCTTCGCAAAGGCAGTTACGGCTACGTCAACCTCTGTAAAGTTGACGGTTCATTCAACACCCAATGCCTCGCCAACCTCGACGGAGACCAATACGATGATATTCTGATCTATGATACAAACGGTAGTATAGGCGTAGTCCTCGATGGAACAACCTATAAGGATATTTGGCATGTAAACAAAGGGGAACAGGCAAAATGGACAATCGAAGGAGCAGGATCATTTGACGATGGTGCAGATAAGCTTGTAATGGTCAACAACGACAATAATTTTGTTTATCTTTGGACCAACAATGATCCGACTTTCAGTTCATGGAATTGGAGTACTAAGTCCGTCGGCAAGCTCGAAAGCGGCTGGGAAGTCGCCGCCGTGGGAGACTTTGAAGGAGACGGAATAGACGATATCATGGTGCTCGACCGCAACACCAACAACGTCTGGATATGGGATGACGGAAACAGCCAAACCAAACGCTGGAGAGGAACTCTCGGAGAAGGCTTCGAGATAGAAGCCTCCGGAGACTACAACGGAGACGGCAGCGCCGACCTTCTCTTGAGAGAATACAACTCCGGCTGGGGCGGAATGGGTTACTGGGGCAACGGCTACGCGGGCAACTGGGTAGATCTCAAAGCCCGCATCGAAACCGACATGAAAAGCTCCTTCGACATCATCGCCTGATGTTTTGACAGCCCAAAGCACCCGAACAGGGTGCTTTTTTTATGGCTCTGTTCCCAACAAAGGTAGGTAAAAGTAAATAAAAAAGTTTTTCCGCTTTTCTCCTATGAGAGACTAAATTTCAAGTGTTGTTTGCAAAAAAATTGTAAAAAATTTAATAATCAGCGAAAGATGATTCAAAAAAAGGTGTGCTTTTGTCTTGCTCCTATTCGCGTTCTG
>SUVY01000043.1 GCA_015061775.1 Lentisphaerota bacterium | reverse complement strand
AGTGGGTTGGGGGCGTGGGGGAAGGGCGAAACTTCTTTTCTCGTGAAAAGAAGTTTCGCCCTTCCCCCACATCATCTACCCATGTCGGGAACAAAGCCTTGTCAAAAGATCCGGAAGATGATTTTCAGATGTACTCTCTGGAAGTTCTTTCCAGAGTCATGCCGAAAATCAGCAAATCGTGTCGGAGATTATGGGCACTTTCAAACTCGCAGTAGTCGATTTTGTTTTCGGGTACCGGATTGACAAAAGTTGAGATATACAACTTGGCTTGTTCCCCGGGATTTATTTTCATCGGAACATCCTGAGCAAACACTCCGTCTGATATGTCGCTGTTGGTTGCGCGCGCAGGCTGAACGTGCTCTCCGAGACGGATTTTGTGTTCAAACATCGTTCCGTCACGATAGAAAATCCTGAAATAACCAACTGTTTTGCCGTTTCCCCGGGGCAGTTTCCAGTTGTGCGTTGCAGTCATCAGCAGTGAGAACGTTTCTGCCTGAGCCATTGGTAAACTCACTTTGATTTTCCCGCTCCGTGAGGAGAATTTATCGAGCGGAGTATCCCACTTGAAAGGCTCCTGCATATTTTCATGGCCGTTAAGCCGAATCACGCTCTTCGGAACCGCTCTGTTTTCGGCAGGCAGTCTGAAAGGAATTCCGTTTTTGAGCAACACTCCTGACTTCATTTCCAAAATCCGTTCCCGTGACTCATTCGCTGAACGGGTCAGGTCAACATGGCAGTACCTTTCTTCTGCGTTTTTGCGGCTGACAGGTTTGCGGATAGCGAGTTTTCCTCCGAGATTGTGGATGAGCTGCGAGGTGAACCGTACTCTTTTTTCCGGCTGCGAAGCATCGCTGCGGTACTGGAGATTGATGAAAATTATTTTCCTTTGGTTTTCAAAAGTGAACACAGCATCTCTGCCGTCAGCAATGCAATTTTTCCAGCCGTTGCCATCGCCGAATGAGTATTGCGGCAGGTAATTTGAGTCAAAGTTTATATCCTCATCGGTCATCATGGAGTATGACTGATCACAGCCCTTGAAAAATACAACGTTGGAGTGAGAATACTCACTTTTGCGGTATTTTGAAGTTGCAGGAGCTGTTCCGGTCAGGGCGGCTGCAATTTCTTTTGCTTTCGTTTCGGAAAGATTGAAAAAGACAACATTTTCAAAATTCCTTGCATGGGAAATTATTTTTTGTGATGGCAACTTTTCCGCCGCTTCCGGAGTCACCAGCAGTACTTTGCCTGACTTGAGCTTTTCAGAAACTCCAAGCAGACGCAGCTCATTGTAAAGAGTATCTTTCTGTGGAAAAACAAGCATGGCTGCCGGCTCTGATTTCTTTTCAGGAGCGTTTTTGAGATAGTTCAATATGTTTGACATCAGGAGTTCCGCCTGTGGCTGATGTTCGAGATTTTTCAGCAGCTCCAAATGGTTTACGATAATACTTCCCCTGCCGTAAAAAAGTTCCCAGAGCAGCTGCATGGAGAGCTTCGAACCGCAGTCGATAAGCACTTGGCTGTTTCCGTAAAATCCCTTGCGGGTACCCTGAGAAGCAATGCTCAAATCACTGTTCCAGTAGCGGAAATCGAGATCATCCATATTTTTCAATACCGGATGATTTTTGTTTCGCATGAAGCCTTTGCAGAAAATTTCGGAGTCACTGAATTTTATATTTCCCGGCAGACTGCAATTTTGCCACTGCCGTTCAAAGAAGAAAATTCTTCCTCCGTTATCCAGAAAGCGGCAGAGCTGCTCCATACTTTGAGCGATATCCTGTTCAGAAATATCAGGCATCACCAGCAGTATTTTGGTGCTGAGTGCTGACGGAGTTTCCCGTAAAGTTCTGATATTGTATTTTGCGGCAAAATTGCGCAGGGGTGATGAATTTCCCCAGACAGAGACTCGAGCATCAACAGGAGAAATTTTTGCTTTTTCCCGTATCAGAATTTCCGTAGTGTCGCAATAAACAGCTTTGTTGTTCAAATCGTAAACCCGGGTGACGAGGTTGGCTTTTCCGCTTTTCTGAGGAATTTTCAACATGATATCGCGGTAGAAGTTTTTGCCTCCGTCAACGGAAAAGTTATCCTCAAACGCCGGGTATTCTCTGCCGTCTGCGAACTTGACCGTAACAGTTGCTCTGCCTTTGAAATCGAAGCCGTCATCTTCAAAGAAAGCGAATTTCCTTGTTTCGTTTCTGCCGCCGGTGAACACGGGGTCAGGAAATACCGGATAAGCTCCAGCATTTTTGAACTCTTCTGCAATGAGCTTGGTAAAAAGCGAATGAGTGCCGATGTAAAAGAGTATGGGAGAAATCAATCCGACATTCTGTTCTCTGGCAGCCCTGATGTGATATTTCCACACTTTGGCTTTGTGCCGCATAAGTTTTTCTGCCGTGCGCCGGTCGTGCAGTGCCATGAAGCGGGCACGCATACCTCGACACCGGTAAAGTGGCTGTGCTGATCGAGAGTTATTCCCGGATTCAGCTCTTCACCGTAAAACACCGGCTTTTTGCCGTATGGATTGTAACGTATAAAAATATCTTTCCACAATCTGCCTGCAAATTTTTCCGGATTTCTCTGCCAGTAGAGTCCGGCAGGGTTGTTTTTTGATTCACAAGGATAGTGTATATTTACGATATCGAGCCTGCCGTGAGCATCTCCGAAACCGGAATGCTGTACCGGTCTTGAACTGTCGAGTTTCTTGATAAAATCATCGAGTTTCACCAGAAAATCCATGGATTTTTCAGTTCTCGGAACTCTCCAGAGATTAAATTCATTGGTGGCACTCCACAATATTATCGACGGGTGGTTGCGGAAATTTTTCACCATGCCCTTCAAGTGCTCTTTTGCCGCTTTGTCATCGACATAGTTATGACCGATACTGCTTTCTGCAATGACCAGTATTCCGACTTCGTCTGCCGCCTTGTAAAACATTTCGGGATGTATCTGACGGTGCAGACGCAGAGCGTTCATTCCGTTTTTGAGCAGATGGCGGTAGAGATTGTGAGGAGTTTTATCTTTGCTGTACTGCCGGGTGGTGATATCCATGTGTTGTCTCATCCAGTCGCTCCGGTGACCCCACGGACCGCGCATCCTGACGTGCCTGCCGTTGAGATGGAAGTCAGTACCTTTTATCTCGACATATCGGTATCCGAATCTGGTACGGCTCTGTATGGAAACAGCGGAGTTTTTGATTTTCAGCACGGCATAGTAAAGATTAGGCTTGCCGATATCCCACAGTTTGAGTTCATCTTTTACGTTGAAAGTGCAAGAGGCACTCTTTGATGAGTTTTTTGCAATGTTCAACTCCTGCTCAGAAGAAAATATACTTTTTCCATCGTAATCTGTTATTGAAAACTCAAGTTTGCCCTCGAAGGCGGAAGAAGAGTTGTTCACAATTTCAGCATCTATGCGGACTTGATTTTTCGATGGAGTAACTCCGACGCTCTCAACCCTCACCGCAGGACGCTTTTCAATGACGGGCACTCCGATTATACCTCCTGAAAATTTGGCAGATGCTCCGACAGGATAGATATAGAGATGGTTTTTGACCGGAACTGAGGATAATCCCATAACTTTTATCACCAAATCGTGTATTTTACCCGGCTGAATGAATTTAGTGATGTTTATTTCAAAAGGCAGAGTTCCCTCAACGGATTTGCCGACAGGTTTGCCATCTATATAGATAGTGGTGATGAAACTTGAACGGCGGAACCTGATAAAAATTTCCTCTTCGCCCTTTTTGAAGTCCCCGCTCATTTGGAAACGGTAGAGAAATCCCTTGTACTTCACCCCGGCAATGCGTGCAGCTGAGGTTCCCGGATATTTCACCAGCTTCTCATCCTGAGGAATTCTGGCGTTCGCCCATAAACCAGCCGGATATATCTCGTTTTCATCCTCTTTTTCGCCTATCTGACGGCAAAGAAAATCAGTCAGCAATACGGAACTCTCTGTGAGGTGGTATTTGGGGAGCCCTGTTTTTTTGAAAGATGTTCCCGGCAGTTGTGCAGGAGTTTTTTCAATCGGCTCATCGCTTACAGTTATTCTGCAAATCTGCAATTGCCTGATGTGTTGGGCAGGGGAAAGGTGGAATCTCAATTTTCCACTCTGTTGAGAGGTGGCAAAGAGAATCCTGCTCACGCTCCAGCCGGAGGAAATACTTTCTCTGACAATATTTTTTTCAGCCCGACAGCGCACAAACTTTTTTCCATCAGCAGAAAATGAAAGCTGTAAAAATTTTCCAACATCTGTGATTTTACTGTCGTGCAGGATATCGACCGCAACGTGACGGATGGATTTTTTATGTTTTACTGCGTCAAATTCAAAAAATCCGGCACGTCTGTTTTTTTCTGTAATTTGACAGGCTGCCACCGTGATTTTTCCATTTGGCAGCTTGTCTTTTTTCAGCCGCAGCAATCTGGAGTAATCGGTTTTTCTGTTGACTTTCCTGTGAGTGTACAGTGCGATTCTTCTGAAGGTTTCAAGCTCCCGGGTCATATCCGGCGTGTACTGTTCTGCCGCGGCGGCGCAACAGAGAAGCAGGATAAAAGGCAGAATGGCTCTCTTCATTCTCCCACCTCAGTAAACAGGCATAAATTCGGCATCGACAAACTGTTTATCGGTAAGATCGGTCACGTTGCAGTTTGCCATGATGTATCCCGCTTCGCAGGAGTTTGCGTGACCATCGAGAAAAACCGTATTGACCTTCATATTGTGGCGCAAATGCAGCCGCTCGCAAATATTGTCAGAGGTATTGAATGCTGCCCATTGCTGCTTCCAGTCAGTGCGGATACTGTCGGCAAGCAGAATTGTGCGGCTCGGGTTGTTTCGGGGAACAAAATTGCCGTCAGTTCTGCCGATTTGTCCGATTTTTACGTAAAATTTGAATACGTCGGGAAACTCTTTCGGCTTATCGAAGAGCTTACCGCTCAATCCTCCGTTCATTCCATAAACCTGGTGCATGACATCATGTCCGTTTCCTGAGCCGTTGAGTCCGCGCTTTTTCCAGACGGGATAACTCGGACATCTCCATTGGTGATGCACTTTTGTCTTATCGTTGTTGACGTTGGCAAGCGGCATGTGAGCATTGGCGAGGTGAATATTTTTCCGTGTCAGCAGATGAGTTGCCCAACTCTTGTTGTAGTCTCCCGAGCGGAGCGGGTACGGCAGAAACTCTTTGTTGTACTCAGAGTAGTTCATCAGCGCAAAATAAGAAGATTTCAAATTATTGAGGCATCCTGCTGATTTAGCCCGTTCTCTCGCCTGAGACAACGCAGGCATGAGTATTGCAGCCAGTATAGCGATAATGGCAATTACAACCAGCAGTTCTATAAGAGTAAAAGTTTTTCTCTCTTTGCGGATTATTTTATCAGAGTTTTTGCAGCGGGGTAATTGACTTTTATCCAATGCGGTAATGTTTTTAAACATGGTTGTCACCCTTTTTTGTTTGATTTTTTTGTTATCTGGAGTAAATATATATGTAAAAAATAATCTTTGCAACTTGTAAAAATGACAAAAACATATATATTATCGTCAAAATAATATACGGGGATAGATAATGTATAAGAAAGTTGGAAGATTCTCATCTGATTACTATTCCACAGTGAAAGTGTTCCGTTGTTATGAGTGGTATGATATTGTTCCTTACAGTATAACGCTGTGGACTCAGATTTATAAAAATTACAAACAGAACGGAATCACCTCATGGTCTGTCGAAATAGATGAGTATGCATCATTGCTGGTCAGGATGGTGATATCCGGTTCAATGAAACTGATTGTAAACGGCAAGAGCAGAATTCTCAGACCGGGAGATATTCTGGTGTTGAACGTCGGCAGCTCCTGCATTTTGAGCAACGATGAAAAAAATCACGTCCACACCATCCAGCTTTCGATCACCGGAGCACTCAGCAAATTCCTGCCGGAACATCTTATGCTCAAAGGAGTAAACGTATTCAACGTTGCAGGAAGTGATTTCGACAGCATCTCTCTTTTGATGAATAAAATCGGCAATATCATCGCATCGAAAAATGAAGCTGAGGCGTATCTTAATACTCAATACACAGTCGAACTGCTGCTGGTTCTGGCTGAATTGAACCGCAAAAACTCTCCCGGGGAGCTGCCTGAAATACTTACCCGGGCAATAAATATAATGAAGTCCGACTTTTCCGTCGAGCCTTCACTTGACGAACTTGTTTCGTACCTGAAAGTAAGCAAGGCAACACTGCTCCGCCTCTTCACCCGCCATTTCGGAGCAACTCCGATATCATACTGGCAGAAACTGAAGATGCACAGCGCACGTCAGTTGCTTGTCACCACCGATATTTCAATAAAAGAGCTTGCAGTGCAGTACGGATTCAAAAATCAATTTTATTTTTCGACCGTGTTCCGGCGATACTACGGAACAAGTCCCCGTGAATACCGCTGCAAACGCAAAGATGATACATTTGCCGAGTTGTGATATGCTGTTTCAAAGATAACATCAGCAGAAAACTTGCGGTAACGCTCCGCTGTTCACTCAAACAAATATCTCATCGACCTAACAAACATCATCAAGACGTTTTGCGTTGCGCTGAGCCGGATGATATGCTGAGCGCCGGAGGAAATGTAAACTTTTATATGTTCCACGGTGGCACAAACTTCGGCTTTTACAATGGAGCAAACGGTATTCCCGGAGACAAATATATGCCAGACACTACCAGTTACGATTACGATGCTCCGCTGTCGGAAACTGGTAATATCACCGAAAAATATCTGAAGCTGCAAAGTGTCATAAAGAAATACCGTCCGGATGCTCCGTTCGGCACGCCGTCGTCTCCGCGCAAGATCGGTTACGGAAAAGTTGATTTTACCGAATGTTGCAGTTTATTTGATTGTCTGCCTGAAATTTCAACGGCTGTTTACGGAGCGGCTCCGGAATGTATGGAAAAACTCGGACAGTATTACGGTTTCATTCACTACCGCACACGTTTGCATGGACCGCTGACTACGGTACTCAATCTGTGGGATGTCAGAGACAGGGCACTGGTCTATCTTGACGAAAAACAGATATTCACCTACTACCGCAACGATGAGAGCAACTGCTCCCCGGAAATAGAAATTCCGGAAACAGGGGCGCAACTTGATATACTGGTGGAAAACATGGGACACATCAACTATGGTCCGGCTATCGGAAAAGATTTCAAGGGAATCTGCTCCGGTGTTTCCCTCGGATACCAATTCATACCGGATTGGCAGATGTATTCTCTTCCGATGGATGAAAAACAGTTATCAAAAATAACCTTCAAGCCTTACGAAAGAATGCTCAAACGCATACCGGCATTTTACCGTGCAACTATTGAAATCAACGATGTTGCCGATACATTCATCGAGTTTCCCGGAAAAAAGGGCGTGGTCTGGGTGAACGGACACAATCTTGGACGCTATTGGAACATCGGTCCGGGAAACACATTGTACGTTCCGGCTCCATTTTTGAAACAAGGGGTCAACGAAATAATCGTATTTGAAACAGAAGAGTTGTCAAAACCATATATTAAATTTGTTGATAAACACAACCTCGGTTGAGGAGAAATTTTCGCATCAAACTTAATGTAACCGTAAAACTGCATATATGGAACAGTAACAAAAAACGAAAAATTTTCCCGACAGCAGCAACAAACAAATGATACATTTCATCTGTTCAGTACCGGATTGCCCCAATATGAGTGATTGTTCCAAAAGTTGCTCTCATCACCTGCCGCCCATACCTGGATGGTGAGTTTTTCAGCATCATAAAGTTTTATTTCACACTTCACTGCTTCGCTGCCGCCTTCCAGTTTTCCGCTTGACCAGACGGTGATCCCATTGAGCTGCACACGAAATTCCACTGCTCCTGTGCCGATTAGGGAATGAAGACCTGCCCACGCTGAAAATGTTTTGAAAACCCCGCGGGGAATCTGCCAGGTCATAAAACATACTTTATCGCCATTCATACCGCTGTGCGGCAACATTCCCAATCCGGGCATCGAAATGTTTTCACCATTGATCTTGAGTACCCCCGGAGTAACCGGGACATTATTTGGCGGAACTTTTTTATTGCCGTCCAAAACAACTCCGCCGTAGACATAATCGTGAAACTCTTCTATCGGCGGCAGTTGCCGAAGATCTTCATCCGGCAAATCACCTGCGGTTCCTTCTGCAATGCAGTATGCCGTATGAATGGCATCAGCTGTGAGTTGTGCTGCTATCGTAACCGGTTCAGCTGCCAAGGATTCTGCTTTATCCTGATCATTGACAAAAACAGCCTGAATGATCGGTATAATAAAGCGGCGGCAGTAAATGATTGCTTTGCGGGTTTCAGAAGCAAGTTTCCAAGCAGCCTCCTGCGGTGAAAGTCCGAGCAAACAGGGAGGACGAAGATCGGCGCATTGACCGGTAACAGCCTCAACTGTAGTATGATAATGAAAATTTTCCAACCCCGGAGTATCCGGTACAGGCAACATTTGACTCAACAATAAATTATTTGCATCCGGTCCGATATGCGCTGGTTGAGTTGCATCTCCCACAGCATGACTCAAACAGCCGGCAAATTTGATAAAATCCTGATAATTTTTCTTTCGAAGTTCTGCAATCATCTGCCGGAAATAGTAGTCGTAAATCGGAATGCGCGCAAATGTGTCTGCAATTGGAGCTGAAACAAAATGCAGTCTTTCGGCTGGGAGTCCGGGAGGCAGCTGGATAAATTTTTTCCAGTCGGGATCAATGACACGCCGTTTTTCATCTGAAACAGTCGGCGCATCAAAATAATCCGGATAATTTCCTGCTTTCCGGAGCAGAGTTGGGGGTATGGCAGATTTTGTGCGAAGCTCTTCCGACTGTATCAGGTAAGCGTTGAGCATTATATTGGCATGAGATGTCTCGTTCATAGGAAAACTCCATTTTACGGCAAGCTGACGCTGATCGACAGGGTGCGCTCGGCACCACATTCAAATTTATTGTTATAAAAAGGTGTAAAAATGACTTTTTTTCTGTTTCCGTAATAACCTTTGTGCCATTTATATTCAGAATTGAATGCCAGCGCACCGTTGCTTCCGTCACTCCAATTGATCAACAGGGGATTGGTGTTGACAATTGTTGGAAATTCGGCATTCGCAAGTCCAAATGGAATTAACATCGAGCCTTGCACACCCGGTGGAGGATTCTTTTTCAATCGTATGTGCCAGATAACATCAATCCCTGTTTCTCTGAATATGATTTGTTGTTGCAGTGTGGTGTAAGATGTTTGATACTGCATCCGGATAGAATAGTCAGAAAACTCTGTTTTGAGCGGTCTGGCACTTGCTCCTTCAAGATGACTGTGACGATTTTTGCCGTTCTTCATCACACGCCCCTGAATGAGCCACCGGGGAATGTTTGCAAGCGGCTTACCATCCGACGACCGGTAAATCAGCGGAATGGAACCATCCCGGTCGATGACTGCACCGTATTTGCTCCACTCAATTTGCTTGAGCAGCCGTTTTGCATTATATTTCGGCAGCAGTGTTTTGAGCGGACGCATCGAACGGCGATCAGCTCCAGTGATGCCAAGTACAAAGACCTGTCCCGAACCAACTTTGCCGGGTGAAATAATATCTATGGTATCGATCACTTTTTCGGGATGCGGATTATCCCACTCATAAAGAAACACTCCGACAGGGCGGTTACGCTTTTTTGACGCCTGGGAGAATCCTGTCCAAGCAACTTTGGCGCGTGCCATACAGCTTCCGCCATTGAGATAACTTTCGACCTGATACCAATCATCTATTTCGAGTTTAGGCCGCAGGGTAAGTTCGGTAAAAGGATCCGGAGCCCCAGGTATCCAAGTCTTGCGGTCGGCATAGTTGATGCGGAAAGTAAATTGCGGAGCTCCCCAGGCAGAACCGTAAAGAAACACGATCCGTTCAAATTTTTTACCGACCGGAATATCTTTGACCTGCGCCGGCAACACACCGATCTCTTTGGTTCCGGAAAGTGCAATCAAACCTTTGTTGCCGTTTTTATCGGGATCGGCAATGTCAAACAAAACTCCGCGCAAAGTCTGTTTGCCGACGGGGAAAGCAGAAAGATCATCGTAGCTCCCCTGCGCTGACCAGCCGCGTATCTTTGAATTTGGATCGTCCTTGAAGGCACGATTGCAGAATGTTGCCAATGGTATCGGTGTATACTGCCAGTTTTCTCTGGCGTCACGATCCGGATCTGCAGCAGCACTCCTGACGCCGGGATCCAGATGGATTCCTGAGGCAGTCAGAAACTGCGACAGCAGGCGAGCCGCCTCCGGAACCGGAGAATCGAAAAGGCGCAGTGTAGAAAAAACAACCTCCCCTTTACCGACCGGAAGCATTGTCAAATATCCCGGTTTGGTCAAACCGATAAGCCCTTTGCCCACCGGCACCAGATGTCCGGGGTCATTGATACCGGGAGAAACAGGCTGATTTTCATTTAGAGGACGAATGGAACGGTTTGTACCGCTTTTTCCGGAAGTCCAGAAAAGATCTCCGCTGGTAAGACCCTGTGTAAGCGGATGAGGCGAGGTGAAACGGGCGCGGTCGAGCGCAAATTTTTCCCAGCGGACAATCGTTCCTGTAAAGCGGCGCACCTGTTCAGAGGTAAGTTCAGCTGCATCAAACACCAGCATCTTTCCGCCCCGCTTCAGGTAGTTGTTCAAATCTGCGTATTCTTTGGCTGATAATGCTGTAAGTGATTTTCCATCTGAAATCAGCATTTTCAGAGAGTTAAGTTTCAACGACGCAAAAGATTCCGCAAATGTCACGACTCCGGCACGTCCTTTCATAAGACGTCTGTTGTTTTCAGATGCAAGCACGGCACAGTTTCCGGCAGAGAATGGTTTCGGCGGGTTATTGATCAACAGAGTAAATACACGTTCTGCCGCCGGTTCCGTATCAAGACTCCTCAACAAATTCAGTTGTGAATACCGCACTGTACCTTTGCCGACAGAGAAATCTGCCAGAGCGGTACTGACGGCTTTGACGCCGTCAGCATACGCACCGGAAGCAAGGAGCCGGAAAGCTCCCCGTGTCGGTTGCCTCAACGGACGCAATGCCGTTACGAGGTCCCCATCCTTCGTATTCCAAAATCTCAAATCAGACGGAGTTATGTATCCGTATAGCGGTGATTCCTGATGGAAGGCAGGATAGACCCCCACCGAATTGTAGCTCAAAGTTTGCAGTGAAGCTGCCGTTAGATCGGGAACTTCCCGGTGTTCAAGCACCAGAATTCGACCTCCTTTGCGGAGCTCTTTTGCGAGGGCAGAAATCCGGGAGTTATCAGTGAGAGTATCCGGAGCAATGATCAAATATTCTTTGTCGCCGCTTTTCCAATCGGTCACAGCAGACAGACGGCGGAAGGGTACATTACGTTCAGAGAGCCAACTGCAAATTTTCCCTTGCGGATCACATACACTGAGGTTTATGTCTGCAGGCAGACGGCAGGGGAGAGGAGCATAGACCGTCAGTTCTTCCCAATCCGAAAAAAATGCTCCGGTTGAACCAGTCACACTGATAAGCAGGTCGAAGCGGCGGTCTTTCCGGACTGCACTGAATTTGCCGAAGTCAAACTTGACAGGAACTGTTTTGTAAGGTGTCATCGCAACAGTTTTCTGCTGTTCTGCCAGAACCCTGCCATTTTCCTTCAGAGTCAGTTGAAGCGTCAGATCCTGCGGGTGTGAAGTGAAGTTGTACAGGTCATACGCAAGGATAAGCGGATTATCTGAATTGAAGCGAAGCCGCTGATCAGCAGAAAATGCTGCTACCGGAGATATCTCTCTGCCGTGAAAACGGGCAACATGTCCGAGCACAGCGGCGACATCAGCTTTGCGGGTAAAACGAAGCATATAGCGACGTCCCAGCAAAACGGGCTGCGTCATAAATGTTCCGAAGACACCGCGGGTATAATTGGAATCACCGCAAAGTCCCGGCAGCAAATGTGCATGCATATACATGCTTTCACTGAAAAAGACTGGTAAATTGTCGTAATGCAACAGGCTTTTCCGGTATTTGTGATTATCGTAGGTTGGGCTGAAATAACGGCCTTTTTCCCAGTTGCCGGGATCTTCACCATGTGGTATGCGAGTGAAACGCCCGCTTTTTTTCATCGTTTCCGGACGTTTTTCCGGGTTGAGGAAATAGTAAGTGTCACGATTGAGAGCGCACATACCATGTGTGTCAAGTATTCGGACGCCCTGACCTTCGGGAAGCGGATAAGCTCCGCTGATCGTGACAAGACGGGTAGGATCAAGTTTTTCTATTCTGCTGAAAAAATCCCCCATTTTCTTCGCTTCTCCCGGCGCAGAAAAATTGTTCTCGTTTCCGATGTCCCAAAAAGCGAGCGAAGGACTGTTGACAACAGAACCACTGACTTGTTTGATTTCTGAAAATAGCCGTTCCCATGTAACCGGAGCCTGATAGGCAAAACGTTGACCGTGATGGGCGTTGTGTGAAAGATTTTCTCCTTTGATAAATATTCCGAGTTCGTCACCGATGTGGATATGACCGATGCCCCCCATATAGTATGCATCATCGTGAAAATGATGGCGGACTATCGTTTGTGGCTGCGGTACTGCCGGCCAGGTCATTTTTTGGGGGGTTGTCTGGCTGAATCCATAGAAGCGCACAGGATTTCCGTTGAGGGTAAAATGGTTGGCGTTGATGCCGAATTCACGGAATCCGAAACGTTCGCGCCTCTGATCAACAACTTTTCCTGCAGTATCTCTCAACGTGACGCGCAACTCGTAAAGTTCAGGTGTTTCCGGAGTCCACAGGACTGGCGGAGTCCAGTGGTAGACACGTTGTATATCCCTCGATTTTCCTGCTTTCAGATTTATTGTTTCTTCAGGAAATTCCGCAAGTTTTTTACCTGCTTTGAGAATTTGTATAAGAAAACGGAAATCTCCCTCTTTTTCAGAATTGTTGCGGAATGTCAACAGAGTTTCAACTCTTTTGTCGCCGGAAACATAAGTGCGGATAACTGCCCGATCTGTACGGATAAAGGGTTCCGCAATCAGTTCCGGAATTCCTTTCAAACCGGGAACGCCGCCTTCGGGAAAATGTCCGACGGCTGCTGTCAGGGTGCGTGCCGGAGCATCGTAGACACCCGGCTGCGGGATCACTGTCCCCGGCAAAAGAGTGGATATATAATCGGTCAGGCAAAGCGTCAACTCAAATGTTTCGCCTGCTTTGACATGATCGGTCAAACTGAATTTCGCAGGTGTATCCCACAAATGAAGCGCACCGATCTCTTTGCCGTTGATAAAAATATCAGCCTTGAAATGAACCATTGGCACACCGAGATAAAGTTCTTTGCCCTGCCAGTTTTCCGGCACAGTCACCCGGGTGCGCACCCAGAAGAAGTGGCTTTTTTCTTTTTTGCGGTTCAGCAACAGCGGAAAACGTTTTGCTTTGCTCCATCCGGTTTCCGGAATACCGCCGCGTACAGTGGAGCCGTCGCCGGGAGCAGTTTCCCAGACATTGTTGAGAGGCAGAGTTTCCTGACGGGCGGTAAACCAGCGGTCGGGGCGCGGATAGTTGTTATAACTCCAGGAACGCTCTCCGTTTTGAGCCGTCAGAGAGTATTCCGTTTTCCAGCAATCGGTATTGTTTTTTACCGCAACAACTTTGCTGCTTTGCGGATCAATGGTGAATTCAGTTTTATCTTCGGTCAGATGGACACCGAAAAAATCAGTGCTGACCGCTTTCAGTGTAGCCGTTTGGGGCAGAAATCCGGAGTTTATGACACGGATGGAATCTTTTTTGCCGGAGATAAGTTCCAGCGAAAGAACGTCGTTTAACGCAGCCGGACGCAGAGTGATCCTTCCGAAAGCATTCGGGTAAAGTTGTGTCAGATGACGGATACGGAACTGCACCCGGTACTCTTTTCCCGGCGGCAGCAGAAATATCCGCTCCGTTCCAAGCCAATAAGGTTTCAGATGATTTGCCGGGGAGAGCTTTTGACCGTTTGCGGTGACAGCTTCCACAACACAGGCATTATCCATCTCAAGCAGCAGACCATACGGTGCCGGACGTTCCGGTGCAGAGAATTGCAAAGAATAGTTGAATATTTTTCCGGCATCATCACTGCGGGAACGACGGGTACGGTCAAGTGTTTCTGAAAGCATCAGCTTGTTTTCACGCTGGCAGCTGTCGGTAAGATCAATAGACCACGCCGGTTTTGATGGTTGACGTATAGCTGGAGCCGCAGTCAATGCAAGTGCGCTGACAAAAAGAGCAGCGGACAGAATAACTTTATGAATCATTGTGTTTTTTACTCCAATTTGCGAGCCCAGATATTCCATACAAATTTTTTGTTCCAAGCCTTTTGCCACGAGTAATTACCCGAGCCTTCGTAGAGCTGCATGTGTTCCCGCAGATCCCAAACTGCGTGTCCGTCGATAAAGACAACGTTGCATCCTCCTAAGTGCTGATTGCCGGGGATCCTGCAGGTGTTGTCGTTGACTGTTGCCAAATATGTGGTTCCGGCGGCAAAGTTTTCACCGTGTGAGTTCACATAGGTTTCTCCGATGAAAATCGATCGGGACGGATATTTGCAGTAGGAGATACGCTTGACATTGTCGCGGACAAACCGGGTGATCGTATAAGGGGTGGGTTCATCTGTCTTTTTGCGGGGAACTGCGGGGCAAGTCATCAAATTGTTTTTATAACACAGATAATACGAGGTGACGCCAGGCAGATATCCGGCACGGTTAAAACGTATAAACCAGCGGTTATTATTGTTGTTGGTTACACCGGCAATGGGGAGATTGGAAACAACAAAACCGTTGTTTGCATCGGCATAATTATGATTGAATGTTCCGAATTGACGGAGATTATTCAAACAGGTCGCACTTCTTGCTCGGGCACGCGCCGAACTCAAAGCCGGCATAAGGATAGCGGCAAGAATAGCGATGATGGCTATTACAACGAGAAGTTCAATAAGAGTAAAGTAGCACTTTACTCTCTTTTCCGGAAAAGAGATCTTTTTCATAAAACGCCTCACTTAATTTAACATGAAGTTTTCAAACGATGTAATACTATAGCATACATTTTCAACATTTCAACTTAACTACTTCATTCCCCGATAGTGTTTTGAAAAAAAACTTAAAAATTACGGTATGGTATCCTTGACAAAATCCACGCTGGCAAAAACGATAAACTGCCGCAGGATTATAATTTCTGCTATTGAATGTTTTTCTAGTAACCAAAAACGTCCACTTAGACGATTGTTGCCCTCATCTTTAAATCCTCTATTCAGCAAATGAGCTTTAATGTTCTCTTCTGACTCGTTTACAGAGATATCTAAAAATTCCAATTTTGGAGATTCTTTTTTCTTGCTCTCTTTTGAGGCGCTTTCTTTTTCTTGCCTCATTTTTTGCGCTGTTTTGGGGTCTCCTGTTTTTTTCTCACCGATGTATATATACCCCGCTATGCCCAATCCAATAAGTACGATTAAACAGAAAATACTTTTCATTATACCAATCCTTGTATCAAATTTTCAGCCCTTATTGCTCCTTATATGTAAATGGAGCAAGTCACCAAATGTTTGTCAAAAAATTATTCATTTTCTTTTTTTGACGGAGTTTCTGCAATAATCGAGAATTCGACTTTGCAACTCGGACAAATAAAGTTTTGCGGAATTTTTACAATTGTAACCGACATATAAAAACCACATGACGGACACGACATTTCTGTATTCTCTAATTCTTTTCTCATACTAAATACTCCTTGTTTTTTTGTTCACTAGTACAGCAAAGAAATTCAAAGGACAAAACGGAGTCTTCAGAGAATAGCGTGGAATAGCTGAGAGTAATCTAGATAACAAAAAGCCGAACACTCCAGAATTACACTTCGTCCGAGGCCCGACCAAGAGCCTGTCAACCACAATGCAAATAGGAGCATCCGGCAAGATCATGCAAAAAAGGCACAATCTCACTGGACACAATTCACCTGTGTGGTTGACAAAAACGTTTTTTACTTGGTCGGTTTCGGACGAATTTGCCGTAAAATGCGAACAGTTTTTAATTAGCCACTGCCATTATTGACAGCACCATTAATATACAACACATAGAGTGTAAATGCAAGTTTGTCTAAGTTTTGATATCACCCTTGCCTGATCATAAGGGCTTGATGCTCACATACGATTTTAATTCACGCCATTCCGGGACAAGCCAGCAGAGGTAGTCTGTCGTGAATAGTTTTTGAGCAAAACAGGAGTTCTGGCGAACCGCGATTACGGTTCGTCAGATAAACAGGGCATCAGCAGACTGATCACATACAGTATTTTTTATACTGCTCGGGAACGTTGGTGAAGGTTCCTTTTGCCGCGTTGAGCATCAGCAGCGCAGGAATTCCTCCGAAGCGCGCGATGAGCGGCTGGAAGTTGATGTCGTCATGCCAGACTGCGTCGTCGATTCCGGCGAGGTCGCAGGTGAGCGGCAGATCCAGCAATGCGGCGGCGGCGAGGGCTGCCGGAGCTGCTGAACCTGAGGAAATCAGCTCTATCTCTTCGTAACCCCTCTCCTCCATAAACGTGCAGACGGTGATGATGTCCTGAACGCGCATCGAAAACAGCGGCTCATTGAACGCAAAGGATATCTTGCTCGAATCGCGCAGGGCGTACTTGAGCTGCCAGGAGTTGTTTCCGGTTCCGAGGAGCTCGATGACGTATGAGTGTTTTCCCTGCTTCATCAGATCGGCGGCTACGCTCTCTTTGCTGTTTCCGTCGATAAAATCAAGATATGAGCCATCGGTGATGAGCAATGTGATGGAGTTTTTACCGTCAGATTTTTCCGGTCTGAGCTCAAGGCCTGAAACGATATCACCGACTTTGCGGCGCGAGAAAGTTCTTCCGTGAGCCATTCCTCCGGGAATCTCGATTTTGTGATAGTTGGTGCGCTCGACGACGTTGCGGGCAGGAGGCTGCTCTGTTTCGAGCATCTCGCGCAGGAGTTCGATACGCGATGCCTTGAAGGCGGCAAAATCGTCTCCGGTCTCGAGGACGTTTTTGGAGATATAGGCATTGATTTTGTCAAATGCCGCGTTGATGGTCTCCTGAGTCGCTTGGGCGGGCTCTTTGCCTCCGAACCAGAGGTAGTCGGGAGTCGGAGGCTCGATATCCTCTTCGGCGATTTTTTTGCCGCGGTCTTCGCCCATAAGTTCGCGGACGAAGAAAGCGTAAACATATTCGCGGGTGTTGCGGTTGTAGTTGTGGTCCTCTTCACAATGGAAATTCTCGACCCGGTTTCCGGCGTTGTAAAGCTTGTAAACCTCTCTCATTGCCGGTATTTCATAGACCGGATTGAGGTTTGTCCAGTCGCGGGTGACGCTGGGAAGCAGGATGGGGCGCGGAGCCAGACATGATACGATATCGAAGCTGGTAAGTCCCGTGACCCTCATGATCGGTCCCTCTTCGCACGCACATCCGCCCATGAAGTGTGAGGAGAGCATACAGACGGGAACCGCTGCTTTGATGCGGTCATCGAGGGCCGCGAGGAACCAGGTTTGTGATGCTCCTCCGGATGCTCCGGTGCAGCCGATGCGTTTCTCATCTACCTGGTCGAGACCGCAGAGGAAATCGAGAGCGCGCATACTGTTTGCGGTCTGGAGTCCGAAGGGGGATATTCCGGAAACGGCTCCGCGTTTAAGCAGATCAATCTCCCAGAAGTGCGGAAACTCATTGTTATCATTATATCCGATCATATCATAGGCAAAGACCACAAATCCGAGACGCGCAAGCTCGAAGCAGCGCATAACGACTCCGCCGCGGACAACGGTTGAGACGCGTCCTTCGGTCCAATGGCCGTGGGGGCAGAGGATTCCGGGAGCGGCTCCATTGAGTTTTTCGGGCATATAGAGCGAGCCCGTAAGTCTGAGTCCGGGAAGTGTCTCGATCTCCACCTCTTTGATAAGTACTCCATGATAGAGCTTGCCTTCTGAGATGCGTGCCGGATTCTGCGGAATCTCATATCCCGGCTTCATTCCTGCTGAGAGCAACAGCCTGCGGCGGACAAATTCGCACCGTGCTTTGTGCTCTTCGATAGTGCGCGGGATATACACCTCATTGGCAAAATTGCAATGGTTGCGAGTTACCAGACGGCGATCTACCAAAATGGGGGATTCCGGCATGACTTGGGGAATGAATTTTTCAGACATACGATTTTCCTCGTTATGGTTTATTTTGTTTTCATTTGGTATAGTATAGCACCGAAAAGCGCAAAGGCAAGTCCAAAAGAAAAAAGGATGCTCTTTTTTACCGTTTTTATGCTTGCAGAACCCTCTTGTTGTGCTATATTATGACAAATGACGGATGAATGACGGAAAGGATTTAAAAAATGACGGATAAAAAACTTTTTCTGGTGAGCGATCTTGCCAATGAACTCGGAGTTCCGCGTACCACACTCAACGACTGGCTGAAACGCTACGACCGCTATCTGGCAACTGAGATGTCCGGAAGGCGCAGAGCCTACACTCCTGCGGCTCTCAATGTGCTGCGCGAAGTCAATAAAATGCGCAATTCCGGAATGGCGGCGAGCCGTATCGAACTTGAGCTTGAAAAGAGTTTTGCCATCCGTCCTGACGAGGTCGCTGATGACGCTGTTCAGAAGCAGGAAAAGTCCGTCACTTTGCCGGAAGAAGCTCCGTCAGATGTTAAACCTGAGGAGAAAGAGACTCCGTCGCTTCCTGTTTTGCGCCGTGAAGAGTTCGACAGGTTCATCGGAACGCTCGAGGAGGTGTCTCGGTTGGAAAAACGCCGCAGACGCAGCGCGCTTTACGTCTGGACGGTCATCGTCCTGCTCGCCTTGTTTTCTGTATTGACCGCGTGGTATATGGCACGGCTCGTTAAACTTCAGGCGGCTCACAACGCCCGTCTTGCCTCTATCGCAAGTGAAAACGCCGAGGCGCGCAAGGTGCAGGAGTCCGGAAGGCTTGCCGCCGAAAAGGCGCTCGCCGAGCAGAAGAAGCAGATCGCCGCACTCAAGAGCGACGTTGCCGCCGCCAGAAAAGCCGAGCAGGATGAGAAAATGCAGTCCCGCAAAGCCATCGCCGAGGTCGGAAAACTTGTTGAAACTGTGAAGACCGAACAGAGTAATCTGCGCCGTGAGCTCAAAAACAAATACGGCAGAGAGCTCAGCGAGAAAGAGCGCAAAATAGAAGAACTCCGCAAGGCTGAGGCTGAGCGTTCCAGGCAGCTCGAGGTGAGCAAAAAGGATGCCGCTGGACTGAGAAGAGAGCTCGAGCAGCTCAAGAGCCATCTTAAAAAATTGGAGACCGAAAAGGCTGCCGCAGAAGCAGCGGCAAAAGCAGCTGCGGAAAAGCCTGTCTCCAAATAATTGTTTTTCAGTTGAAAAGCTGTTGTCTCCGTCTTGATACGGCGGGACAACAGCTTTTTTTATGCGCGTTTACTGAGCCGCAGGAGCAGGAGCGGGAGCCGGATGCGGAGCAGGCGCAGGGCAGGAGCCGTTTCCGCAGCCGGCGATATTCACTGCCACCTGATTTGCGTGCTTATCGCCTTTGTGGCAGTTCTTGCACGTGGGATCGGAGCACTTGGCTTTTTTCCCTTTGGACGGAGTGGTGATGATGACCTCCTCCTCGGTGACGCATCCGGGTTGACAGCAGCAGCATCCGGTGAGAAATGCGGCGGCGGCGAACGATGCCAGTAACATGGTTTTCTTCATAATTTTTCCTCCAGTTTTGGAATTTTTTTCTTCCCCCAGACATGAATATAAGCCTTTACGTTGTCAAATCAAGTGCATAAGTGGGGTTTTATCAAGTTAAAAACCTTGAAAAAAAGCAACTTTTGTGCTAAATTATATGACACAGATTATATCTTAAACCATTAAAAGGAGAATTCATCATGTCCGGACACAGTAAATGGGCTAATATCAAACACAAAAAAGATGCCGCAGATAAAATCAAAGGCAAGGCTTTTTCACGTATCGGTAAAGAGATCATGGTCGCCGCCAAGATGGGCGGCGGAGATCCCGGTTCCAACCCCCGTCTGCGTTCAGCTCTGACCGCCGCCAAGGCCGTCAACATGCCCAACGCCAACATCGACCGCGCCATCAAGAAAGGTCTCGGCGAGCTCGGAGATGTGGTCTTCGAGGAGATCGTCTACGAGGGATATGCCGCAGGCGGTGTCGCCGTCATGGTTGACTGTCTTACCGATAACCGCAACCGCTCCTTCAGCGAAGTCCGCCAGGTCTTCGACCGTAACGGCGGAAACCTCGCCACCAGCGGAGCCGTCGCCCGTCTCTTCCCGCGCAAAGCGCACTTCGTCATCACCGGTGAGTGGGCTGACGAGGAAAAACTCATGGATCTCGTTCTTGATGCCGGAGCTGAGGATCTCGAAGTCGAAGACGAAGTCGCCGAGATCTGGGCTGAGCCCGAAAACTTTGAGGAGCTCGCCAAAGTCTTTGAAACCAACGGAATTCCGACCGAAAGCGCCGAAGTCGTCCGCAAACCCGAGATGGTCGTCACCATCACCGACGCCGCCGTCGCCCGTCAGGTCACCCGTCTGGTTGACAGAATGGAAGATCTTGATGACGTTCAGATGGTCACAGCGAACTTTGAGATCGACGACTCCATCGCCGACGAGATCGAGGAGTAAGATTTACCATGTCAGAGTGGCTTGAGCGTTCACGCAAATACACCGTTACCAGCAAGGCGACCGGTTTTTCCATCGCCTTTGCCGGAATGAAATTTGAAGACTCCGACCTCGCAGGCATGGCAGATAAATTTGCCCGCGCCGCCCGCGAGATGAAAAAGATCGAAGCCGGAGAGATCAAAAATCCTGATGAGCAGCGCAAGGTGACTCACTTCACCGACCGCATCAACTACCCCAAGAGCCAGCTCTTTGCTGATGTCGAAGAGTTTGCTTCTGCTGTCCGCGATGGAAAAATCTGCGGCTCAACTGGCAAGAAGTTCGAAGCTCTGGTGGTCAACGGTATCGGCGGAAGTGCTCTCGGTCCGCAGCTCATGCAGTTCGCGATCAACGGTCCCTACTGGAACGAGCTGAGCAGCAGCGCAAGAAACGGTTATCTCAAGATCTATTTCCTTGACAACACCGACAGCGCGGAGTTCACCGATCTTCTGGCTGTGATGGACCCTGAAGTCACTCTTCAGCTGGTGATCTCCAAGTCCGGAGGCACCCGCGAGACCAAAAACAACATGATCGCCATGGAGGCTTTTTACGCCTCCCGCGGTCTTGATTTTGCCCGTCACGCCGTGGCGATCACCATGGACGGAAGTCAGCTCGATCAGCACGCAAAAGGAAACAACTGGCTGCGCGTTTTCGAGATGGCGGACTCCATCGGCGGCCGCACCAGCGAGACCAGCATCGTCGGACATGTTCCGGCGGCTCTTACCGGAATCAACTTCGCCCGCTTCCTCGAGGGAGCCTGCGTCATGGATGAGTGGACGAGGGAGGAAAACCTCAGCTCCAATCCCGCCATGATGCTCAGCGCGATGTGGTATATCGCAGGTCAGGGCAAGGGTGACCGCAACATGGTCATCGTTCCTTACAGCGACCGCCTGGTTCTGCTTTCACGCTACTTGCAGCAGCTGGTCATGGAGAGTCTCGGCAAAGAGCTCGACCTCGACGGAAACAAAGTCTATCAGGGACTCAACGTTTTCGGAAACAAAGGAGGCACCGACGCCCACGCCTTCATTCAGCAGCTCAACGACGGACGCGACGATTTCTTCGCTACCTTTATTGAAGTGCTCAAGGACTCCGCCCGTCTCGATATGGGCGATGGAGTTGCCATCGGCGACTATCTGCACGGTTTCCTCGAGGGACTGAGTGCCGCACTTCTCGGCAAAGGCAGACAGATCATCACGATCAGAGTTCCCGAACTTGATGTGTTCACCCTCGGAGAAATCATCGCTCTCTATGAGCGCGCGGTCGCAATGTATGCCGAGTATATCAATATCAACGCTTTCCACCAGCCCGGAGTCCAGGCTTACAAGCTCGCCGCCAACGGAGTTCTTGAGCTGGGCAATGCGGTGAGAGCAAAGATTTCTGAACTCAGCAGCTGGCAGGGATGTGCCTGCGAGTTTGCCAAGCTCATCGGCAGAGAAGATGACACCGTTGTCATCGCTGGCCTGCTGGATAAAGCCGCCGTCAACGGCTGCAAAGTGAGCCGTGAGTTCTGCTCTGAGCGCAACACCTGGATATACAGGGTCAAGTAATTGAACCGCCTTATCCTTGAAGAAAAAGATTTCATTCTGCCGGAACGCTGTCTGATAACCGGACGGCGTTTCCGGCAGCTTGTTGATGTGATCAAGTGCCCGGTAGGAAAAATCTGCAAGGCTGGATTGCTCAACGGAAAACGCGGAACAGCCGAGGTCATCGAAGTAAATGATGATTCGATTTTATTTGACGTCAAGTTGAATGAAGAGCCTCCGGAGCCGTCAAAGGTGCGTCTTGCGATCGCCATGCAGCGTCCCCAGACCTTTTCAAAAGTGCTGCATATAGCGACGACGATGGGAGTAAAAGAGATACTCTTCTTCCACTCATTCAAGGTTGAAAAGAGTTATTGGCAAAGCCCGCGCATACAATTTGAAAAATACCGGGATGATCTGATCGAAGCTCTCGAGCAGAGCGGAGATACGGTGTTTCCGGAAATAAAATTCTGCTCCAAATTCAAAGAGTTCACAGAGGGAGTTCTCCAGGAGTTTTCCTCCGGTACTCAGATGATTTTCGGAGACCCCGGAGCCTCAGGAGACGCGCACGAATTCAATAACCAGCCCGTCACTCTCCTCGTCGGTCCCGAAGGAGGTTTCACCGACTACGAAACCAGCAAATTAAGAGAGCTCGGAGCGCAGGGAGTGACCCTCGGAAACCGCATACTCCGCACCGAATACGCATTGTGCGCTCTGCTCGGCAAGTTGGTATAGTGTATTTTTTTTTGTGTGGTGTGGTTGGTATTGGGGGGAGAGCGGAAACTTCTTTTTCCGAAAAAAGAAGTTTCCGCTCTCCCCCCAAGCCCCCCTCTCACTTTCAAGAAAAACGTTTTTGTGGTGTCGCGCCCTTCCGTTGGTCGGGCTTGATCGGGGGGAGGCGGTCTCATTTCCGCCCCGGCACAGCTTTATGTTGATGGGCGTGCAGAGTAGATGTGTATGTTTCCTGACGGACGTTCCCGCTTCCGTTGGTCGGCGCGGGATATGTTGCCCGCCTTTGTTTGCGGCGGAACGTGCCAAGCCCGCTGGGTATCAGCGCGAAAAAGACCAGCGTGCCTGTTTCCTGTTCTCAAAAACGTCAAACTCTGCAGTAAACAATCGCGTGAGTTTGCGCGATCAGCGCAAAAAATATACCTGCTTCGCCGCATACGCATAGAAATACCAATAAAAAAAAGCCCCGTATCGCCGCAAAGAACTGCGTGCGACATACGGTAGCAGGAGTGAGCCGATAGAAAAATCGGCTCACGACGGGTGCAGGGTGCAAACCCTGCTGCAGGTCAAGGAATGCATAATTCCTTGCG
>SUVY01000042.1 GCA_015061775.1 Lentisphaerota bacterium | reverse complement strand
CAGGCACTCTCTCCGTGCGATGCGCAAGGAATTATGCATTCCTTGACCTGCAGCAGGGTTTGCACCCTGCACCCGTCGTGAGCCGATTTTTCTATCGGCTCACTCCTGCTACCGTATGTCGCACGCAATTCTTTGCGGCGATACGGGGCGTTTTTTTATTGGTATTTTTATGCGTATGCGGCGAAGCAGGTATATTTTTTGCGCTGCCGCGCAAACTCACGCAGATGTTTGCGGTTGAGCTTGGCGCATGCATTATGCCGCGAACACTCTGCGTGCCACATACTCGGCTAAGTTACGCCGCAGACAATGGCAGGCGGAATACTTCTCCACATACATGATCTCCGTTCACTCCGTTCAACTCCGTTTCTCTCCGTTCGGGAGCCTTCCGTTTTCTCAAGCGGGACTGCGTGGCTTGGCTTGTTTTCCGCTATTCTTATATTCAAACAATAGATAAAGGCTGTTGCTCACCTTTCTAAGGTTTTGCAACAGCCTCTTTTTTATACCTTGATGGATGCGGTGATGACTATGAACAGCCTCGCGTTTAAATCACTTCAAAAACGCTGTTGAGAGTTCCGAAGTCGTTGGCAGAAACGTTGTCATTATCGGAATCAAGTCCCCATACTCCGTTGACCACAAACTTGTACTCGTATGTCCCCGGAGCAAGTTTGATCTCGCTCACAAATTTGCCGCTCTCGCTGTCATATTTCATCTGCGTGAAATTCGGATCCCAATCATTAAAACTACCGGCTACAAAAATCTCAGCACCTGCATCGGCACAGCAGGTGAACACTACCTTGCGTCCGCCCCGTTTCGATGTATCGACTTTTACCATTGTGCTTTTCTCTCCTGTCAAAAAAACTACGTCTTGTGAACTCTACGCAAATGCGCCAGTCTGTTGAATTAACAGTCATATAATATAGCACTTAAACGTATATTTTTCAAGCAAAAATGCAATTACGGTGCTCTGCCAGCTCCGGTCATTGGCAGAAGCGGCAAAAAAATTGGCGATATTGCTGTTCCCGAGCTCATAAACGTTTGAAAAGCGCGCTCTGCTATGTTATATTAACTGCGAGTATATATGTGGATCAAAAAAGGAATTTGAAAATATGTCCGTAAACAACCGCCGCAACGCTATCGATGGTTCGCGGCAGATCATAGTCAAAGCCGGAACCCGTCTACTTATCGACCGCAAATCGATATCCAATCTGGTATCCGGAGTAGCCGCCCTGAGAAAATCAGGCAGACAAGTCCTGCTGGTCACCAGCGGAGCCGTGGGTATGGGTATGGAGGTGCTCGGCCTCGACCGCCGTCCGAAACAGCTCGCCCGCAAACAGGCTCTCGCCGCTGTCGGTCAGAGTGAGCTTATGGCGATCTACTCAGAAGAGTGCCGCAAACACGGATTTGCCTGCGCCCAGCTTCTGCTCACCGCAGGAGATCTGCGTCAGAGATCACGTTATCTCAACGTCATGAACTGCGTCAACGCCCTCTGGGCTGAAAACGTGCTGCCCATCGTCAATGAAAACGACCCCGTCTCTGTCGATGAACTCAAATTCGGAGACAACGATACCCTTGCAGGTCTCCTCGGCTCTCTCACCGGAGCCGGTCTCACCATCCTGCTCACCACCGTTGACGGTCTGCGCGACCGCAATGCCGACGGCTCTCTCGGAGAACGTATTCCTGAAGTGGCAAAGCTCTCAGACGCCGTTTACAAACTCGCTGGCGGAACCGATGACGCAAACTTTTCCATCGGAGGAATGGAGTCAAAACTCCGCGCAGCCAACATCGTCACCTCCGCCGGAGAGTATCTCTGGATCGCCGACGGAAGAGACTCCAATGTCCTGCAGAACATCCTTGATGCCAAAGATATCGGAACCCTCTTCCTGCCGTCGCAGAACCGTCTCTCCGGCCACAAGCGTTTCCTCACCTTCTTCAGCAAAGTTTCCGGAAAGATCACTGTCGATGCCGGAGCCGCCGAAGCCGTCCGCAAAAACGGAAAAAGTCTGCTTCCCTCAGGAGTTACCGCCGTCTCAGGTGATTTCAAGCGCGGAGACACCGTCGAGATATCCGGTCCCGATGGAGTCCCCTTTGCCCGCGGACTCATCAACTATCCGGCGGCAGACGCCTCTCGCATAATGGGACTGCAGTCCGCTGAAGTCACTTCGCTGCTCGGAACCAGTTCCGAATCAGAACTCATCCACCGCGATCACCTTACTCTGCTGCAATGAAAGCCTTTATCAAAACTTACGGATGTCAGATGAACGAGCGCGACAGCGATGCGCTCGCCTCTGATCTGGTCAATGCCGGCTACACGATAGTCTCCAGAGAAGAGGACGCCGATCTGCTTGTTTTCAACACCTGCAGCGTGCGCGATGCCGCAGAACGCAAGGCTAAGGGCAAGATCGGATTTATGCGGAAACTGAAAAACAAAAATCCGGAACTCATCATCGGAGTCGTCGGCTGCATGGCTCAGAGGATGGGAAACACCTTGCTTGAAGAGCTTCCGCACCTCGACTTCGTCCTCGGAACCGGACAACTGCACACCCTCGTCGATACGGTAAACAAGGTCAAATTCGACCGTACCCGCCTCGCGCTCACGGAGCCCAGTCCGGATGTACTTACCGGGCTTGCCGGACATTATGACCGCTCATGGAGCGGACAAATCGCCATCACCCGCGGATGCAACCGTTTCTGCAGTTACTGCATCGTTCCATACGTCCGCGGCAGAGAGTTGAGCCGTGAGAAAGACGATATCATCGCCGAAGCAAAAATGCTGGCAGCCAACGGAACGCGCGAGATACTTCTGCTCGGACAGAATGTCGCGGCATACGGTCTCAATGGAGATATACGGCCTCCGGCTCCTGACCACTCTCCGTTTGCCGATTTGCTGGCGGAGCTTGAAGAGATCCCTGAATTGCTCAGGATACGCTTCACTTCTCCATACCCCAGCTACTTCAACCGCAAACTCATCGATACCATTGCCAGATCGGAAAAGATCTGTCACAACATACACCTTCCGCTGCAGTCCGGCTCAAACCGCATATTGCAGGCGATGAACCGGCAATACACCAATGAGTCATACCGTGAAAAAGTCGCAGAACTCAAGGCGGCAATAAAGGATTTGACTCTTTCGACTGACGTCATCGTGGGATTTCCCGGAGAGACTGACGAAGACTTCGCTCTCACGAGAGTGCTGATGAATGATGTCGGATTTGAGCAGTCGTATATCTTCAAATACTCTCCGCGCCCCGGAGCGAAGTCCGCCTCTATGGATGACTCTGTTCCAGAGAGCGTCAAGGAAGAGCGCAACCAGATACTGCTCAATGACCTTGCAGAACGTGTCGTTGTCAAACTCAACAACATGGTCGGCAAGACCGTGACCGTCCTCGCCGAAGGAGTCAGCGCACGCAACGAATTGCGCTGGACCGGAAGAACCGACAACAACATCGTCGTCCACTTTGAGCCTGACGACAGCGTCCAAACCGGAACTCTCAGAAAAGTCGAGATCACCCGCGCCGGAAGCGTCACGCTGTTCGGAAAACTTGTCTGAACAAACCATCAAAGCACATAAAAAACGGGAACCGTCTGTTTCAAAGCGGTTCCCGTTTGTTATTTGAGTTTGGAGTGTTTTCAGCGTGTTTCCAGCTTGAATAACTGAGTGCTTTTACGCAAATCAGCTACCTCTTTGCGGTACTCTTCCATGTGCGGAGTTGCCAGATGCCGTTTCAGATGCGCTTCGTCGATCCACTCTTCGACGATGGTGACAAACTTCCTTCTCGTCTCAGGCTCTATATCAATACATGGCTCGTATCTGATACACCCCTCTTCGCTTCTCACGGTCGGAATATATTTATCCAGCACCTCAAGAAATTTATCCTGAACGTCTCCATTCAACTCTATTCTTGCAATCACGTGCAGCATATTACACCTCAGATGATAACAGTTCCGGCTGACGCCTTGGCATAGCGGTTGATCGACTCATAAGCGACGCTGCGCGGAAGGGACATCTCAAGCTCTTCGATAAGCTCGATGGCTCCGGAGATATACTCATTGATCCGCAGAGCGGTCTCCTCGAGACGGGCGATCAGAGCCGCGTTGCGCGCCTGGATGCGCTCAAGTCCGAAGGGCTTGGCAACTGCGTGCCACTGGGCGCGGAACTCGGAATCAAACTCTGTCGCTGCTGATATGACTGACGGAATAAGTTTGACCGCGATCTCACGCAGAGCCACGATATCTCCCTCTTTGTAAGCAGTACGCAAAGCTCCGTAGAGCTCAAGTTTCTTGATGACCAGCTCGGCTATGTCAGCGGCAAGCTCAAGGTCTCCGGCTCCGTCAGCGTCGAACACCGGAAGCACGCGGCAGAGCAGCTCCTCGTAGTGATCGAGCAGCTTCAGGTCAAACTCAGGATCGCGGCGGGCGTAGTTCTCGCAGACGATCGCCTGCAGGGGGTCGTCCCAGATGAGCATTGCCGCCTGCACCATGAAGTTGTTTCCGTTTCCGTCATCGAGCCGGACGTCAAGTTCGCTTGCGGCGATGTGCGCCTCATAGCTGGTCGGAGCGCACAGCGTGTCGAAACGACGGGCGGTGAGTTCGCTGTCGTTTGAACCGAATGCGGCATCTCCGGCATAGAAGATTCCGGCGAGACTTGAGTCGTAGTTGCAGTAGGCTCCGTCATCTCCCCACATGGTGAAAAAGAGCTCGCTCACTTTCGCTTTGCGGCAGGCGGCAAGGCAGGGATCGACGGTGGTTCGCGTGGTATTGTGATCGTACCAGAGCTTTGTCCATGTCCAGATCCCGGAACCCATGACAGGTTCAAATCCGAGGTCGCGGTGACGCTGGATCATCTTGCTGTAAGACTCCTCGTCGGTGTGGTAGTAGTCCCAGTAAACCAGCTGGACATCTCGCGGAATAGCCGCCTTCACATCCTCAGGTATCGGAGACACAAAGTCGTAATAATTCTGTTGCGGATTGCTCATTCTGAAAAACATATCCGACCAGATCATCGGCTCCATGCCGTGCTTTTTGCAGATATCTCTCACCTTTGCCAGGTGGCGGTTGAAGATATCAAAAGAACGCTCATATCCTTTGTGATCCATAAATCTGCCGCGTCCGAGATCGTGGGTCTCATCCATTCCGATATGGATACGGCGGCTGGAGAGTGCTTCGCTCCAGAATTTGATCATACTGTCGATGAGTTTCTCTGTCTCGGGAGCATCGACCATCAGCACACTTCTGGTATCTCTTGAGGGAGCGAACTCCACATAGTGGTTGATCTGCTCAAGGTGTCCGAGGGTCTGGATGCAGCCGACAAGCTCGATTCCGAGTTTGGAAGCGTAGCTGTCAAGCGCCTGTATCTCCTCAATGGAGTAAGCTCCGCGCATATATCCGAATTTGGGGTAATCCTCAAGCTCGTAAGTATCCTCGGTGTAGAGCATTACCATATTGTATCCGCAGAGCGCGAGGCGGCGCATCCACTCTTTGAGGTGCTCGATCTTCATGACCATGTTGCGCGAAACGTCGAGCATGATTCCGAGAGTTTTGAACGGAGTTGACTCCTGAGTCTCCAGCCGGCTCAGGGCGCTGCCGATACCGCGGGCGGCTCCGGCTACGCTGTTGTACTCGATGGTAACGGCTCCGCGGGAACGGATGACGTTGGAAACAATTCCGTCTCCGGCAACCCGCTTGAAAGAGACCTTCAAACCTCTGCCGCTGTCAGATATGGGATACTCCTCCTCGAGGGTCCTTACCAGATCGAGAAGTTCCTCCGGAAGTTCTTCATTCCAGATAAGTTTTGAAATCTGTTCCATAGTATAAAGCTCCTTTTTTGCTGTTTTTTTGTTTAGCTTTGTTCCCGATATGGGGAGATGATGCGGGGAAAGCGGGAAAACTTCTTTTCGCGAGAAAAGAAGTTTTCCCTCTCTCCCCGCGCCCCTCTCACCCTTTCAAGAAAAGCGAAAAAACTTTTTTATTTACTTTTACCTACCTTTGTCGGGAACAGAGCCTTTTGTTTACTGTTCTTCTGCCGCATCTTCCTGAGTCAGAGCGTCGTATGCGGCGAATCCGGCAGGTTTTACGGGGTGGGTATCGACGAACTCCTCCCACATTCCCTCGGCGTACTCGGCGTTGAAAATCAATGAGAGCGCAGGAACGGGAAGTTCAGGCGCATTGAGCAGTATCGTATTCACTTCGGCGACCGGAGTGCGGACTGTCTTTCCGGTTTCCGGACGGTTTTCCGGAGCCAATTCAAACTCATTGAGTACATCGTCAAGTTTTTCTCCGGCGACAACGAGGTGGGCAAGAACATCGGAGAGATCGCACAGCTCAATGCCGTCAACTTCCGCAAGCAGCCCTGCTGCGGCTCCGCGGCGGTCGGAGAGCAGAAGGATATCGTCATCAGCCATGACCAGCATGGTGTATTTGTCGTTTCCGGATGCTCCGCAAACGCACGAATCGACCGGATAAAGCTCTTCGGTGCCTGTGATGAGCCGGGAAACAGCCGCAACAATACCCTTTCCGGTCACCCGCATACGCTCGGTGTGACAACGGTTGAATACTGAACAGTAGGTGCGGGTGTGACGCTCCTCGGAAGTAGCTCCTCCGGGAAAATTCTTTGCGAGCTGCCAAGCTCCGACCGGAGCCATCTTTGCATCGTACTCTCTCTCGATGAGACTCAGGCAGGTGACTTTATGGGACGCCATAACTTATTTCTCCAAAACATTTTTATCCAGCACGGCTGATGCCGCATGGAGTTTTTCTATTGCATACTTCATTCCCTGCGGATGACGGAAAACCGCTGTTCCTGCTACAACAATATTGCTTCCGTGTGAAGCTGAAACTCCGACGGTGTTTTCGTCGATGCCTCCATCGGTCTGGAGCTTGACATTGAGAGAACGTCTCTGTATCTCTTCCTTGACCGCCGCAGTTTTTGCCATCATATCAGCCATGAAGCTCTGACCTCCGAAGCCCGGCTCGACCGTCATTACCAATACCATGTCGATCTTGTCAAGATAGGGAAAAACCGCCTCAGCCGGAGTCGCCGGTTTGAGCGATATTCCGACCGTGCAACCGCAGTCTCTTATCTCTTTTATCGTCTCATCGACATCATCGTCCGACTCGATATGGAATGTGATATGATCGCTTCCGGCATCGGCAAAGACGCGGGCATAACGTTTGGGTTCGGATATCATCAAGTGAGTGTCGAAAAGCAGATCACATGATTTGCGCAGAGACTTTATCACCGGAACTCCGAAGGAGATGTTGGGCACAAAGTGACCGTCCATCACATCGAGGTGGAGCATATCCGCTCCCGCCGCCACGGCTTGGGTGATATCCTGCTCAAGATGCCGGAAATCCGCCGCAAGAAGTGACGGAGAGACCAGCACCCTGTCATTTGGCATGGTACGTATATCGTATTTCATAGTTTTCTCCTGATGAAAACAAACTCTGTTGCTACATAAATAAGATACTGCAACTGCGCGATTTTGCAAGCACACAGACTCTATAAAAACAGATTAAAGAGTTAAAAACTCCTCATTTACCGTCCTGGGAGGATTTTGAAGATTTGGACGGTTTCTGAGATTTGGTTCCTCCCGACGTGATACTGCTGATGAAGCATCCGGCAAAGGCACACGCACAGGGCAGCACGGGAATATGGTAACGCGGAGCAGATATCGCTCCGGGAAGGAACAAATAGTACCAGATAAGCAGCGCAAAAAGCAGCAAAGTGACCACCAATCCGCGGTCGAATTTCCGGAACGCGCACAGGATATACAAACTTGCCCCGGCAGCGGTGACCAGAGATACCAGCAAAAGCGGAAGTATAAGAAATATCAGCCAGTATTTGTTTCCGAAATAGTGTTTGGTCGCGGCAAAGACTCCGTCACGGGCAAGCACTCCCATGGTGCCCCGGTTGGGAGAGGTTGCACCAAAGAGCTCAAGAAAGGTCGGGGCGTCCGGGATCAGCGTGGAAAAATTCAACTGCTGTTTAAGCCAGACAAACGGATGAGCCAATATCAGCTTGCGGTAATTTTTTATCCGGTAAGCCTCACGCGAACGCTCATCAGGATAACGCCCGCGATCGGAAAACTCCTGCTGCATCTCTGATATCAGATTGGCTTTCTCTGTCTCAAAATCGGTCTTTTTGACTTCGGCAAGCAGCATTGCTCCATTCTGGTGGTACATCGCTCCGGTATTGGTGTCGATGGTAAATCCAGCTCCGCAAAAGGCGTTGCGCATCATCCACGGAGTAACGATGAACGCCGCGGCAAAACAACAGAAAAATGCCGTTATCGCCCGCTTTTTCCACGGAATTTTTGCCGGTATCAGCAGCGCAAGCGCGCAGAGCGGAAAGAGCAGATTCACAGGACGCAGAAGAGCTCCAGCCGCCGCGATCACACAGCAAACTATAAGATAACGCACCTTCCAGTCACGGGTGAATTTGAAAATCAGCAGCGTCTCCACTGCGGAAACAAGTCCGAAAAGCGTATCAGTCAGCAGCATGGGAGCATTGGCTGCGGCGGTGATATTGAGCGCAGCAAGCCATGCGGCAATAGAGCCGGCGCGTTCGTCTGCCAGAATACAGGTGCTTTTCCAGATGAAAAAGACGGTGACGACCGAAACGGCAACCAGAAACCAGACGAGATATATCATCCAGTTATCCTGAAAAATATGCATAAAAAACGCACAGAGCGCAGGGAACACGGGAACTCTTCCGGTCAAACCTCCGAAATCTCCGTCGGCACAAAGCTTGCGCGCCATATCGAGATACCCCGCCGTATCCGGACGGCAGAAGCGGCCCATATCAAACAGCGCAGCAAGCGTCACCCCAGCGCGCAGAAGTGCCGAGGCGCAGAGCGCAAGCAAAAGCGGAAGACGTTTTTTCAGAGCTTCTCCCATCACGGAACCCGTTATTTACCTTCGAGAAACTCGCCGATGCGCTCAGACATTGAGTTCTGATTGATGCGGATGATACGCATTTCACGCTCGACGCTCGCAGCAGAGTCCGAAGCGTGGGCAGTGTTGACCATGACATCGCGTCCGTAGTCGTGGCGGACAGTTCCTCCGGGAGCCTTGGCGGGGTCGGTCGGTCCGAGGACGTCGCGTATCTTGCTTATCGCGTTGGGTCCCTCATAGATGAGAACAAGACATTTTGCCTGACTGTTCTGAGCCTTGCGTTCCTCAGGAGTGGTTCCCTCCGGACGGCGGCCGGACATAAATTCAATGATCTGGCTGAACTGATCGTCGGCAAAAGGAATTCCGACCGCCTGAGTCAGGTGCTCGACGGCATCCGGAGAAAGCGCAACTCCGAAGTTTTCCTCGAGCATATCCTTGGCTTTGGCTCCGATTTTGGGAGCAAGTTTGCTGCGCAGAGCATCCTGCACCGGACCGTAAAACTCAAGGGCATCGTCGATGCTCATGCGGTGGACTTTACAACCGACTATACGCAGACCGGTGCGGCTGAGCATGTCGATGATGTTTCCCGGACGGCTCGACGGGTGACGCCAGTTATCGGGTTTGATGATGACGAGCGTGCGCTCATCTTCCGGAGTGCTTCCAGCTGAATTGCTGATGATGTTTTCAGACTCAGCACAGAACTTCTGGAAGAGTTTGAGTTTGGGAGCAGCCTCGTTCATATCCGGAGGAGTCAGCACCGCAGGCTCAAAATAACGTATCTGTCCGGGATTATCTTTGTCTTCGACAAGATCGGCATAGGTGTCGCGCAGCGTCTCTCCGCGATCGACGATGACGTCATCGTGGCTGGTAAGTCTTCCGACGACGGCGGAAAGCTTGGCGCAGGCATCCTCTCCGCGGAAAAGCAGGATCATTGAACGCTCGACTTTTCCGTCCTCTCCCGGAACAAAGTTCCTGCGGACGTAATCCGCAAGGATTTTTCCAGTACGGGCAAACGGAGTATTCTTTTTCATTTCCTCAAGGTTTGACGCATACGCTTCGGCAAACTCGGGAGTAAAAGCCAGCACTTGAGCTCCGATAAATTCAAGATCAGTTCTTGACATCAGCCGGGCGACGATTCCGCCGGTACGGGATTTGAGAAGGGTATAGGGGGTAATGATAACGTAAGATACTTCTACTGCCATAATATTTTCCTGAAAATTCAATTGTTTCCGGTGTAGCGTCCTCCGCGCCGGATAAGAACCACGGTGCGGTCATCGCTCTGGTCTGCTTCATGTTCTGATATGCGCTGCATCATACGGTCGATGATCTCTCCTGTATCGCAATGCTCAGAACACGCCTGCTGAAAAAGTTCACTCAAATTCTGCTGACCGAACTCCTGCTTGTCGCGGTCGGTCGCCTCAGTCATTCCGTCTGAATACATCATAAGGGTCGATTCAGGATCGATGGCAATGCAGATAGTGTCAAACTCGGCAAACTCATCAGGAAGGATCCCCAGCGCAACTCCATCCGGAGAAAATATCCTGATATGACCGTGGATGAAACTTATAAGATCGGTATGTCCGGCTCTGCCGAATTCGAGCAGATTGTTTTTGCGGTCGATAAGACAGCAGCCCAGCGTGACAAAACGGTCTTTTTCGATATCGCGGTAAAGCATTCCGCTGATATCGCGCATAAAGCGGTTGAGCGTGGTAAAAGTTCCGACCATGCTGCGGGCAAAACTTCTGGTCATCGCGCTGAGCATGCAGGCGGGAATTCCTTTGCCGCAGGCATCTCCGAGCAGGACGAGCATACGGTCGTCATCGACTTTGATGAAGTCATAGAAATCGCCGTTGACCTCTTTTGCCGGACAGGTGCGGGCGTCAATGAGGAATTCCCCCCACTCCGGAGAGTCTCCGGGAAGCAGACTCAACTGCAAATTACGGGCGAAAGACAACTCCTGATCGATCCTGTCGCGGCGGCTGATCTCGCTGTACGCCTTGACCAGATCCATTATCATGGTGATCTCGTTTCTGAGCTGGGAAATACACTCCATCTGTTCGGCTGAAAACGGCCTGCCGGGAACAGTTTTGTTGTTCACAGCAACCACCGCTCCCGTGAGAGCTCCGTCGGTCAGAAGCGGAATCATCATTACGCTTCTCAGCGCCCCGGAGTTGGGAAAGTCTGAAAAACGGTCATCTACCGAAGCATCAGGAATCAACTCTCTCTGGCGATCACGGATGAGACGCGAAAACAGCAAACTTGACTCAGACAAGTGCTCTTTACGCATAGCTTCAAGCAGCTCTTCATACGGAGTTAAGTGAGGTTTTTCGATTCCGAATATAAGCGGATAAGCTCCGCTAACTCCGATACCGTGCATTTGACCGTCGGAGAACTCATAGATTCCTACGGCTTCTGCATCGACTTTTTCAGCGACATTGAGCGCGGCTGCGTGCATGACTCCATCGACTCCGTCGCGCTGCCATATTCCTTTGGAAAAACGCGTCAGGAACCCGGATGTCTCACGCAGTTCAGCCGATGCGCGGTCAAGATCAGACTGCAAACGGCGGATACGGCGCAGCGCAACAGGAACGGTAAAGAGCAGCACAACCAGTGCTGCTCCGAAAGACAACACAAACATCTGCAGGAAATTAGATCCCGCAGGTGCCGTTGCCAACTGTAATACCTCAGTCACAGTTTGTACTCCTGAGAATTCAGGGCAGTATTACTGAACTGCGCTTGCGAGATACTCCTGAAGCGAACGCAGGGGTGAAAGTCCCTGTTTGGCATCGCGGATACCCTCGACAGTGGCGTGGGCGGCGGCGATGGTCGTCATGTATGGGATCTTGTACTGGATCGCCAGCATACGGATGTAGCTGTCGTCGATCTTGCTCAGTTTGCCCATCGGAGTATTGATGATGAGCGCGATCTCGCGGTTGCGGATGAGGTCGGAAACATCCGGACGTCCCTCATCAAGCTTGCAGACAGTCTTGTGGGCGATGTTGTTTTCAGCCAGGAACTCTCCGGTTCCCTCGGTGGCGTACAGCTCAAAGCCGAGCTCCGCGAAGGTCTTGACGATGGGCAGAAGGTATTTGCGGTCGCGCTTCATAACGGAGACCAGAACCTTTCCGGAGAGCGGAAGGCTTGAACCTGCTGCCTGCTGCGCCTTGAAGTATGCCATTCCGAAGGTGTCGGCGAGACCCATGACTTCGCCGGTGGCGCGCATCTCGGGGCCGAGGATCGGATCGACTTCAGGGAACATATTGAACGGGAAGACCGCCTCTTTGACTCCGACGTAGTTTTTCGGAGGCTCTTTGAGCAGATCTTTGTAAGTGTCGAGCTTGTCGCCGAGCATGAGTCCGGTTGCGATGCGGGCGAGCGGAACTCCGGTGACCTTGGAGACGATCGGAACAGTACGTGAAGCACGCGGGTTCGCCTCGATGATCCAGACCTCATCGTTGCAGACGGCGAACTGGACGTTCAAAATTCCGACCACGCGGAAGTCGCGGGCAATAGCCTCGGCATGACGGTTGATCTTGGCGAGGATCTCTTTGGAAAGAGTTGTCGGAGGAATGGCGCAGGCAGAGTCTCCGGAGTGGATTCCGGCGAGCTCGATGTGCTCCATCACTGATGCAACATAGACGTTCTCTCCGTCGCTGATGGCGTCAACTTCACACTCGATGGCGTTGTCGAGGAAACGGTCGATAAGCATCGGATACTCAGGGCTGACCTGGATCGCCTCGACGGCATAACGCTTGAGCATCTCCTCCTCATAGAGAACAGCCATACCGCGTCCTCCGAGGACAAAGCTGGGACGCACCATCACGGGATAACCGATCTTGCGGCCGAGGGCAACTGCCTCATCGAGACTGCGGGCGGTTCCGCTTTCGGGCTGACGGATATTGAGAGCGAGCATGCGCTCACGGAAATACTCACGGTCTTCGGCAAGACGGATTCCTTCGGGCTGGGTTCCGACGATGCGGACGCCCTCATCTTTGAGCTCCTGGGCGATATTGAGCGGAGTCTGACCTCCGAACTGGACGATCGCTCCTTCGGGTTTCTCTTTCTCATAGATGGTGAGCACGTCTTCGGTGGTGAGCGGCTCGAAGTAGAGTTTATCGCTGGTGTCGTAGTCGGTAGAAACGGTCTCGGGGTTGCAGTTGATAAGAACTGACTCGTATCCGGACTTGCGCAGGCTCAGCGCGGCGTGGACGCAAGTGTAGTCAAACTCGATACCCTGACCGATACGGTTGGGACCTCCGCCGAGAACCATGATCTTGCGGTTGTTGGAAACCGGAACCTCATCGGGGCGTCCGGAGTAAGTTGAATAGTAGTAGTCGGCATTATCGACTCCGCTCACGGGAACGCGGCAGAAGCTGGCAATGCAGTTGAGCTCTTTACGTTTGCTGCGGACGATGCGCTCGGAAACACTGAAGAGCTTGGCAAGGTACTTGTCGCTGAATCCGTATTTCTTGGCATCAAGCAGCATCTCCGGGGGGAGATTCATCCAGTTGCAGCTCGCCAGACGCAGCTCGAAGTCAGCGAGGAATTTGATCTCTGAAAGGAAAAACTCAGTGATCTTGGTGAGTTTGCGTGCTTCAGCAACAGTCAATCCCTTTTTGAATGCTTCATAAAGGTAGAAGAAACGCTCACTTGCGGGTTTAGCAGCAAGCGGTTTGAGCTCCTCGAGGGTGAGTTTTTCCATCTTCTTGTCGAGACCCGGGCCGCTGCGGCCGATCTCAAGACTGCGGATGGCTTTCTGGAACGCCTCTTTGAAGTCGGCACCGATGCTCATGACTTCACCGACCGCCTTCATCTGGGTTCCGAGCTGGTCTTTTGCCTGCGGGAACTTCTCAAATGCCCAGCGGGCGAATTTGGCGACGACATAATCTCCGGAGGGCTCGTAATCAGCGAGAGAACCGCCCTTCCAGTAGGGGATCTCATCGAGGGTCATTCCGGCGGCGAGCTTGGTGGAGATACGGGCGATCGGGAAACCGGTCGCTTTACTGGCAAGCGCGCTGGAACGGCTGGTACGCGGGTTGATCTCGATAACGATGATACGTCCGTCTTCGCGGTTGTGGGCGAACTGGACGTTGGTTCCTCCGGTGACACCGATGGCATCGACGATGCGGTAGCTGTAATCCTGGAGCTGTTTCTGAACTTCAACAGGAACGGTGAGCATCGGAGCTACGCAGAAGCTGTCTCCGGTGTGGACACCCATGGGATCGACGTTTTCGATGAAGCAGACGGTGATTTTCTGACCCTTGGCGTCGCGGACGACTTCGAGCTCGAGCTCTTCCCATCCGAGGGCGCACTCTTCGACCAGAACCTGACCGATGAGACTTGCGGCAAGACCGCGGGAGACGACTTCGCGGAGCTCTTCAACGTTATAGACGATTCCGCCGCCGGTTCCGCCCATGGTGTAGGCGGGACGCAGAACAACGGGATATCCGAGTTCGGAAGCGATCTTCTCAGCCTCTTCCACGGAGTAGCTGGGCTCAGATTTTGCCATGGGAACTCCGAGTTTCTCCATGGTGGCTTTGAATTCGATGCGGTCCTCTCCGCGTTTGATGGCGTCAAGATCGACACCGATGACGGCGACGTTGTATTTCTCAAGGATACCAGCCTCCTGGAGGGAGATGGCGAGGTTGAGAGCAGTCTGTCCGCCGAGGTTGGGAAGCAGGGCATCGGGTCTCTCTTTGGCAATGATGCGCTCGACGCTGTCAACGGTAAGCGGCTCGATGTAGGTGGCATCAGCCATATCCGGGTCGGTCATGATAGTAGCGGGGTTGGAGTTCGCCAGAACGACGGTGTATCCGCTCTCACGCAGAGCTTTGCATGCCTGAGTTCCTGAGTAGTCGAACTCACAAGCCTGACCGATGATGATGGGACCGGAACCGATGATCAATACCTTCTTGATGTCTTCGCGCGTTGCCATAAAAATTATCCTTATGCTGTATGAATAATAAAATAATCAGTCTAAATTGGTATAATATACCACCCGACTGCTCTCTTTTCAAGTTTGACAGCAAAAAAAAGTCCCGGCAAAAATATCTGCCGGGAGCAAGCGGTTGATACCAGTAATCAGGCGATGATATCGAAGGAGCTTTTCATGTCGGTTTCGATGCGGGCTCCGAGATCGACCCAGTTGCCCGCATAGCCGTTGCCCCAGTAACCCATTCCTCCCCAGCCGGTGTTGTGCTCGCGGAGAAGGAGATCGGCGCAGCCGTCTCCGTTGTAGTCTCCGGCAGCTTCTATCTCGAAGCCTTCTCCGAGGGTTCCGCGCCAGCGTTTGGTTTGGCTGTTTCCGTCATCCCATATCCAGACGTTGTTGGTGTTGCGGTCGAGCACCATGATATCGTCTATTCCGTCACCTTCAAAGTCTCCTACGGCGGCGACTTCCCAGCCGCTTTCGAGCTTGCCAATGGACTCAGCACTCCAATTCCATGATGTAAACGCAGTATTATTATTGGTCCAGAGATAGACTTTACTATCTTCATTATTGACCATAACAAGTTTATCAACGCCGTTATCAAAAGAACCGGCACCTTCGATAGTCCACTTTGCCTGCTCGCCCGCGTTGACGTGCCAGATATCTTTATAGGTGGTTCCGTCGAGAACGACGCCGATACTGCCGTTGGTATCGTAGATCAGGATATCATCATACTCGTTACCATTAAGATCAGCGAGGCATTGGGTGCTGAAAGAACCATCGACTTTGCAAAGGTTGACGTAACCGTAACTGCCTTTGCCAAGATCAGTCCATGCGGCAAAACGGTTTCCGACTCCGTTATAGAGCAACACTCCGTCATAATCGACTTCGGAACCTTTGAAGTGTCCGACTCCGGCAACGCGCCAGAGGTCGGCTTCTGCACCGCTCCACTCCCAGACTCCGCGCCACTTGGCAGGAACAGAGCCGTCGTTAGCAATGTATCCCACTTTTCCCTGCTCGCTGTCCCAAGCCAGAATCTGAGAAACACCGTTGTTGAGAATATTGGTATCGGCAATGTCTGATTTGACAGAGAGCTGCAAATTACCATCCACATTAGAAAGTCTTATCTTCTTATCCATGTAATTTACATAATCACCGTTGACCGTAATTGTGCCGAGACTGCCGGAAGTTGTATTTAACACGAGTTCTCCGGAAACCTTTGCAGCTTTTTGAGCAAGGTTATAAGTTCCACATGCCTGATTACCTGAAATGGTGATAGTATAGGTCGGAGTTCCTGTCACCGCACCGAGATTATCGATAAGATAATCGTTTGACGGAGTCATTCCCGCAACGGTGAAATCTATCACAGCTCCGGAGTAGGCGTAAACCTTTGCGCCCTTTTCGATTTCGAGCGTACCATTGAGGATGCCACCATCGAAGATATAGACACTTCCGCCTTTGTTGACGGAGGTATTGGTGGCAGCTCCGCCGGAAATATACATAGTACCTTCGGTAACGACAGAATCTTTTGCAACAGCTCCATCATAGATATACATATTTCCGTTAGCATTGACTATGGTATCGTTGGCAACAGAACCTTGGGATACGTTCATAAAACCACTGTTCACAACAGTATCATTGGCAGTTGCGCCAGAGATATTCATGTAACCGTCATTGACAGTTGTATTATTGGCTTTGGCTTCAGATGAGATAAACAACTTACCGTTAGCGGAAATAACAGTATCATTTGCCTCGCCTCCCCGGACATCCATCTTTCCGCCGCTGTACCTTGTACCGCTTATGACTGTGCCGTTGACAACCGCATCAGCCGCATCCAGAGTTCCCGCATTGATTTGTGTATTTTCAGCGAAACCTCCGCTTGAGAGCAGCATAGTACCCCGCTCACAGACGGTGGCTTCTATCGACGAACCGCCGCTTGAAATATGCATATTTCCGCCGGAGTTTACGACAGTACCTTCTGCGATAGTGTTCTTGTGAACCGTCATGGAAACATCATCAAGAACGGCTTTTTTAACTGTATGGGATGCAAAAGTGACATTTGCACCATCTGCGACAAACACATATCCGCCGTTCTCTTTGATTTCCGAAGCAGAACCTCCGCTGGAAACGGTCATATACGCGCTGGCATGAACAGTTGCACCGCTTGCGACAGCTCCGGAATCAACGAACATCTGACCATCAAGATAAATGTTGGCGTTGTTTGCGACACCACCGGCTGCGACACGGAACTCACCGTCAGGATTGATATTGACTTTTTCTGCTGTACCTCCGGAGGATACGACTACGCTTCCGCTGGCATATACGGTAACATTATCCGCAATACCGCTGCTGGATATGATCATGGTGCCGCCGTCGTTGACACGGGTATTTTTGGCAGTTCCGCCGGATTTGACAATAGCGTTACCTCCGGAACTTATGAGCGTATTGTCAGCAGTTCCGCCTGAAACATTCAGCATACCGCCAGAATACACAGTTGCCTTGTTGATATTTCCTCCGGATTGAACGTCGATACTGCCATTGGAATTGATCGCAGCGGTATTGATAGCTCCACCATCGAAAACCGACACCTTTGCTCCGGAATTGACGGTTGCTCCGGATGCCACACCACCGGACTGAACATCCAGCGTTGCGCCGGAGTTGACAGTTGTTGCGTTTGCGAGACCTCCTGACTGGATAAACATTTCGCCGGAAACATCGGTAACGTTAGCAAGACCGCCATCCTGGATATAAAGTTTACCGCCAGAATTGACGGTAGTATTATTGACGGTACCGCCGGAAACATAAAGCGTTTTTCTGTTTTTAACGGTTTTATTGTTTTCAACTGCGCCATTGGTGATGAAGTCATCTCCGTTGATATCGAAGTAAAGATTATTATCTTCCCCGAGGAAAACTTTGTAATAGATTTCATCTGGGTCGGAAAATCTATCGCCGTTGACGGTAATTGTGCAAAACTTTTCATTTTCACACATTACAGTGATGTTTACCCCATTGACAAGCGCGGCATTACCGGCAAGCTTATATGTACCGATAGCCTGATCTGCCGAAATGGTGATGGTGTATGTCGGAGCTCCGGTAATAAGAGAGGCATCGTTGATGATAAAGTCATCAGAGAGGAAACCATTGACAAGATCGAAGTCGATAACAGATCCCTCGTATGCTGTAACTGATGCACCGGCAGAAAGACTCAAGGTTCCGGTGTGGATACTGCCGCTGGAAAGCAGAAGAGATCCGCCGGAAGTGACGGCAGTATCAAATAAGACTCCGCCGAAAGCGTTCACCGAACCAGAGGCGTTGATAGTTGTACCATCTACAACTCCTCCGGAAACATTCAACACTCCATTAACAGCAGTTTCACTTGCGGAACCGCCGAAAATCGACGCAACGCCGTTGACAGCGGCAGATGTCACGTTACCGCGGAAAAGATTCAGCACTCCATCAACAGTCGTATTTACCGCATAGCCGCCATCGACACTCATTTTACCTGAAGTATTGACAACAGTATTTACCGCACTGCCACCTGAAACATTCATTATACCATTGATATCAGTACCATCGACCGTACCGCCGAAGACCTCGAGAACGCCAGAGCCATTGACAGTAGTACCGCTTGCTTTTCCTCCGGAAACGTTCATTTTTCCATCGACGGCAGTCTCAGATACGTTACCTGCTATCAAATTCAATGTACCAGAGCCATTGACAGTTGTCTTTGCCGCGCTGCCTCCTGCTACATTCATGTTGCCATTGACAGAAGCGTTGATAACTGAACCGCCGGAGAGAGAAATATTGCCGTCAGCAGTTACAGTATCGACCGTACCGCCGTAAACGTTGAATGTGCCCTGTGCGTCGAGCGTTGTATTGGTCACATTACCGTTGCTGACGAAAACAGCTCCACCGGCAACTATTGTTCCGTCAACTGCACCGCCTGAAACGTGCATTGCGGCAGATGAGTTCAATGTGGCATTGGTGACGTTTCCGCTGATGACCTGAATGTCTCCACCTGCGTTGACATCGATAACATCAGCTGAACCGCCGGAGACAAAAACAGTTCCGTTGGCATCTGCTGTTGTATTGGTGGCAACACCACCCGTATAGATATGCATATCGCCGTTGGCGTTGAGCGTGGTACTGTTTGCGGAGCCTCCGGCATAGATATAAATATCGCCGCCGCTCACAGTAGTGGTGTCGGCTTTGCCTCCGGAAAGATGAACGCTTCCGCCTGAGCTGATAACGGTACTCTGCACCGAACCGGCAGGATAAACGTGCAAATTACCTCCGCTTACGGTGGTGTTGGTAAGAATACCGTTTGACACATAGATCGTACCGGACTCGAGCAGCGTGGTACTGTCGGCTGAACCATTGACTCCGGAGCTTTCCTGAATATGCATAAAACCGCTGGTTCCGATGGTGACGTTTGATACGGAACCTCCGGAAACGTACAATACTTTGCCGTTGGCGAATGTAACGTTTGTCGGCTTGTCTGCCTCGGGGGTATCTGGTGTAACGAACGTTTCACCTTTGACTACCAGCGTGATATCTGCATCAACCTCGTTCCAGAGCAGCTCATAACTCATTCCGTCATTAGCGAATTTTGATCCGCCATTGATGGTGAGAGTAACTCCATAAGCCACCATTGAGTCGCAGAGGACTTTAACTTCCTTTATTTTTGTAGCATCTCCAACATGACCGAGGAGTTTATAAGTTCCTATCGCCTGATCGGCAGATACGGTGATGGTGTAGGTCGGAGAGCCCTGTATAAATGCATAATCATTTACAATATAATCATCTTTCGGCGTTCTTCCTATAAGCGTAAAGTCGATTCTTCCCCCTTCCGCGACACTGATGGTTGCACCGCTGTGGACCTGCAAACTGCCGCTGTGGACACCGCCGCTACCTATAGACATTTCAGCACCGCCGCTGAGAACAGTATCAACGGCGACACCTGCTACTGACATTCCGCCGCCACTATTGACAACCGTATTGCTTGCAATTGCACCACTAGATATCATGAATCCATGATAAGAAAACCCCGGAGTACCCAACCAGGCATTCACAATAGTGTTATTGGCAACACCACCGGAAGAAACAGCTAGCGCGCCATCATTTATCACGGTATCATTGGCAGAACCGTAAACGTACATATGTGATGAGTCATGATTTAATGTAGTATTGCTCGCTACGGCTCCATTATAGATATATAAATTACCATACAAATTAAGATTTGTATCGTTTGCAACACCACCTGAAGAAACATACATATAAGCACGGATACCGCTTAACGTTGTGCTGTTAGCAACACCACCTGAAGAAATATGCATAGCAGCAGCATAATCAACAACCGTAAGCAAAGCAGTTGTATTGGAGTGCACGGTCATAGTGGTACCACTCACATTCACGCCCTGGATTGTGTGAGAGGCAAAAGTTACGTTAGCTCCGTCGGCAATTTCAACATAACCGCCGTTTTCCACGATTTCGGTCACATAACCACCGGAGGAGACATACAAATAACCGCCATTGTTGACAGTTATGGCAGCCGATGAAATATCCTCACCGTCAGCAATATCTCCGCCATCACCGATTTCTCCACCGTCGCCAATGTCTCCACCGCCCGCGGCAGGAGCGATATATCCGGCACTCGCACCAGTTTTAATTCTTACAGTTCCGCTATTAACAAGTGTATTATTGATGATACCGCCTGAAAAAACATCTATCAGACCGCCGTTAACCGTAGTTGATACCGCGATAGTGTTTTTGTGAACGGTCATCGAATTGCGCAAGTCAAGACCGCTGATTGTGTTGGAAACAAACGTATAGGTGATACCATCACCAGCAAGATTTACATATCCGCCGTTTTCAGTAATGTTTTGCGCAGTACCCAAGGTATTGAGATTCAACCTGGCTCCGGAACTCACCATAATATTGGATGCGCTGCCGTTGGCGTTGACATTGAGTGTACCGCCAGACACGATTTCAATATCAGTCGCTTTGCCACCGGAATTCACATGCATATTACCGCCGGCAGACACAGTATTGGAATTGGCGCTGCCCCCTTGGTTTACGTGCAAATCGCCACCATTGAGAATGGTGTTACTTTCGGCAGTACCTCCATTAAGATATACATTTCCTCCGGCAATCGAAATAATGGTAGCTTTTCCACCATCCAACACATACATATTGCCGTTATTATTGACGGTTGTAATATGAGCAGATCCGCCGGAGGAAACATGCATAAAAGCTGATCCACCACCATTTACGGTAGTATTACTTGCTATTCCCCCACCGGAAATATGCATACTGCCATTATTTCCAACTGTAGTAAAATCAGCCACACCGCCAGAGTATATTCTCAGAAAATCATCTTTCAGAGTTATGTTGCTCGATGTTTGTCCGCTTGTGATAGGATCCATTTGCGCTCTCCAGTAAATATTTATTATATAAAATTTTTGATTGCAAAAAAAATACCGCAGTATTCATTTGCAGGAATACCGCGGCTAAAAACGGAAAAACAAAAGAGACATGCCTTGGCCATTGCCTGCACGTCCGGAAAAATTCGGCAACAAAAAAACCGAACGCTCCCGAACATACACTCTGAGGCCCGACCAAGAGCCTGCGCTGAAAAATACTCGAAAACGTCCGGCAAGATGTGTGGACACAATCCAGCCGGATATATTTCACCTAATTCAACGCAAAAACAACTATTCTACTTGGTCGGTTTCAGAGTGTATTTGCTGAAATATAACGGTTGTAAATCATCAAGTGTCTATAAAAAACACCAACTATAATATTGCACAAAAAAACATTTTTTCAAGCTCTTACAATATTTTTCTGCGATTTTTTAATATCATAGGTATTAAACGTTAAGTAACATCAGTGTCTTGCTGTCTCCAAAACACCTTACGTCTGCCTTATCGCTCCCTGCAATCTTATTCAAATCAACAATTTAACAGCTGCTCGCTGCGAACATAGGCACAAAAAAACGCCTGCCCGGGGAGGACAGACGTTTTTAAATGCAGCAGAGATGTATTATCCGCAGTGGAAATACTCTTCCACCAGAGCGAGGATCTTTTTCTGGTCGTTGCCGATGTCGGCACGCAGAGTGCGGTCGTTGAACGCTTTGAGTCCGGCAATGATTCCGTCGATCATCGCGGGGGCAAAGACTCCCTCGGCCTCGTAGATCGCACGCTGCTCGGCGAGGCAGTCGGCTGATGCCGCGCAGCTGTCGGGCAGGACGCTCAGAGTATCGAGGATGCTCTTGTTCTCGTCTTTATGGATATTGACGTTGACATAGGTCTTCTCGGCAACTTCGAGCGCATTGGCACTCTCAAATCCGTAACGGCAGGCAACGGCAAGTCCGGCAATCAGCAGATAGACGTTGGCGGAGCCGTCAGGAGAACGCATCTCAACGGTCTGCTTCTGGGTGGTGTCATACTGAGCTGAGGGCTCTCCGGGGTTAGCCTGGCTGCAGAGGTCCTTCTTGCTTGTCCAGCCGAGCGGAACGCGAACCAGCACGGAGCGGTTGCGGTCTCCCCAGCAGACGTTGGTCGGAGCCTCCTGGTGGGGAACCAGACGGAAATATGAGGTCGGGTTGGTGTTTCCGAACGCAGTGATCGACGGAGCGAGCATCATAAGTCCGGCGATGGCGCGCTTGGCATCGTCTGAAAGAGCTCCGTCCTTGAGCATCTGATTGAGACCGTCCTTCATGACGCGGAAGTGGACGTGGAGTCCGGAACCGGCTTTTCCGACGGTGATCTTGGGAGCGAAGGTGACATCAAGTCCCTCCTGATAGGCGAGGTTGCGGATGATCCACTTGGCGATGGTCAGCTGCTCGGCAGCCTCCTCGGCGTTCACCGGAAGGAACTCGATCTCATTCTGCTCGTAGATCTTGCCGTCAAGGGTGAAGTTTCCGACTTCGGAGTGACCGTATTTGATCTTTCCGCCCGCCTGGGCGATGTAGTTCATGCAGAGCTGACGGAACTCGCCGAACTTGGCGTAGGGAGCAGACTCGTGATAGCCCTTCTGATCGACAGCCTGATAGACCTCCTCATCCTGAGCGATGACGTAGTACTCGAGCTCGCCCATAGCCTGAAACTCTCTGCCGGTCGCCTTGGTGAAGGCTTCGCACGCCTTGTGCAGAGTGTACTCCGGAGAGCTCTCGAGCGGATTTCCGTCCTTATTGAAGAACGCGCAGAGGAAGTTGATGGTCGGCAGCTCGCAGAAGGGATCCATATAGGCAGTTCTGAAGCGCGGAACCACATAAAGATCGCTGTTGTTAGCCTCGATGAAGGGGAAGAGACTTGAACCGTCAACGCGCTCTCCGCAGGAGAGGATCTCCTCGAGATAAGCTGCGTCATTGATGACAAAATTCAAGGTCTTGAGGCGTCCGTCTCCGGCGGGATACTGGAAGTTGACGTGGCGGATATCGTTATCCATGATAAATTTGATGATATCGCTCTTGGTAAAGTTTTTCGGATCCTTACCGATTTCCGCCGCAAGACTGCGGATGCTGTAATTTGTGTTTTCCATTTTCTTCTCACTTGAATAAATGCGGTTGGATAAATTGAACATAATGTATCACAGAAAAGCCTCTTTTTCAAGCCTCACGTGCGGCTTTTATAATAAAATCCGCTTTTCTGCTTGAAATGGCTGGATATATGTACTACATTATTCTGAAAAGCATTGTTCTCGATATGGGGAGATGATGCGGGGAAAGCGGGAAAACTTCTTTTCGCGAGAAAAGAAGTTTTCCCTCTCTCCCCGCGCCCCTCTCACCCTTTCAAGAAAAGCGAA
>SUVY01000041.1 GCA_015061775.1 Lentisphaerota bacterium | reverse complement strand
GGGGGTTCAAAGGGGGGATGAAATCCACCCTTGCGCATCGCACGGATGTGAGTGCCTGAGCAGCCAGAAAAGGCTGCTCAGGGGCGGCTACTATGCCGCCCGGAGCCGAACGCAGGGAAGAGGCGGATGAAGCCGGGAGCGGAACGCGGCAGTAAAAAGAACCGAAGTCAAAATACCCAATCCTCCCCAAAAAAGCGTCGGACACATGATTTTATTCAAAATCATGTGTCCAGAGGTGCAGGGGACTCTCCCCTGCCGGGAGATTTTTAAGAGGCAAGCAGCCTCTTAAACTTCCTCACCATACGATGCTGAAACAATAAGGTTTTGCAACAGCCCCTCCTTCGGGGCTGATGAAAACTATTACATCACGCGTTCGATAGTGATCTCGGGATCGATCTCTTCGCGGAGGATACGCTCGAGACCACCTTTGATGGTGGCGGTGGCGTGGGGGCAGCAGCCGCAGGCTCCGCGGAGCTTGAGTTCGACGACTTTCTCTTTGATAGAGACGATTTCGAGGTCTCCGCCGTCGGCCTGGAGATGGACTCTGAGTTCTTCGAGGCGGGAAACGATTTTCTGTTCGAGTTCTGACATGGTAAATTTCTCCTGTAATTATGTTCCGGACTTATTGCCGGACGTTTGGTTGCATTCTGTAGTATTGGCTTTTGAAACAGCGCATGGCAAGCTCAGATGCTTCATGCGGATTGAAGAACCCTTCGGTTCTCAGGTCGATATAAGCGGTTGAACCGTCGATTTTGACAGTTCCGGACAGGCTCGCTCCGGCATATTGACGGATGAAGTCGATGCTGTCGGCTCCTGACACGATGCAGCAGTCTGAAACAGCTTCCTTGCCGATGACTCCGACGAGGTTGGCTGAATACTCTCTTACGGCTGCTTCGATGGAGTCTCTGTCCTGTATCTCGCAGTTGTAAAGGTCTATTGAGTTGGAAAATCCCCGAGCCTTTGTCTCATTGAACCGCGTCTGCCATGAGAGCTGGAAGGCGTGACAATCGTCATCTTCCCTGATCGGACGTATGCGTTCGACTCCTGAACCGTTGAGGATTCCGCGGCAGACCAGACTTGAAATGATGTGGCTGCGGCTCTGCATTCCTGTTTTTATTTCGGAAACAGCAATGTCGAAATCGATGTTTTCTCCGCAGGTGAAAAGATCAACGGCAGCATATCCGTACTCGGGCCAGGCGTGGACGGCGAAATGCGACTCAGATATGACAACGACTCCGCTTACACCCTGGGGATCAAAACGGTGAAAATCCGAGGATATGACCGTTGCGCCTGAGGCTTTGGCTGCGTTGACAAAAATCTTTTCCATCAGCGGAGCGTCGGTGATGGTTGCTGAGTCGCACTCGTAATACTCGACCGTCATCTGGCGGCCGAGCGCGAAGTGCGGCTCAGGATTTTCCCTTGTAGTCTGGGGCATGGGCTACTCCGTGGAAAACTGTCAGTTCTGCGCCTGGGGCTCTGCAAAGGTGCAGTTCTTGCTGATATCCTCCTGAATGGCGAGGACCGCAAGCTGGAATTTGCGGTTGCGGCAGATGGCGATGTACTTATCCTTTTCTGCGGCGAACTTCTTGAGGTCTGCGGGAGTGCGTTTTGAGAGCATGACAAGAATGCTTCCTCCGGCAACCGGAACGGGCTGGGCGACATCTCCGACCTTGAGGTTGAGTGCGCTGTGGGCAGCGGCGTAGGCGTTGGGATCGTTGGGAAGATCGATCATGGAGCAGCTGACAGTCTTGACCTGACCTTTGGCAACAAGTTTGGAGAAGGCGGCTTCACGTTTGGCGGGATCGGCGATCTTCATCATCTCGGCAAAGGCTTTCTGAGCCTGCTCTTCGGCTTTTCTTCTTCCGATAGCCTGTGCACAATCCTTTTTGACTTCGGCAGCGACCTCTTTGAGTTCAGCTTTGCGCGGAGCCTTGCGGTTGCAGGCGATAGCGACATAAACGGCTTTGTCTCCGTTGACGGCGTTGGTCACGAGGCTGTTTCCGGAGGTGCGGGCGAGCTGACGGACAAGCTCGGCATTTTTGATCTTGCCGATGGTCTCGCTGCTGAATTTGACGGGAGCGGCAGAGATAACTTTGTATTTCAGCTCGGAAGCCTTTTTTGCGAAAGTTGAGAGCTGGGTCTTTTCATCTTTTCCGTTGCTCTCCTCATAAACGGCGGAGGCGAAGTCGTAACCGGCTTTGCGGGCGAGAAATTCACACTTTGAGTCGATGAATTTTTTGGTGACAGCCGCTTTGACATCGGCAAACTTGGGAGCAGGGTTCTTTTCGGTGGCGAATTCGAGGATATTGCTGCGGAAGAACTGCTCGAGAGCTTTGACATCAGCAGCATCTTTCTGTGCCTGCTTCAGGTATTTGCTGTACGGAAACTCAACGATGAGAGCTCCGACATATCCCGGAATGGTATAATTTGCGCGATTGGCGACAAAGTAGTTCTGTACTTCGCTCTCTTTGAGATTTTTGACCGCTGGAGCCTGGATTTTGAACTCGGCGATCTTGAGAGTGTTGGTGGCGTTGAGGCTGCGGAAGAGTGTCTCGGCTTCGTTGTCTGAAACGGTGATTCCGCGCGAGAGCTCGTTCTGGAGCTTGGAAACGATGACCTGATCTCTGAAGCTGTCATTGATGAGCTCTTCGGTAAAACCGTTGGAACGCATCTTTTTGATGATGTCCTGACGCTTGGCGGGATCAAACTCTTTATTGGTCTGGAATGCCGGAACCTTGCGGATAAGATCGGCGACCTCTTTATCGGAGGCGGTGATTCCGAGAGCGTCAGCCTTGGCAAGCAGGCAGAACTGGTTGAAGATCTCGGCGTTTTCCATATTGCGCATCTGTGCGCCGTACACGAGTTCGACGAAGATCTGCATTTTCAAGCTGGTGTTGCGCAGATCGTTGTAGGTTACCTTCTTACCGTACGCGGTTCCGATGGAGTCACCGCTCTGGACAGACTCCAGACCGAAGGTTCCCGGAGTGAGGAATCCGAGGAACGATACGATGATGACGATGGTGAAGGCTCCAAAGAGCCAGCGGCTGTGACGGTGAAACACCGCGTTGAGTTTTTTGATGATCATTTTTTTACCTTTCTTTTTTGATATATTTATATATAGTATTATAAGTTTTTACTTTTCAGTTGCCTTAACTTCTATTTTTTGTGGAAATACTGATTTGACCGTGACTCCTTCTGCTTCAGAAAAACAATCGACCGCCAGCAATTTGGTTCCCTGAGAAGTTATTTTTGAAGCATCGACGTATGGCTTGAAATGTTCGGGCATGAGTCCCGCTAGATTGTACGGAGGACCGGATACAACAACATCCACGGTTGCTGCGTTCACAAAAGAAATATCGAGTTTGCTTGAATTTGCCAGCAGCAGAACAGGAATTCCTTTGAACGTACGCTCGCCGAATTTTCTTGCGATAGAGGTTTTGACGAGTATCTCTTTGGGAACGATTTTGATTTCGCTTTGCGGAGCGAGCTTTGTATTAAAATCAAAAGAGTCAAAAACCGTTTCCGAGAGCGGAATTTTTGATGTATCGATATGTGTCATTGCGTTGACAAGATTTTCAGGTCCTTCCACGGTGACGAAAGCTGGAGTTGCTGTGCTGCTTGTGATGGAGTAGTTTTTATTGAGCGAACCAGTATATTTTACCTCAACAGGTATCTGACGTTTGATGATCGTGTCCAGAGTCAGATTGATACTGCCGCATTTTTTTATTTTGACACCCCTCGGATGGGTGAACATTGACGGTTTGAGTTCGACCGAATAAGAGTTTCCTCCAACGAGGTGATTGCGGTTGACTTCAAGTTTTGCTGCAAAATCACCGGAAGTGAGTTCCTTAAGAGTGCTTGCGGAACCTTTTACGGTGATTTGGGTTTTGATATCCTGAACGTTGCCCCACAGTCCATCTGCCAGAGTTATATTCACCGGAACATCATTGAATACCTTCTCTTCGCTGATGCCGGAAAGAATTCCGTAATACAGAATCAGCGCAAGCAGCAGGGCAAATGCTTTGCGGAGTCCATCATGCAGGAAAAGTTGTTTGAGAATATTCATTGTCTCTTCTCCTGGGAGTTGTTTTCTGAATCGTTGTTGTCATCCAGCATCATGACAGCTTCAGAGAGCTCGTGGTCATCTTTGAGAATGAGCAGTTTTTCCAGAAGATTTTCCATGTCGCGCGACGATATATCGCGGTGTATGGTTCCTTTATAAGTGATGCTGAGAGAACCGGTTTCCTCAGAGACAACAACGGTCACGGCATCGCTCTCTTCTGATATTCCGAGTGCAGCGCGGTGTCGGGTTCCGAGGTATTTTGAGATTTCTGCGTTTGTGATCAATGGAAGGATAACGCGTGCGGCAAGTATCTTGTCTTTACGGATTATGACCGCTCCGTCATGCAGCGGAGATTTTGGATAAAATATTGATTCAAGTAACAGATAGTGGACTTTTGCATCCAGCATAACTGAATCTTCTATATAGTTTTGCAGTTGGGTGTTGCGTTCGATGACGATGATCGCTCCGCATTTTCTGCGTGCCATGTCGCTGGCGGCGGTAACGATCTCGACGATGAGTTCGCGTTTGCGTTTGCCCTGCCATGCGGAAAAACTTCCGAGTTCGGCGAGCGCTCGGCGCAGCTCAGGCTGGAAGATTATGATCAGCGCAATAAAGAGAGAGTTTAGGATAACGTCAACAAGGTGCTCCAATACATCAAACTGCAGTCCTTTGATGCGCAGTATCATGCTGAGTACGAAAGCTGCGACAATAATTCCAACAAAAACTTGCAATCCGCGGCTTTTTCTCAGAAAATAGAGAAAACCGTAGATAGCGACGAACAGTATCGCTATCTGAATGCCCTCGGCAAGCAGCGGAATAATATTTGTCCAAACCATATCAACTGTCAATCATATTTTTGACCGTGAGCGCATCACGGAGCATTTTTACGTTATGAGTGCGGATGATATCTATTCCGCACGCAGCCAAATGCAGCTCGGCAGCCAGAGTGGAACCCTGACGCTCTGCCGGATCATCCTCACCGGTGACGGCACCGAGAAAGGATTTGCGCGACACACCGGCGAGAGTTTTTCCCATCCGGGTGAAGGCGTTTGCGTTTCTGAGCATATCCATCTGCTGAGAGACGCTTTTGGCAAAACCGAAACCGGGATCAAAGATCAGTTCTCCGACTCCGCAGTGTTTTGCGTATTCTGCCGCCGCAGCCAGCTCCTGTACTACCTCTTCCACAACGTCGTTGTAGGAGCAGAACTCATTGTTACGCATATTTTGCGGAGTTCCGCGGGAGTGACACAGTATCAGTGCTGCGCCGTATTCCGCCGTGATATTTGCCATTTCGCAGTCGAATCTGAGCATTGATACATCGTTGATGTACTTTGCTCCGCAATCGAGTGCTGCCCTGGCAGTTGAACTGCGGCGGGTATCGACCGATACCGGAGTTGAGGGACGCAACTGATTGAGAGACTTTACAAGTTTCCCGATGCGTTCACGCTCCTCAGCTTCCGGAACATCTTCTGCGCCGGGGCGGGTTGACTCAGCCCCGACGTCGATGATATCTGCCCCGGCGTCGATCAGCTTGAGCGCACGGTCAAGCGCGCTTGCGGGATCGCTTGACGCTCCCTCGCTGAACGAGTTTCCGGTGGCATTTACGATCCCCATTATCAAGGGGATTTTACTCATTTGAGTTGTTTTCCTGTTCCTGAGTGTTTACGTTTTCCGTTGAAGCGGTGTCAGGAGTAATTTCAGAAGCGGTCTCAGAATCGGTCTCCTGAGAGGCAACTGCTTTTGAACCGGCAACCTCGATGAGTTTGGCGACGCCGGTGATGCGGTCACCTTCGTTGAGGTTCATGATTTTGACTCCGCGTCCGACGCGTCCGATGCGGCGGATCTCTCCTGCCGGAATGCGTGAGAGCTGTCCGCGCTCGGTGCTCAGCAGGACTTCATCGCTGTCGGTGATCTGCAGAACGCTGATGACGCTTTCGTTTTCGCGCATTCTGATGCTCACTACACCCTTGGCTCCGCGGTTGGTTTTGCGGTAGTTGGCGACGAAGGAGCGTTTTCCCATGCCGCCGTCGGTGACGACGAGCACCTCGGGACCGACACCGTAAATCTCTTCTGTTCCCTCTTCGTCGGTTTCCGGAATATCTGCTTCTTCAGCGTCTTCAGGTTCGACTTCATCGAAAAGGCTCTCCCGGATGACTTCGAGGCTTACGACCTCGTCGCCCTCAAGCTTGAAGCGCATACCGGTTACTCCGCGTGCGGTACGTCCCATCGGACGGATCTGTTCGTCAGAGAGATCGAAGCGGCACGCCATACCGAGTTTGGTGGAGAGCAGGACTTCGTTTCCGTTTGCGCCAACTGCGGCTCCGATAAGGTCGTCGTCTTCCTCGATGACGAGGGCGCGCAGACCGATGCGGCGCAGGTTCTTGAAGAGAGCAAGTTCGCTCTTCTTGATGTAGCCGCGTTTGGAAGCCATAACGATGAACTTATCCGGATCTTCCAGCTCCTCGCGGGTTACTGTGAGCATGGCGCAGATCTTTTCTCCGGGTTCGATTTTGATGAGGTTGACGATGGCTTTGCCGTTTCCGGTGCGTGAGCCCTCGGGAATCTCATAGACATTTAGCCAGTGCATGAAGCCGCGGTCGGTGAAGAAGAAGATGAGATCGTGGCTGTTTGCGTTGAAGAGGTGTTCGACATAATCCTCTTCTTTGGTCTTCATTCCGATGATTCCCTTGCCGCCGCGGTGCTGAGTCTGATAGGTGTCCGCCGGAACGCGTTTGATGTATCCGGTGTTGGAGACGGTGATGACGCAGCTGTGGCGCGGAATCATATCCGCGATGTTGAGATCCGAGTCATCGATGGTGATCTCGGTGAGACGCGGAGTTGCATAGCGGGTGCGGATATCGGTCAGCTCCTCCTTGATGATCTCGATGCGCTTGTCGCGGCTGGCGAGGATGCTGTTGAAGTATTCGATCTGTGCGTTGAGCTCAGCCATCTCGTTTTCGAGTTCGACTCCGGAGAGGTGGGTGAGCTGATGCAGTCGCATGTTGAGGATCTCGTTGGTTTGAGCCTGGCTGAAGCCCCAGCGGGCGATGAGTTTTTCGTTGGCATCCTGGCGGTTTTCAGCTCCGCGGATGACTTTGACGATATCGTCGATGCTGGCGAGGGCTTTGAGCAGACCGGAAACGATGTGCGCTCTTGCGTGTGCTTTTTTGAGGTCGAAGTTGGTGCGGCGCACGATGACTTCGAGGCGGTGGTCGATATAGGCTTGAAGCACCTCCGCCAGGTTCATGATGCGCGGACGGTTGTGATCGACGACCAGCATGGTGCATCCGATGGTGGTCTCAAGCATGGTGTGACTGAAAATCTGATTGAGAACGACTTGCCCCATCGAACCGCGTTTGATATCGATGACGATGCGGGTTCCGTTGCGGTCACTTGATTCATCGCGCAGTCCGGATATTCCGGTGATGATCTTGTCTCTTACGAGTTCACCGATGCGGACGACCTGCTGCGCCTTGTTGATGGCGAAGGGGATCTCGCTGATGATGATTTGCTCGTGGCCGTTTTTTTCGATGATATCAGCTTTTGCACGGACTTTTACACTGCCGCGTCCGGTCTGATAGAATTGACGCATACTCCAGCGGCCGCGGATGATCGCTCCGGTCGGGAAGTCGGGACCGGGAAGGCACTCCATAAGCTCATCGACGGTGGATTCGGGGTTGTCCAGGAGTCTGATCGTCGCATCGATGACTTCTCCGAGGTTGTGCGGAGGGATGTTGGTAGCCATACCCACACCGATACCGGTAGTTCCGTTGACGAGGAGCTGGGGGTATTTGGCAGGGAGCACCACGGGTTCGACATCTGATTCGTCGAAGGTGGGCATCATATCCACGGTGTCTTTTTCGATATCTGCGAGCAGCTCTTCTCCGAGACGCTCCATGCGGCACTCGGTGTAACGGCTGGCTGCGGCGGGGTCGCCGTCATCGGTTCCGAAGTTTCCCTGACCCTCGATGAGGCAATGGCGCATTGAAAAGGGCTGCGCGAGACGCACCAGGGCGTCGTAGATGGAGGAGTCTCCGTGCGGGTGGTAATTACCCATGACTTCTCCGACCACTTTTGCGCTCTTTACGGTCTTGTGGCTTTTTCCCCAACCGTTTTTGCGCATGGCAAAGAGAATACGGCGGTTTACCGGTTTGAGGCCGTCGCGCACATCAGGGACCGCGCGTCCGACGTTTACGCTGAGGGAGTATTGGAGATATGCGGTATGCATGATCTCTTCAATATCCAGCGGAATATCCTTCTGATTAAGGTCGCTCATAAATCAACTTTCTTTGGTTCGACCGCCGGAAAGCGGTACAGTTTCACTCATATACTATTATATTATAAATAATATAACGGTGATTTGTTCTTTTCGCAAGTAAAAAAACGCTTTTTTTGCACGAAATAACAACAATAGCTTGCAGTATTGCGGCAAAGAGGTGTATATTATTATCGTGACGGAATATATTTTTTTGAACCGGAGGTAAACAAAATGGCTGGCAAAGCCGCTGGAAACGTTTATAATATCACTCCAGAGCAGTCTGAAATGATCAGAAGTTACGCTCTTGACCGCGGGTGGAGCATCGGAGAAGCTCCGTATGCCCGCTATCGCATATCAGGAGAGAAACTGACTATCATATCCTACCTCAGCGGCAAACTGGTCGTGCAGGGGGCAAATGCTCCGGATTTTGTGAGCTTTATCCTCGAGCCGGAGATACTCAAAACATGGAACGCAGGTATTCAGGATACCGCAGGAGCCGCTCCTGATGAGTTTTCTCCGCATGGCGGCATAGATGAGAGCGGAAAGGGCGATTTTTTCGGTCCGCTCGTCATCGCCGGGTGCTGTGTCAACGAAGATACCGCATCGCTGCTGCGCGGGCTCGGAGTATGCGACTCGAAGCAGGTCTCTTCCGGAAAACGCATCACCCAGCTTGCGCAGGGTATCCGGCGCATCGTCGGATCGGCGCATACGGTCGTTATGATAAAGCCTGAAACCTATAACCGGCTCTATTCCGAGATAGGCAACCTCAACCGCCTTCTGGCGTGGGGTCACGCAAGGGTGATCGAAAATCTGCTGGCGGCAGTTCCGGATTGTCCGCGTATGCTGTCGGATAAGTTCGGCAATGAGAGCCTTATCCGCCGTGCGCTTATGACGCGTGGACGCTCGATCAAGCTCGACCAGCAGGTGCGTGCTGAAAGCGATGTCGCGGTCGCGGCGGCGAGTATCCTTGCCCGCGACGGATTTCTTTATGCCATGAACAAATTGAGCGAAGAGATCGGCGTGGAGCTTCCGCGCGGAGGCGGCTCAAAGGTGCGTTCTGTCGGCAGGCAGCTGCTTGCCGGGCAGGGGAAGGAAGTGTTTGAAAAGTGTGCAAAGCTCCACTTCAAGACCTATTCAGAGCTTTTGAATGAAAATTTTTAGGCGGGATCTATCATGGCGCAGGAAATCGAACGGAAATATCTGTTGAAGAGTGACAGTTGGAGAGAACTTGTCACCCGCTCCGTGCCGATCACGCAGGGATATTTTCCTTCCTCCGGAGTCACCGTCAGAGCCCGTATCTCAGGTGATGAGGGATTTCTCACCATAAAGGGCAAATGCAGCGATAATTTGGTCCGCAGCGAGTTTGAGTACCGTGTTCCTGTCGAAGACGTCCGATCTATGCTCGAAGAGTTCTGCGGAACAAGGGTCGTTGAAAAAATACGTCATTATGTTCCGGCGGAAAACGGTCTTGTCTGGGAAATAGATGAATACCTCGGTCTGAATAAAGGACTTTTTACCGCCGAAATAGAGCTGCCGTATCCTGATATGCAGTACACTGTTCCGGATTGGACAGGCGAGGATGTGAGCATGGTTCCCCGGTATTCCAACGGAGCACTCAGTAAACATCCTTATTCTTTGTGGGAGAATGAAATATGAACGGTTTGCAGGACAGCTTGTTTTCCTCCAATGTCAGCCGCCCCCTCGCGGACAGGATGCGTCCTGAAAGCATCAGCGATGTCGTAGGACAGGATCATCTGCTCGGAGCTGATGCGCCTTTGCGCCGCATGATCGATACCGGAAATATCTCAAGTTTCATTTTGTGGGGACCTCCGGGATGCGGAAAGACCACGCTCGCAAAGATACTTGCCAATAATGGAAAACTCCATTTTGTCGCGCTTTCGGCAGTGTTTTCCGGAGTCGCAGATTTGCGCAAAGCCTTCAACGAGGCGGAACACCGCCGGCAATGCGGGCAGGGAACGCTTCTTTTCGTCGATGAGATACACCGTTTCAACCGCGCCCAGCAGGATGGTTTTCTTCCCTATGTGGAAAACGGAACTGTTGTGCTGGTGGGAGCAACGACCGAAAATCCCTCCTTTGAACTCAATTCGGCGTTGTTGTCGCGCTGCAAAGTTTTTGTGTTGAAACCGCTTTCCGAGAATGCTCTCGAACAGCTTGCCGCAAGGGCGGAAGATATTATGAAGAAAGAGCTTCCGCTCACCTCCGGGGCGCGGGCGCGTCTTGCAGGTCTTGCCGATGGAGACGGAAGATATTTCATCAACCTCATGGAGACTGTTTACGATCTCGCCCGTCCCGGAGAGGTGCTCGATGTTGAACAGATGCTCAATGTCGTTCAGCAGCGCAGTCCTATCTACGACAAAGACCGGGAGGGGCACTACAATCTTATAAGCGCGCTCCACAAAAGCCTGCGCGGAAGCGATTGCGATGCCGCTCTTTACTGGATGGCGAGAATGATTTCCGGAGGCGAAGACCCGATTTATATTCTGCGCCGCCTTACCCGTTTTGCAGTCGAAGATGTGGGACTTGCCGATCCGATGGCACTCCAGACGGCGATCGCGGCGTGGGATGCCTATGAGCGTCTGGGCAGCCCTGAAGGAGACCTTGCCATAACCAATCTTGTGATTTTTCTTGCGACCTGTCCCAAGTCCAATGCGGCAGAGACGGCGCATATCGCGGCGGCAAAAGCAGCGGCTGAATTCAGCAGCCTGACGCCTCCGGCTCATATACTCAATGCTCCGACCAAGCTTATGAAGGAGCTGGGATACAACAAGGGGTATATGTACGATCACGATACTCCGGATGGATTTTCCGGACAGGATTATTTCCCGGAAAAGATGGGCAGACGGGTGTTTTACCGTCCTTTTGAGCGCGGTTTTGAGCGCGAGATATCAAAACGCCTTGCCTATTGGCAGAAATTAAGAGAAGAGTTGAAAGATAAATATAACCCAAACAAAAATTATGGAGAAAAAAATGAGTAAACCCAAAGCGATTTTTCTTTGCAATCAAACGGCAAAGCTGCCTCTCGTTTACGGCGAGAAAAACATAGAGCGCATCCGTCAGAACGCCGATATCTCTGACGAAGTGGTCACCTATGATATGTTCGTTGCCGGGGATTACAGCGATACTGAATATATCTTTTCGACCTGGGGTATGCCCGCGTTGAGCGAAGAGGAGATCAGAACAAGACTTCCCAAGCTCAAGGCTGTCTATTACGGAGCAGGTGCGACTGATTATTTTGCCCGTCCGTTCTTTGCCTGCAATATTCCTGTCTTGAGTGCGTGGCAGGCCAATGCGGTTCCTGTGGCAGAGTTTACCGTGGCGCAGATAATCCTCTCTCTCAAGGGATATTTCAGAGGCTTGAACAAGTTCACCAGTCCCGAAGGAAGGAAGACCGCAAGAGAGTGCATCGGACGCGGAGCCTACGGCGAGACCGTCGCCCTTATCGGAGCCGGAGCTATCGCAACTAAAGTTCAGGAGCTGTTGAAGAATTTTGATATCAACGTGATAGTTATTCCGTCGCGCGCCGAGCGCAGGACGATATCTCTCGAGGAGGCTTTCAGCAAGGCGATCATCGTCAGCAATCATCTTCCCAACCGCGAAGATAATATCGGAGTGCTGAACGGCAAACTCTTCGCCTCGATGCGCGAAGGCGCGACCTTTATCAATACCGGACGCGGAGCTCAGGTCAACGAGCCTGAAATGATCGAAGTGCTCAAGAAACGCGAAGACTTGACCGCTCTGCTCGATGTCACTTTCCCCGAGCCTCCGGAAGAGGGTTCAGAGCTTTACACTCTGCCCAATGTTTTCCTCTCAGCCCACATCGCCGGAAGCGAGAACGATGAGTGGAAACGCATGGCGACCTACATGGTCGAGGAGTTTGAACGTCACCTGGCAAACCAGCCCTACCGCTATCAGGTCAGCGAGAGCATGCTGTTGACCAGCACAAAATAAAACTTCATGTAATAGGGAGAGCAAAATATGCAGCTCGAAACAGTAAATCATAAAGTAGAGTTCTGTGTTATCGGCGGAGGTCTTTCCGGACTTTGTGCCGCGGTGGCAGCCGCGAGACACGGAGTCAAAACCCTTATCATGCAGGAGCGTCCGATGTTCGGAGGCAACGCTTCAAGTGAAGTGCGTATGTGGGTGTGCGGAGCAGTCAAATGTCTGGAGACCGGTATCATTGAAGAGCTCCGTCTTGAAAACCGTTACCGTAATCCCAATTCAAACTACTCCATCTGGGACAGCGTGCTCTACGAGAAGGCACGTTTTCAGGAAAACCTCACCTGCCTGCTCAACTGCTCCTGTCTCTCTGTCGAGTGCGACGGAAACCGCATCAAATCCGTTACCGGACACCAGCAGACGACCCAGCAGTACCACAAAGTCGAGGCGGATTATTTCTCTGATTGTTCCGGAGACAGTGTGCTTGCCCATCTTGCCGGAGCCGTTTACCGTATCGGCAGAGAGGAGAAAACCGAGTTCAACGAAACGCTCGCCCAGAACGCTCCTGACAAAAAGACCATGGGACTGAGCTGCATCCTTCAGGCTCGTGAATACGACCGTCCGCAGAAGTTCATTCCTCCGGTATGGGCGAACAAGTATCATACTGAAGAGTCATTCCCCAAACGCGACCACAAGCTTGACTACATGCAGAACTTCTGGTGGCTCGAGCTCGGAGGAGAGCAGGATACCATCCGCGATACCGAGTCACTGCGTGACGAACTGCTCAAAGAGGCTTATGGTATCTGGGATCATATCAAAAACCACGGAGATCACGCTGCCGACAACTGGGCGATCGACTGGGTCGGAATACTTCCCGGCAAACGCGAGAGCCGCCGCTGCATCGGTGACTACATCCTCAATGAGCAGGATATTCTTTCCGGAGGAAAATTCGAAGATACCGTCGCTTACGGCGGCTGGCCCATCGACGATCACCATCCGGGCGGTTTCCGTCACTATGGAACTGCCAATACCAACATTGTTCCCAAGCAGCCTTACGGAATTCCGCTGCGCTGTCTTTACTCCAAAAACATCGAGAACCTCTTCTTTGCCGGACGCAATATCAGCGCAACTCACACCGCATTGAGCTCCAGCCGGGTGATGGCGACCTGTTCCGTTATCGGACAGGCTGTGGGAACCACAGTCGCCTGCGCGGTGAAACACGGTTCGATATCTCCGCGCGAGACGGCGCAGAAGTATGTTTCTGAGATCCAGCAGATGCTGCTGGACGACGATTGTTTCCTGCCGGGAGTAAAGAGAGTGCAGCCTGAACTTTCAGCAAACAGCAAACTTTCCGGAACTGCAGAATCCATCGAGTCTCTGCGTTCAGGTATCGACCGCGAGTTTGCCGGAGTCGCCAACTGCGCCGTTTGCCGTGTCGGAGATGTGATATCCTATACCGCAGATGATGCGCAGGATATCTCTGTGGTGCGCATCGTTTTCGACTCAGACCTGTCGAGAAATCCCCACAATATGCGCGCGAACTACCGCATCGAGGATGAGCCGTTTGCTCCTCCGCCGACTCTGGTGAAGTCTTACAGCATCATCTGTGACGGCAAAGAGGTGTACCGCGAAGACAACAACTATCAGCGTTTCAACCGCGTCCTTCTTTCAGGAGTAAAGGGAAAGAGCGTCTCATTGCAGATCAACTCCACCTGGGGAAAAGATCAGGTCAAAGTATTCGCCTTCGATATAGCCTGAGTGAAATAAGAGTGATTGAAAATGGATATCACAAAAATCGACAAAAATTTTGCTGTATCAGCAGTCTCTGAAGAGGGATATGTTTACACAAACATCAAAGATCATCCGGAGCTGCTTGAGGGACTTCCGTTCTATCAGGAAAACGGTAAATTTTACCGTCTTCCGGCGGATTTCACCGAAAACGAGATAAACAAGGGTGCGCTTGAACTTGGATGGTGCACATCTGGAGCCTGTGTGCGTTTCCGCAGCGACAGTCCTGAAGTCACCGTCCGGGCAAAACTCCACCGCAGCGGAGATATGGATCACATGCCCAGAACCGGAAGTGCCGGGTTCGACTGCTATTTCCGGGCTCCGGGCAAAAAGATGCGCCACAATAAAACTGTGCGCCCCGCTCCGAAGCAGACAGACATAACCTCGCTCTGCGGAGTGAATGATACCGGCAAAGTCTGCGACTGGATCATCAATTTCCCGCTTTACGGAGGAGTTGAGGAGTTTGAGATTGGTATCAAAGAGGGATATCGCCTCATGTCGCCCAAACCGCATAAAATTGCGCTTCCTGTCGCATTTTACGGTTCCTCCATCACGCAGGGCGGATGTGCTTCGCGTCCCGGAAACATGTACAGCTCAATGCTCTGCCGGGCAGTCGATGCTCCTCAGATAAACTGGGGATTTTCCGGTTGCGGAAGAGGCGAGATAGCTGTCGCTCATGCTCTCGGAAAGATGCAGCTTTCTGCTTTTGTCATGGATTACGATCATAACGCTCCGACGATAGAGCACCTGACAGCGACCCATCAGAAGTTCTTTCAGGCAGTCAGAGCCGGAAATCCCGATCTGCCGATCGTGATCGTGAGCCGCTGCGATTTCCACAGCATCACCTCAGCAGGTTTGAAGAGCAATATCATCCGCAGGGATATCATCAAAAAGACCTATCAGGATGCTGTCGATTCCGGAGACAAAAAAGTCTGGTTCGTTGACGGTTCAACGCTTTTCGGCAGAGAGGATGTCGATGCCTGTACTGTCGATGGATGCCACCCCAATGATCTTGGTTTCTACCGCATGTATAAAGGAATACTTCCTGCCCTGAAAAAGGCACTCGGTATCTGAGCCGGAAGAAAAAACAAAGGGGCTGTTGCAAAACCTCGAAAGAGGAGAGCAACAGCCTTTTTCTATTGTTTGAAAGAAGCCGAGCCACGCAGTCCGGCTTGAGAAAACGGAAGGCTCCCGAACGGAGAAGAACGGAGTTGAACGGAGTGAACGGAGATATTGTATGTGGAAAAGTATTCCGCCCGCCATTGTCTGCGCCACAACTTAGCCGTGCATTACGCCGCGAACAACAGCGTGCAACATACCCAAACGCCAAACGCCGCCGCAAACATCTGCGTGAGTTTGCGCGGCAGCGCAAAAAATATACCCAGTCGTCTATACACATCGCATTAAGTCGCCCTGAACCGATAGAAAAATCGGTGCAGGGCAGGTGCAGGGCAGTCTGCCCTGCTCAGGGGGTTCAAAGGGGGGATGAAATCCACCCTTGCGCATCGCACGGATGTGAGTGCCTGAGCAGCCAGAAAAGGCTGCTCAGGGGCGGCTGCTATGCCGCCCGGAGCCGAACGCAGGGAAGAGGCGGACAAAGCCGGGAGCAGAACGTCACAAAAAAAAGACCCGCAGTCCAAATGCCAAATTCCCTCAAAAAGGCGTCGGATACATGATTTTTTTCAAAATCATGTATCCAGAGGTGCAGGGGACTCTCCCCTGCCGGGAGATTTTTAAGAGGCGAGCAGCCTCTTAAACTCCCTTACCATGCTGAAACAATAAGGTTTTGCAACAGCCCCATAATCTACCCACATCTGGAACAGCGCGTATTGTTTTTCAGAGAATGTTATGCTTCTGATGACTTGAGACGCTTCTCTTTGGCGGCGCTTATCCAGCACTCATAATATATGATCGCGCAGAATATAACAAGACACGCCGGAACAACGAGGATCGTGCCTTTGAGACCGAATTTGTCTCCGACAGCGCCCATGAGCCACGAAAAGAATCCGCAGCCGGGAATACCCATTGCAGAGTAGTATATATAGAGCAATGTTGAGTCGCAGTCCTGAAGATTAGCCACTCCGTAAACCTGGGTTGTCGGCCAATATGGAGCAATTCCGATACCGGCAAAAAAGAGCAATATGAAGAGCAGAGTAAAGAGCACCCATCCGGGCATCGTGCCGGGGTTGAGCAGAACGAGAAGAAGAGTTACCGGAATAGTTCCGAGACCTGCTCCGAGCAGTATCCAGCGCAGTCTTTCCGGTTTTGCATAGTAGCCGAAACCGGCTCTTCCGAGAAACATTCCGACCGCGATGGCTCCGGTTCCGAGTCCGGCGATAAATGCGGAAGTTTTGAAGCTGAGTTCGATGTACGCGGCAGCCCAGAAGGTGAGTCCGAATTCGGCACCTGCTCCGAAAAACATGGCGCAGCAGCAGAGCCAGAAACGTTTTTTGCGGGCTATGAGCTTGGTCTTCTGCCAGAGCACAGGAAGATCAGGTTTCTCTTTTGACTCCGGATAGGGGTGAGCCGGATTTTCTTTCCACAGAAAGGAGAGCGATGCGAGAAGGGGCAGAAAACCTATTATGCCGATAGTGAGTCTCCAGCTTACTCCGAGGGTGAGACAACCTCCGACCAATACCACGGCGGCGGCGATTCCGACCGACCAGAATGAGTGACCGATGTTGACATACCGTTCCGGAGCTTCGGGGTGGACATCCTGAATAAAGGGAGTGAGGATGCCTTCACAGATTCCTTCACCGAGACCTGCGAGTATCAGACAGGGCAGGAGCATCCAGTATTGGGTCGTGAAGGCGCAGCACATGATACCGGTTCCGAAACAGATGAGACTGCTGCCGATAGTGAGTCTTTTTCCGAATTTAGCGGTGATGATTCCGCTGAGTACCAGAGTGACGATCATAAAAGAGCTGCGGACAACGTGCAGGATGCCTCCCTGCGCCATGCCGCCTCCATCCATGGGGAAGTTGAGGCTTTTGCCCATAGCCACGATCATAAGCGGAATAGCCAGCGAGCAGACGGAATACATTGTAAAAGCTGAAAATCCGGCATAGTCGTATCTGCCGAACTTCAAAGGTTCACGACTCATTTTTTATCCTTGTTTTGAGTTGTTGACAGGTGAAAAACGTTATATAATATACACCTCAGGAGAGTATAAAACAAGCATGCACTTGCTGTTTCAGAGCAGAGAAAAACAGCAATATATTGATATTTCCCTTGCAAAAAAATTTTTTTGTGATATAATAAAACAGCGGGGAATATCCGCAATCATAACTCCAGGGAGGAAAAAATGAAAAGACTGTGTATTTCTGTTATTCTTTTTGCGATGTTTCTCTTTACCGCTTCTGCCGCAGATTATTATGTCTCGCTTTCAACAGGCAGGAACAAAAACGCCGGAACTAAAACTTCTCCGTTCAAGAATCTATGGAAGGCTCTTACTGTTGCCAAAACAGGAGACGTAATCCATATAGCCGAAGGCAATTATCCGGGCAGACTGAGGTGCGGATGGTTTAAAATGACCGTTCCTGTGTCCCTTTACGGAGGATACTCCAAAGATTTTACCACCCGGGATCCGCTCAAGTACAGGACTCTGTTTCAGCCTGAAAACAAAAATAACGACAAAAAGAGTGGTGCGCTCGGACTTCTGCACATCGAATTTGAACGCAATCCGATGAAAGCCCCCAAGGGCTTTGATATCGTTATCGACGGAATTATTTTCGATGACGGCTTTGCGTCAAGTTACCACGCCGTCAAAGGCAAACCTGCCGGATTTGATACCGGAATGTGGCTCGAAGGACCGGCAAAGAATATAAGTGATAAATTTCCGAGTGCCAATCGCTACTGCATTTTCTCCGCAGCCGCCTCACGGGGGGAGGGAAACATCACTATACGCAACTGCACTTTTGTCAACGGCTCCAACATGGCGGTCTGCCTCAACTGGTTCAAAGGCGAGGTCAAAACGATCAATAATGTCTTCTGCAACAACCGTATGATAGGAATAAACGTAAATTGTTCCAACGGCAGGGAGCGCATCAAGTGGGAGTGCGCCAACAATACCGTTCTTTTCACCTGGAGCCGCCTCAATGATCTTGCCGATATGGGGTTCGGAATCCGAACCAATACCAACGTGGATGCCAATATCCACCACAATATCATCGGACTCAATGTTCTTACCGGATTTGACAACACCAAAGGCAATCCGAAACAGAAAAAGACCCGCCTTGACAACAATATCTTTTTCCTGAACCGTGAGAGCGATGTGCAGATGACGATGTCTCCGTCGATAGCCAAAGTAAGAGTTGAAGGATTTGAAGACCTTGAAGAGCTCGATGGAGTTGAGTCGGTCAGCGGCAACACAGATCTTACAGATGCAAGCGTATTTAAAGGACGTATCAATGCCCGCTATCTTGATGCGTTCCTTTCAATGAAATACTCAGAAAAGACCAAACTTGACCCCGGAAAATGCAATGCCTTGAGAAGTGTTCTCGGTCTGCCGCTTCAAGGAACGATCACCACCAAGTGTGATATGTACGCGAACCGGTATCCATGGCAGGAGGCATTGAACTTATTTGGCGCGATAAACGGTGCAGGCGCACAAAATCCGGTAAAATGAGGTCATGAAAACCCGAATCCTCGTAACATTTGCCACCGAAGATCCGGTAACTGCAGCCCATGACGAAATCATCTGCCGTCTGTGTTCAGGACTTGCTGACCGCGGAATATGCGGAGAATTCCACGTGACGGGAGACTATGTGCGTTTTCTGCGCAAGCGCGGCAGCTTCAATGTGAGAGCCGCTTTGCGCGAGCATGAAATAGGGTATCACACCAACACTCACGCTGCATATCCGTTTCTCGGAGAGTACGGAGAGACGCTTTCGTGGGATGACGCCGTAGCACGTTATATGCAGACTGAGGCGCGGGGCGTGGAGGACGTTGCCGACTTTATCGGAAGAGATCCCCAGTATATCGTGACCGAATTTTTGAAAGTTCCCCAGCTTGTTGAATCATACCGCAGGCTCGGTTTCCGTTATGCCGGATTGAATTCAGGTATGCCGGACTCAGATACCTCCGCGATCTGCTATATGGGAATGTACTGTTTTGCAGGTCCCATATTCGGTATGGAACGCGCTCCATATCCCGGACGCCTTGAGGCAGGCTTGAAGGAGCTGGGAGAACTGCTTGAGAAACGTCCTCCGGCGATGAAAATTTTTCTCCATCCGTATAAGCTTCTTTACAACAGCGGAGTGCAGGCATGGTACGGAGAAAACAACTTCTACCGCCATTATGATCCCGCTCTGCCGTGGAGAGAACCCGGGAAATCGTTATATACTCCGGAAGTTACCGATCTGCTGCTCAGAGAGTTCTTTGCTCTGCTGGATTTCGCAGCGCAGTATGATGTGGAGTTTGTGAAGACTGCTCCGTATCTCTCTCAATTCAAGCGTCCCTCCGGAGAGTTTGTTTCACGCAAAACGGCAGCGGATTTGTGGGAAAAGTTCAAGCTGGAGCATGATTATATAGGCTGCTATACTCCGGCGGAAATTACGGCGATGCGTTCGTTTGCCCTTGCTCATCCCGAGGCTGAGTCGATTCCGGTAAGGATGGTCTGCGGTCCGGCGGGATGTTTGAAATGCGATCCGGCACATAGCGTGAAAGAGGCTGAGATATTCTTCGAATATAATCAGCGGATGCCGGAAGTCATCGCTCCTGAGCTGTATGTCTGCGATTATCCGGAGAGTGCGAAAGATCCTGCCTTCGCCGAGGAGACCTGGACGCGGGATATTTATCCCGACGGCTTCACCGGCAGAGAGATATGCCGCCTTGCCCGTCTGCAGTCGTGGAGTTTCCGCCCCGCAGAAATCAGTTGATGCGTTGCTGTACGCACAAAAAAAGGAGACCGTCCTTGCACAGGGCAGTCTCCTTTTTTGTTGTTCAAGTCAGGAGTTACTTGAAGCACTTGACCAGTTCATCAGCGAAAATCTGATGTCCCGCCTGATTGGGATGGATTCCGTCGGCGAGGAATTTCGCGCGGTAATCGACAGGACCGATTTTTCCGACAACTTTGTCGAGCGGGCAGACGGTGCAGTTATATTTCTTTGCCACTTCGTAGGTTACTGCTGCCATATCGTCCTGTGCGAACCAGCGGGGAACTCCCTGGACGCTGGGAATGAGGATTACAGCAGTTTTTCCTTCGGTCTTGGCGAGCAGACGCTCGATCCACATTTCGAGCTGAGCGCGGTAGAGTTCGGCAGTCTGTGCGCTTGAGCGGTTGTTGTAGCCGATGAGCATGGTGGCGACGGCGGGCTTTCCTTTGGAGAGATCGCGGTCGAGCCATGCGATGGAGTCATAAGTATGAGCTCCTCCGACGGCGACACATTCGGTTTTGATATTTTTGTTGCCGAATTTTTTTGCCAGCTGCTCGCCGAGCAGAACGGCGTAGCGTTTGTTGCCTTTTCTGAGAGCGGTTCCGGCGGTGATGGAGTCTCCGAAGCAGGTGATGAGGGTCTCTTTTCCGGCTTTCATCTCTTTGACGACATCGGCGAGCGGACGGGCTTTGACGACTCCGCGTTTGAAGGTTGCCGGAATTTTTTCGATCAGTTTGACGTTGCGGATCTCATAGCTGAATCCGGGGCGTTTGGCATTGGTCCAGGTGATTTTCCAGCGGTCACCGAGAGTGAAATAGCAGATCTTCATGACGGGCATCTGAGCGGGCAGACCGAGGGTGTGGTCAGAGGCGGGAGCCATATCGGCAAACGCGACACGGTACTCTTTCCAGTCAGTATTTTTCAGCGGGAAGTAAAATTGACCGGCGGTTTTATTGCACTCGTTGACTCCGAGGGTTCCCCATTCGTTTGAGCCATCGCCCTTGACTTCAAAAGAGATACCTTCGTAGCATTTGTTGATGTCTTTTCCGTTGTCGAGCGGATATTGTTTGCCTTCAAAGCTCACCTGACCTTTGGGAGCGTTGATTTTGACAGTCTTTTGAGCAGTTATTTCAAAAGCATTTTTTACTCTGGTTTTCCAGCGTCCGGTAATAAAGCCGTTCACAGCGACGTCTCCGGCAAAGATTGCCGCAGCTGCCATTGCCAACATGAAAACAGACAGTTTTTTCATTTTGTTTCCTTTTTTGTTTTATGTTTTTTATAAACGCTCTGTATTGAGCATATCAGACAAGTTGGTTTTCCTCTTTTTTCCCTGTTCCGCGTTCGTTGCCCTGTTTCAGGAATATCTCGAGCACAGGAACGGCAACATCGGGTTTCAGGTCCGGAAGCAGCACATCAGCGTCACCCGGAGTTCCTTTTTCAAACATGTGAGTTCCCGATGAGCCGTCTTTGACGGTGAACAGACACTCGCTTCCGTCGTTGAGGAGCTGGATGTAGCGAATGCGGTTCCCGATTCCCGGAATGACCACTTTTTTGTGCGGCCAGGAGAATATGTGCAGATAGAGGCGGTTGGTTTCCGGATTGTAGGTATAGCGGCAGTCGAGCGGCTCTTCAAACTCTTCAGGAGCGGAAGTGCAGTTGTAGATCGAGCGGCTGTGATATTTCATCCATTTGCCGAACGCCTCAAGGCGGTTCATGGCGCGGGAGTCGATATATCCGCGTGAAGTCGGTCCCACGTTCATGAGCATATTGCCTCCGCGCGAGACGTGGTGTATGAGCATCTGGATGCAGAGTTCGGGAGTTTTCCAGCTCATCTCATCCCGGTAATATCCCCACGAACCGGAGAAGGTCTGACATCCCTCCCATACGACAGGTTTGCCGTTTTCGTCAGTCATTCCGCGTTTGGGAGTGTACTGTTCCGGAGTCACTATGTCGCTTGCTCCCGGCAGGTCGAGGCGGTTGTCGATGATGACGTGCGGCTGCAGTTTGCGGATAAGTTTTATGATATCTTCGCTTCCCCAGTCGTCTTTGCCTTTGCCGTCCGGTTTTGCCTGCGGATAAGAGAAATCAAACCACAGGATATCTATCTTTCCGTAATTGGTGAGCAGCTCTTCGATCTGATCGAGCATATATTTGCGGTATTTTGCCATATCGCGTGAGGCATTGATTTTCTGACGCTCCTCAACAGGCATGGAGTTATGTCTGGTCATCGGGTGAAGCGTGTCGATGGTGAAATCCGGATGGTGCCAGTCGATGAGCGAGTAATACAATCCGACCTTGAGTCCCTCGGCGCGGAATGCGTCGATTACTTCCTTGAGCAGGTCGCGTCCGGCCGGAGTATTGGTCGCTTTGTAGTCAGTGTATTTGCTGTCCCACAGACAGAAACCCTCATGGTGTTTTGCTGTGATGACAAAGTATTTCATTCCCGCATCTTTTGCGGCTTTTGCCCACTCTTTTGGATTGAACATATCAGGATCGAACAACTCGAAATAGATTTGATAATCTTCATCCTGAATAGCTTCCTTGTTTCTTATCCACTCGTGGCGGGCAGGCATGGAGTAGAGTCCCCAATGGATAAACATTCCGAAACGATCGCGCTGAAACCAGGCGGTGTCTCCGTGCGGAAATGATTTTTCTGCTGACATGATGTAAAATTCCTTTCGTTGTCCGGAGATAAAATACATCTTTATTGCGATAAAAACAAGGCGAAGCCAATGAAATGATAAAAAATTGTCAATGTACTCATTCCATTTTGTCTTATTGCTTCCTGAAAATGATTAAAAAAAGGGGGACTGCTGCAACATCAAATGGTTTGCAACAGCCCCTCTGCTTTATGATTGCTAAGCGTGATTATTTCTTGCTCTTTTTTTTGCCCTTTTTGCCGGAGGACTTGGCTTTATAGTCGTTGAAGGTTTTGGGTTTGTAATCTGAGGATTTCCAGGCTTCAACAGCCTTTGATCCCAGAACCACCACATCCCAGCGGGCATCTTTGGAGATGATTTTGCCGTTTTCATCAAAAACGATCAGCTTTGGGATACCGTTGACTTTCATTTCATTTTTGAACGCAGTACGTTCTTTTTCGTTGAAGTCGATGGCGAGCCACGGCATCTTCTTCATGTAGGTTTTCATAGCATCATCAGTTTTATCTAAGCTGACAAAAACTATTTCAACATTTTTCTTTCTTGCCGCCTTTTTGTAAAACTTCACCAGAGTCGGAGTGAATGAACGGCATGGACCGCACCATGAGGCTGAGAAGTAAAACGCAACCATTTTACCCTTCAAAGCAAGTTCGGTATCTACCGTTTTTCCGGAAGACTTGATCAGTGTTTTCGGCATCTTGGATGCAAACCATTCTCCGTCTTCAGCCGCAAGATTGAAAGCGACTGCGAATACCATAGCAAGCATTAACAGGATCTTTTTCATTTTTTTTGTACCTCTTTTTGTTTGAAAAACTTATGCTGTGGAACCCACCATACTATTAACGTAGCATTGAAAAACGGCATTGTCAAGACGATATCCCGAAAAAAGCCGAGCCATACCATAAAAATCAACTTGCGATGCTGCCGCAGATTATGTTTATGCATACAACGGAAAAATACAGGTGATTTATACAAATAGATCAAAAAATTATACAAATAGATATGGACAAAAAATAAAACTGATGTTATGTTAATGCTGTTAAAATCATGGATACAGAGTAACAAAAGGATTTTTTCCATGAAAATCAGAAGTATTTTGTTATTGAGTTTTGTTTTTGCGGTTGCAGTATCTGCTGCTGAACCTGAGCGCGATATGAAGATAACCGACAACCGTAATAATACCATCGGCTGTACCGAAAAGAGCTTAGCGCTTTGCTGGCTTATGAATATGGCTCTGTTCCCGACAAAGGTAGGTAAAAGTAAATAAAAAAGTTTTTTCGCTTTTCTTGAAAGGGTGAGAGGGGCGCGGGGAGAGAGGGAAAACTTCTTTTCTCGCGAAAAGAAGTTTTCCCGCTTT
>SUVY01000040.1 GCA_015061775.1 Lentisphaerota bacterium | reverse complement strand
AGCCCGCCAAGCACGTTCAGAACCTGCGTGAGAAAGACCACTCGCCTTTAGAACGGAGTTGAACGGAATTGAACGGAGGGAACGGATAGCCGGGGCGGAGAAGTATGTCGCACGCAGTTGTTTGCGGTGGAGCTTGGCGTTTGGGTATGTTGCACGCTGTTGTTCACGGCGTAATGCACGGCTAAGTTGCGGCGCAGACAATGGCGGGCGGAATACTTCTCCACATACATGATCTCCGTTCACTCCGTTCAACTCCGTTCCTCTCCGTTCGGGAGCCTTACGTTTTCTCAAGCCGGACTGCGGGGCTTGGCTTGTTTTCCGAACGCGCCAAATCAAGCTCAAATGTTGACAAAAGAGACATATTGTAGAGAGAGAAATTTTTACTTCAACAACAGAAAGGAAAAAGAGAGATGGATAAGTTTGTGCATTGGGATTTTGAGAAGGTGTTTGAAGTTGGACTGAGTGCTCCTGAGATCGGATTGTTCTTCCGCATGGCGATCGCGGTGGGAAAAGACAACCGCTGCTGTGCCTCGGTGGAGCGTATTGCCGAATGGGTCAACAGCTCGATTCCGTGGGTGCGGAAGAGCCTCAAGAAGATGGAGAAAGCCGGAGTACTGGTCATTGAACGCTCCAGCGGAGGCGCGGGAAAACCTAATGTCTATCATATCTGTTTGGAAAATAACTCCGCATCAGATAATACCGGTAATGAAAATAACACCGTTGCATCCGATACCCCCAACCCGGTCGATTCAGATACCCCTAACCCTGTCGAAAATGATGCAAAAACCCTGTCGGAAAACCGCCCCCAAAAAGAAGTATATAAAAGAAATCCACCGAAAGAAGAGTGTGTAAGAAGAGTGAGTAATACTTCTGTATCTGGTAATACATACCCGTATTCCGACAGCCAGGCAGTCATGGACACACACATACACACAGGGGACGGCGGATTTTCAGATGATTGGTTTGAATATGGTAATCAGGATTGCCTTCCAGGGCACGCAGGCACGTTTACGGGCGAAAAAAACTCCCGCCCTGTACAGACGACAGAGCGGGAGTGGGAACAACCGGTACGGTTATTACTTGGCGTGGTAGTGAGTGTGGAGCAGGTGGTGCGCCTTCTCACTTCCGGGAGTTCCGAGGAACTCATCATAGAGCGCCTTGATATCGGGGTTCTCGTGGGAGCAGCGTTTGACTTTGCGCTCATCCTCAGTGTAGAGACCCTTCATGCGCTTCTCAAGCAGAGCGGCATCACCGTGGAGGAAGGGCTGACCTCCTCCGTTGATGCAACCGCCGGGGCAAGCCATGATCTCGATCGCCTGGAAGCGGTCTTTGTCAGCGCGCACCATCTCGAGGACCTTGCGGGCGTTGCCCAGTCCGGAGCAGACAGCGACGTTGATGGTCTTTCCGGGAGCGATCTCGACCTTCGCCTCTTTGATTCCGTCAAGTCCGCGGACGGCGCGGAAGTTGATGGCATCTCCGTCGAGGTTCTTGCCGTTGAGCATGAAATAGACGGAACGGCAGGCAGCCTCGAGCACACCTCCGGTGACACCGAAGATATCGGCGGCGCCGGTGGATTTGCCGAGCGGATTGTCGAACTCGTCGTCATCCATGTTGGCGAGGTTGATTCCGGCCTCTTTGAACATGCGGCAGAGCTCGCGGGTGGTGACGACGAAATCGACGTCGCGGACTCCGTTGGGAGCGAACTCAGGACGCGCTGCCTCGTATTTCTTGGCCTGGCAGGGCATGATGGAAACCACGATGAGATCTTCGGGTTTGACACCGATCTTCTCTGCGTAGTAGCTCTTGGCGATGGCTCCGAACATCTGCTGCGGAGATTTGCAGCTGGACGGAATGTTCAGCAGATCCGGGAAGTTGTGCTCGATGAAGTTGATCCATCCGGGGCAGCAGCTGGTGAGGATCGGCAGATCTTTTCCGGACTTGATGCGCTCAACGATCTCGTTGCCCTCTTCCATGATGGTGAGGTCGGCGGAGAAGTTGGTGTCGAACACTTTGTCGAATCCGAGGGCGCGGAGACCGGAAACCAGTTTGCCGGTGACAGGAACTCCGGGCTCAAAACCGAACTCCTGACCGACGGCGACGCGCACCGCAGGAGCGGTCTGGACGATGACGGTTTTGCCGGGGTCGTTGATGGCTGCCCAGACTTTTTTGACATAGCTGATACCGGTGATGGCTCCGACGGGGCAGACGTTGACGCACTGTCCGCAGAAGGTGCAGCTGGTGTCGGCGAGCGGAATCATGCTGGCAGTTCCGACCTTCGCGCTGAATCCGCGGCCGTAGCCGGTGAGGGTTCCGACGGTCTGGACCTTGGAGCAGACGGTCTCGCAGCGGCGGCACATGACGCACTTGGACAGATCTCTCATGATCGCGTTGCTGGATTTATCGACCGGGAAAGTATTGATCTCTCCCTGATACTGGATGTCGGTAATTCCGAACTCGACCGCCAGCTTCTGCAGTTCGCAGTCCTGGTTCTTCGGGCAGGTCAGGCAGTTCTTGGGGTGGTCGCTGAGCATCAGCTCGACCACGGTGCGGCGGGCGTTGAGAGCGCGCTGGGTGTTGGTGTGGACAACCATTCCCTCGGCGACCGGAGTGGCGCAGGCGGGAGCAAGGTTGCGGCGTTTCTCAACTTCGACCACGCAAACGCGGCAGCTCGCCGGTTTGTTGCTCTCTCCGCTGCCCAGGTGGGCGCAGTAGCAGAGGGTCGGAATATTGATATTCATTTCACGGGCCGCTTCAAGAATAGTATAATTCGCGGGCACAGTTACGGCTTTGCCGTTGATGGTGAGATTTACAGTTTTCATTGTGTCTCTTACTCCATGACGATGGCTTTTTTCGGACATCCATCAATACAGGCACCGCACTTGATGCACTTGTCCTGATCGATGACGTGCAGCTGCTTGAGTTCGCCGTTGATAGCTCCGACGGGGCAGTTGCGTTTGCACTTGGTGCAGCCGATGCAGCTCTCGTTGATCTTGAGCTTGAAGAGCTTGCGGCAGGTTCCGGAGGGACAGCGTTTGTCGCGCACGTGGGCGATGTACTCGTCCTTGAAGTAACGCAGGGTGCTCAGGATCGGGTTGGGAGCAGTCTGTCCCAGTCCGCAGAGAGCGGTGTCGGTAATGGTTTTTGCGAGGTTCTCGAGATCGACGAGCATCTCCTCAGTTCCCTTACCGTCGCAGATCTTCTCGAGCATCTCGAGCATTCTGCGGGTACCGATACGGCACGGAGTGCATTTTCCGCAGGACTCATCTTTGGTGAAGTCGAGATAGAATTTAGCCATGGCGGGCATGCAGTCCTTGTCGGAGAGCACGATCATACCGCCTGATCCCATCATTGAACCGATCTTGGACAAGTTGAAGTAGTCGATCGGAGTGTCGAGGTTCTCAGCGGTGATACATCCGCCGGAGGGTCCTCCGGTCTGGACGGCTTTGAACTCTCTTCCGCCGGAAATTCCTCCGCCGATCTCATAGATGATCTCGCGCAGAGTGGTTCCCATCGGAACTTCGACCAGACCGACGTTGTTGATCTGTCCGGCGAGAGCGAAGACCTTGGTTCCGGCGTTTCCGGAGATGGTGCGGACGAAGTTGCCGTTCTCATCGAGCTCGGGCTGCCAGTTACCGATCTTGCTGTACCAGGCGGCACCCTTGCGGATGATCTCGGGAATGGAAGCGTAGGTCTCAACGTTGTTCACGTTGGTCGAGCAGCCCCAGTATCCGCCGCCGATGTTAGCCGGGAACGGAGGTTTGGTGGTCGGCTCGCCGCGCTGACCTTCCATGGAGTGGATAAGCGCAGTCTCTTCACCGCAGACGAATGCACCGGCACCGAGTTTGATCTCGATATCGAAGCAGAAGTCGGTTCCCATGATGTTGTCGCCGAGAAGACCGAGCTCACGGGCTTCCTGGATGGCGATCTCGAGGCGGGAAACAGCCAGCGGATACTCGGCACGGATATAAACCAGTCCACGCTGTGCGCCGATGGCATAGGCTCCGATAGCCATAGCCTCGATGATGCTGTTGGGATCTCCCTCCATGATGGAGCGGTCCATGAAGGCTCCGGGGTCACCCTCGTCAGCGTTACAGACGATGTATTTCTCTTCAGCCTGGACACCGGCAGCGATCTTCCATTTGAGACCGGTCGGGAATCCTGCTCCACCGCGTCCGCAGATTCCGGAGTTGAGAACTTCCTGAACGACGTCGGCGGGCTTCATGTCAAAGAGACACTTGGCGAGAGCCTGGTATCCCTCGTTGGCGATGTACTCGGAGATATCCTCGGGATCGAGCAGTCCGCAGTTGCGCAGAGCGATACGCTCCTGCTTGGCGTAGAAGCTCATCTTGGCGTAGTCCTGCACGCGCTCCTTGAGCAGCGGCTCGACGAAGAGCAGTCTCTCGATGAGCTGTTTGCCCATCACGTGTTTCTCGATGATCTCGTCGGCATCGTCCGGAGTGACCTGAACGTAGAAGACGTTGTCGGGCATGATCTTGACGATCGGACCCTGGGCGCAGAAACCGAAGCATCCGGTCTGGACGACTTTGACGTCGTTCTCAAGACCGTTCTTCTCGATGAGAGCAGTCATGCGCGCCATGAGTTCCTGAGAGTTTGAAGCGTGGCATCCGGTACCTCCGCAGCAGAGGATCTCTTTCTTGGCGGAGTTGATGTCGTGAGCCGCACAGTTACGCAGATAGAGCTGCGCTTTGCAGTCGTTGTATGCGGCAATAAGAGCGTCTTTTGAAGTGATCTTATTCATTTGTTACCCCTGAGCCTTGTATTCTTTGACGATCTCGACCGCCTGTGCGGGAGTGACTTTGCCATAGACTTTGCCGTTGACCATCATGACGGGGGCAAGTCCGCAGGCACCGACGCAGCGGAGTCCGGAAATCGAAAAGAGTCCGTCCTCGGTCGGATGGGTGTCAGCCTTGACGCCGAGCACACGCTCGATCTCAGAGAGAACTTTCTCTGAACCTTTGACGTAGCAGGCGGTTCCCAGGCAGATATCGATGCAGTATTTGCCTTTGGGCTCGGTGGTGAAATAGTTGTAGAAGCTGACCACACCGGAGACCTGAGCCTCCTGGAGATACAGTTTCTCAGCGACATGCTGCTGGACTTCACGGGGCAGATATCCGAAGATCTTCTGCGCCTTGTGCAGTACCTGGATCAATCTGCCGCGACGGCGTTCATCAGCCCGGTCGATACCGAGGGTGTCGATGAAAGCGTCAAGTTCAGCAAACTTGGCAGCTGCTCCTTCCGACAATTGTTTGCAACAACACATAATCCTCTCCCTGTTAATTGTTTATGGTTGTGTATTGTTAGTTGTTAAATCAATCGAACGCGGTCCCTGTGTCGTGATCGCGGTCAAGTTTCATTCTTACGCCGAGCATCGCAAGACCACCTGCGATGACCTCCCTCTGGACGACGACTCCCGGAGGAACCTGCAAAGCCACATTGGCAAAGCTCCAGATATACTTGATCCCGAGAGCGACGAGCCTGTCCGCCACCTGCTGAGCTGCTGCGCTCGAAACGCAGATCACAGCGACATCCGGAGGAGCATTTTTCAAACGGCTCTCGATGGAGTCGATATCAAAGACCTCCCTGCCGCGTATCTCTTTACCGATTTTGGCGGGATCGCTGTCAAATACGGATTCGATTCCGAAACCGTAGTGGTTGAAGTCGTCGTAACCGAGAAGTGCAGAGCCGAGACTTCCGGCTCCGATGAGAGTGGCAGAGATGGTATTCTGCCATCCGAGGTAATTTTTGATGTATTTGATGAGTTCATTTATGTCGTATCCGACCCTGCGCTGACCGGAAATACCGGTGAGTGCAATATCCTTGCGGACAACGATAAGCTCGATGTTCATGTATTCCGCAAGCTCTGTCGAGGAGACGCTGACCTTTCCTTCAAGGCGCATCTTCAACAGTTTGTGCAAATATGTCGGCATCCTGCGGATTGCCGGCGTATTCAAAATTTTGCCGCGACGCATAAAAAACCCTTCACACCGTGTTTCCACTTCGAAGCTGAAAACACAGTTCCTTTTTCTATATATAGACTATTCACATATAAAAAATATCACATCTCCGGCAAAATTTCAAATGATTATAACATTTTTTGCCAATAAATCACGTCAAACAGTATAAAAAGTGTGTTTCAAAACTGAAAATATTCAGTTACTCAATTACTATAAAAATAATATAATGTACCAACTTAAACTCCGCTAACGGCTACACAGGCAATAAAAAAAGATAAAAAAATATCTTTATAGGCTTGAAATATCGACAAAAAGGGTTATATTGTATAACATAATATAAAAATATCTATATAAAAACATCTTTGAACAAGAGGAGAGATAGCAAGCCTGAAAGCCGCCATCTCATAAAAACCGCTCCGGGATGCGCCGGAGCGCAATATTTCAGCCCCCATCCCGGGTCCGTACAACACAAAGTCTCCTTCCCCCAAAGGAACAAAGTACGGATCCTTTTTTGTGTGCCTGAAAGGCACTCTTAGTGTCGCGCCCTCCCGTTGGTCGGGCTTGATCGGGGGGCGGCGGTCTCGTTTCCGCCCCGGCATAGTTTTACGCTTGGGGCGTGCAGAGTAGTTTTGTATGTTTCCTAACGAACGTTCCCTGTTTTCCATTGGTCGGGCTTGATCGGGGGGTGGCGGTCTCATTTCCGCCCCGGCATAGTTTTACGCTTGGGGCGTGCAGAGTAGTTTTGTATGTTTCCTAACGAACGTTCCCTGTTTTTTACCGTTGGTTACCTGTGCTGAGCCCGCCAAGCACGTTCTGAACCGGCGCGAGAAAGACCACCCGCCTTTACTAGGAATACTAAGAATACTAAGAATACTAGGAATACTATGGTTTTTCGGGGTGGTGAAGTATGTCGCACGCTGTTGTTTGCGCCGGAGCATGGGGTGGTGAAGTATGTCGCACGCTGTTGCTTACACCTGAACCGGTACGGCAAAGAATACCGCGAATAATAAGCTTTCTTGCAAACGACTGTTTTAGAGAATAGTATTCCTAGTATTCCTAGTATTCCTAGAACACACCGCGTTTATTCAACAGCACAAACACTCCGCGTGCCGCATCGAGATGTTTGTCCCGACCCGCGAGCCAAGGTGGGGTATCTGCTGACCGCCCGCGTGCCGCATCGAGAGGTTTGTCCCGACCCGCGAGCCAAGGTGGGGCGTCTGCTGACCGCCCGCGTGCAACATACCCGCGCCGACCAGCGGGAGGCGCAAAAGTACCCCGCTTTTTTTGAAAGTGGGAGATCCGCCGTCGCCAAGGCTATGGCGGGACAGGGGGGAAGAATAACGAAGCCGTTCGACTTTTTTTCTCGTGAAAAAAGTTTTCGCCCTTTCCCCAATACCACCCCCAATAAAAAAAACGCGCGGCGTTATTTGTTTTTTATGATGTTTTCGAGTTTGGGGAGGTCTTGGGGGGAGGTGAGTTTGAGGTTATCTTCTTTATTCTCGAAAACAAAAACATCGTATCCTGCGTGGCGCATGATGGAGGCGTCGTCGGTGGCGTCGGCGGGAGCGTTTTCAAATGCCTTTTTAAGAGACGGCAAATCAAATACCTGCGGAGTCTCGGCTTTCCAGAGATATGTGCGGTCGGTTTCTGAGGCTATTTTTCCGTCAGGAGTTACGGTTTTGATGCTGTCAACAACTTTCGATGCGGCGATGACATTGATTTTTTCATCTGAAAAAAGCTGTTCGAGCAGCTCAGCAGAGGCGAGCGGACGCGCGGCATCGTGGATGGCAACTCTTCCAGATTTAAGGGTGAGCGCGTCGAGGGCGTTGCGCACGGACTCAACGCGGGTGGAGCCTCCTGTTACCACGGTGACTTTATCAGAAAATCCAAAGCGGTAAAGCTCAGCTTCAAAGAGTGAACGGTCTTTTTCGCTTACGGTCAGAATAAAGTTTTTCCTGTCGGCAAAGCGGGCAAAGTTGCGGACGCTGTGGATGAATACGGGAGCTCCGCAGAGGGGTTCAAGGAGCTTGTTGCGTTCTCCGTAACGGGTGCTTGAACCACCTCCTGTGATTATGACGGCGTATTTGTTCATCGTATTGCTCCCCTTAAGAATTCTGCTGCCTGAACGTCTCCTTTTCTCGCGGCTTCGCGCAGGAGCTGCAATCCCGCGGAGGGGTCGGAAGCTGTTCCGATGCCCCTGACAAGACAGATGCCGAGCTCTCTTATCGCGTCGGGGTGTCCGGTGGAGGCGGAGGCTTTGAACCAATGGACGGCTCCGGAGGGGTCTCGCGGAGTTCCCCTGCCGTAACGGAAACAAAATCCGAGCTGATATTGCGACTCAGGGTCTCCGAGATTGGCTCCCTGCATGAAGAGTTCGACCGCTTTTGCGGGGTCTCGCGGAGTTCCGATGCCGTGCAAATGACAGTTTCCGAGAGCGGAGGCGGCGCGGGGATAGGTTTGTTTCCAGGCTTCGGAAAAGAGCTTGAACGCCATGACGGGGTCGTGGGGAACCATATTGGCTTCAAGATAACGCGTTCCGAGCTGCACCATCGCTCTCGGACTTCCGGCGCGGGCGGCGCGACAGCAGAGGTCGTAGGCTTTGCGGGGGTCGGAAGCAGTTCCTGTGCCGTATTCGTATATCTCGGCGAGGCGCGCCATGGCTTCCGGAGACGAGTTCTCGATGGATTTGAGCAGACGCACAGCTTCAACGGTGTCGGTGGGACCTCCGATGCCGTTCTGGAGAACGGTGGCGTAGAGCAGGACGTTTTCGATGTTTCCCGGAGAGTGTTTCGCGGCGTAGGCGGCTGCCCGTCTCAACTCAAAGGAGTTTTGAACGCGCCGTTTGGTGTCGCCCATGAGGAGCTTGGCTATGGTTGAGGCGGCGTGGACGCTTCCGCGTTCAAAGAGTTTTCTCAGGGTGGAGAGAGCTTTTTCGGGGTCGGCACTCATCGAGGGAAAACGGTACTGGGGATCAGGTTCGGCTTCAAGTCCGGAGTAGAGCAGTTCAGCTTGCATGACTTGAGCCTTTTCAAGCTGTTGGGCTGCGGCGCGGGATATCCAGAGGTAGCCGGTCTGGGGGCTCTTGGGAACTCCCCAGCCGTTGAGACAGCAGACTCCGTAATTGAACTGAGCCTGAGGTTCATTCTTTTCGGCGGCGCGGCGGAACCAGTAGGCGGCAAGGTGAAGATCGACCCGCCGTTTATTGCGTCCGAAAAAATACTGGTCGGCAAGTTTGAGCTGACTGGAGATATCTCCCGAGCGGGCTGCCTCAAGCAGAGGGTCGGCAGGAGCAACCTGCTCTGAGGCAAAGAGCTCCAAAGCAAAACAAAATAAAAACACAAATATATAAATACCAGAAGGTATAATGTTTGTAAAAAAAACAACCGGCGGCGGCGCATCGCGGACAATCTCGCGCCTTGCAGCTGCGCCGCTTCGGTCGTGTACGGAGGTACACTCCCTTGCTTTTCTCGCTGTAAAACGCGACCTTGTTCCACGCTGCATCCACCGAGGCAAACGAAGCGTTTTATGTATCTGGTAAATCATAAACTTAAATACAGTAACAAAAATAAATAACCGTATGCAAAACAAAAAAACGGAGCGATCAACCGTCTATAAAAATAAACCAAAGAAAAACCAAACCGGGGGGCGACCAACGGAAGCCCCAAAAAGAACACCGCTTTTTTTGAAAGTGGGTGAGGGGTTCGGGGAGAGGGCGAAAAATTTTTTTCTCGTGAAAAAAAGTTTTCGCCCTCTCCCCGATTCCCACTCATTACTATTTCAAAGCCTTGAGCTCTGCGAGCTCTGCTTTGAGGGCTTTGAGCTGGGCGGAGAGTTTTTCGACTTTATTGGGGAGTGCGAGGCGTGCGATGAAGTCGCGCTGGCCTTCGGCGGGGGTTCCGACGACGACGGAGTTGGGGGGAAGGCTTTTGACGACGCCGCTGGTACCTGCGACTTTTGAGCCGTCTCCGATGGTGATATGACCGTTTATACCGGCTTTGGCGGCGATGATGACGCCCTGACCGATGCGGGAAGAGCCTGCTATGCCGCATTGAGCGATGAGGATGCTGCTTTCGCCGACTTCGACGTTATGGGCGACCATGACTTGATCGTCGATTTTGACGTTGCTTTTGATGACGGTTTTTCCGAAACGGGCGCGATCGACGGTGGTATTTGCTCCGATCTCGACGTCATCGTGGATCTCGACGATGCCGGTCTGGGGAACTTTAACCAGTCCATTGGGACCTGGAACAAATCCGAAACCGTCGGCACCGATGACGACTCCGGGGTGGATGATGCACTTTCTGCCGATGGTGCAGCGGTACATCAGAGTGACGTTGGGATAGAGGATGGAAGCAGCTCCGACTTTAGCTCCGTGACCGATGTAGCATCCAGCTCCGATGCAGGCGCCGTCGGAAATCTCGGCGTCATCTTCGATGGTGACGTGGGCACCGATGGATACACCCTGTCCGATCTTCGCGCTCCCGGAGATGGCTGCGGAGGGGTGGATGCCGACTTTCCAGGCGGGGGGCTCATCGGCGAATTTGGCGGCGATGTTTCCGAAGGCGTGATCGACGTGTTTGCAGAGGATGAGGGTGCGTTTTTCGGTGTCGCGGCTCTTGATATCCTCGGAGATGAGAACGATTCCGGCGGCGGAGTCATTGAGCATCTCTTCGTAGGTCTTGCTGCCGACGAAGGAGAGGTCGGACACTTTGGCGTCGCGGATACCGGCGACTCCGTTGATGGTGCGGTCGGGGTCGCCGAAGAGTTCTCCGTTGACCATGGAGGCGATTTCAGAGGCTTTGAGGGTGATATTCTTCATAATAAAACACTTTCTCTATTTAAAGCGGCTTACCGTTTTCCGGTGGCTCCGCGGTTGAGGTTGCTGATGACTTCGGCGGTGATGTCGTGAGATTCCGGGTAGATGAGCAGGGCTCCCTGACCGTTGGTGGTCTTGCCTGAGCAGTCAAAGACGTAGGAGTAGCCTCCGGAGGCGGCGCGTTTGCGCAGTTCGGCTTTGATGTCGTTCATGATCTCTACGCGCTTGTCGGCTTCGAGCTTCTGCATATCTTTGGTGCGGCCTGAGCGGTAGAGCTCGATGGCGGCGCGCTTCTCAGAGACAAGGCGCATGGCTTCCGAGGCGCGCTTTTCAGCTTTGGCGCGCTCCGCGGAGGACAAACCGATGTTGAGGGCGTCGGCGCGGGCGTTTTCAGCGGTCTCCTGAGCCGCTTTGAGCTCGTTGGCGAGCTTGTTCATGTAGTCGCGGTAGATTCCTGCCTGACGGCGGATGGTGTCTTCGGCGATCTTGCTCTTGTAATACTCACGGAAGACTTTTTCAAGGTCAACGACCGCGATCTTGCTCTCTGCTGCGTACAGGACGGCACAGAGCAGAAAGAGAAAAACCATAAAAAACTTTTTCATTGGTGATGCCCTTTTTACTTGTTGATTGTGAAGAGCTTGCCGGGGTTGAGGATATAGCCCGGGTCAAAAGCGTTTTTGATTCCCTCCATGAGAGCTTTCTCATCGGCGGAGAGGGATTCTGCGAGATAGGGTTTCTTGGCGCAGCCGATGCCGTGTTCACCGCTGACTTTTCCTCCGAGGGAGTCGGCTTTGCTGTAAAGGTCGGCAAAGACGGCGGCGAGCTTGTTTTCCCAGGCGGCGTCATCGAGGTCGTCGCGCAGGACGTAGATGTGCAAATTTCCGTCTCCGGCGTGACCGAAGGAGCGGATGCGGATGTTGTGCTTTTCCTGAAGCGCGTGTGAGTAGAGAACGAACTCCGCGACGCTGCGGCGGGGAACGACCACGTCGCACTCATCCATCTCGGTAGTCGAACCTTTGATCGCCTCAAGGAAGGCTCCGCGCGCCGCCCAGATGGACTCGTTGCGCTCCTGGGTGTTGGATATGAATACGTCGAGCGCACCGCACTCAAGACAGATGTCGGCAGCCTCTTTCCAGGCGAGCTCGACCTCCTCTTTGCTTGCGCCGTCGTAGGTGAGCAGCAGATAGGCGTCCGAGGTGTTGTCCGGGAACTTGCGGGCGAGGAACTCCTCGGCGGCGAGGATGACTTCACGCTCCATGAACTCGACCGCGGTCGGAATGGAGCTCGCCCGGATCACCGTAGGAACAGCTTTGATCGCCGACGGAAGATCTGGAAACGGAACCAGCAGACTTATTTTGTACTTGGGCAGCGGAAGCAGACGCAAAATGGCTTTGGTGACGATCCCGAGCGTTCCCTCGGAGCCCACCATAAGATCTTTGAGACTGTATCCTGAACTGTTTTTGACCACTTTGCCGCCGAGCTGCATGATGTTTCCGTTGGGAAGAACGACCTCAAGTCCGCGCACATAGTCGCGGGTGACACCGTACTTGACGGCGCGCATTCCTCCGGCGTTGGTGTTGATGTTTCCGCCGATGGTCGCGGTCTTTTCTCCCGGGTCCGGAGGATAAAAGAGGCCGTGCTCCTCGACGTACTTGCCGACGTCCATCAGCAGGACTCCGGGTTCGAGGGTGAGGGTCATGTTCTCCTCATCGAGCTCGAGGAAACTGTTCATGAGAGTAAGGTCGAGCATGATGCCTCCGCAGAGGGCGACCGAGCCTCCGACGAGACCGGTTCCCGAGCCGCGCGGCGTCACAGGAATATTGTTTGCGCTCGCGTACTTCATGATCTCAGAGACCTCTTTCGCCGACTTGACTTTCACCAGAACATCGGGGTAGTTGCGGATCCCCGAGAGCTCATCGTGGCTGTAATCCTCGCCGATCTCCTCTTTGGGAATGACCCTGTCTGCTCCGCAGATATTGCGGATGGCTTCCAGATCGCGCGCGGTAAATGACTTGTATGACTCTTTCATGTTACTTGCCCTCTTTTATGCGGGAGATAAGCTCAGGAATTATCTTGTAGAGGTCTCCCGTGATGCCGATGTGCGCCACATTGAATATCGGAGCATACACATCTGAGTTGATGGCGATGATCTTTTCGCTGCCGTTCATTCCGGCGACGAACTGGATGGCTCCCGAGACTCCGCAGGTGATGATGAGTTTGGGTTTGACCGTTCTTCCGCTGAGTCCGATCTGGCATTTGGCGTCTATCCAGCCGGCTTCGACCAGAGCTCTTGTCGAGGCGAGTTTGCCTCCGAGCAGGTCGGCAAGCTCACGGAGCATATCCAGATCTTCGGCTTTTTTGACTCCGCGTCCTGCGACGACCAGCACTTCGCAGTCCTCGATGCCCTTCTCAAGGCTCTTGGGCTCCACGGAAGTGATGGTGATTTTGGAGTCGAGCTTCAAACTTGCCGTGTCGCAGATGTGCACCTTTCCGGCAGGATTCGCGCTCTTTTCAGGAATCGAAAATATCTTGTATCTCACCGTGGCAAACTGCGGCCGGTGGCGCGGAGTATTGATGTGCGCCATGATATTGCCTCCGTATGCCGGACGTATCTGGTCGAGGTCGGTGCTCTCTGAGATGTCAAGTTTGGTGCAGTCCGCGGTAAGTCCGGTGCGGAAACGGCATGCCGCGCGCGGAGCAAGAGAACGTCCGGTGGAAGTTCCTCCGACCAGCACGGTCGAGGGTTTGTTGCGCTCGATGAAGTCCTCCATCGCCGCAGTGTAGGGCTCGATGCGGAAGTGCTCGAACGCGGGATCATCATAGACGAACACCTCATCTGCTCCGTATTCGAGTATCTCTTTTGCCTTGTCGGATATGTTGTGTCCGATCATCAGCACGTAAACCGGATAGTCCACCTTCGCGGCAAGCTCACGCGCCTTGCCGATGAGCTCGAAGGTCACGGGGTGGATGTTTCCATCCTCGATCTCGGCGGCGACGGCGATTCCGCGCCAGAGAGATTTATCTGCCGCCGGAGCGTTTTCCTCTTCGACATACTCGAAGACTCCGCCTCCCTTTTTGATGCAGAGACGGCACATCTTGCAAGCTGCGCTGATGGCAAGTTTTCCATCGGCAAGTTCAATGGCTCCGAAAGGACAGATCGCGGTCAGCGACTGAAGGTCGGACGCCTTTTCCTGATGTATTGCGATATGCGGCATAACTCACCTCAGTTTCTGGAGATATTTGTTGTCGTTGAGAAAGTTGTAGAGCTTCTTCGTCAGCTCGGCGGGTGTTCCGTCCCAGCTCTCGCGCGTATTGCTGTTTTCAGGAGGGAATATCCTCTTGACCTGCGTCGGAGAGCCGTTGAGGCCGTAGCGTGACGGGTCTTTATCCTGCATGTCATCCAGCGTCAGCACCTTTATCTCGCGGTCCTCGGTCGCCAGTTTGAGCAGGTAGGAGGGCAGGCGCGGCTCAAATATTCCCTTCTCGACCGTGATGAGGCAGGGAAACTCCACCACAGCCGTCTGGATGCTCAGCGGAGTGTCTATGTCCAGCGTGATCGATTTGTCTGTGACCTTGTGTATCTTGCAGACGCTCGTCACGTGCGGAATATCAAGGTACTCTGCAACCTCTGCTCCAACTTGAGCCGTGTCTCCGTCGGTGGTCTGCTTGCCGCAGATGATGAGGTCAAAGTCTCCAGCCGCACGCAGTCCCTGGCTGATCGTGTAGCTCGTCGCAAGCACATCAGCTCCGCCAAACCTGCGGTCGGAAAGGATCACTCCGTTGTCCACTCCCATCATAAACGCTTCGCGTATCACCTCTTTCGCCTGCGGAGGTCCCATCGTCACCGCTGTGACCGTCGCTCCATACTCCTGCTTGAAACGCAGAGCAGTCTCCAGCGCATAGAGATCGTAGGGGTTCATCTTCGACTCTACCCCGTCGCGCTTCAGTACTCCTGTCACAGGGTCGATCTCTACCTGACTCGTCCCCGGAACCTGCTTTATACATACTGCTATATTCATTCTTAGACCCGTTCAGTTGTTGTCTGTTTTATTGTAGCACGTAAATATAGCACCCAAAAACTCCCCTGTCAATAGCATATGCACCCTTTTTTAATAGTATTGGGAGGAGGAGGTGGAGTCAGGGAAAGGGCGAAAACTTTTTTTCGCGAGAAAAAAAGTTTTCGCCCTCTCCCCGAACCCCTCTCCCACTTTCAAAAAAAGCGTTTTTGTAGTGTCGCGCCCTCCCGTTGGTCGGGCTTGATCGGGGGGCGGCGGTCTCGTTTCCGCCTCGGCATAGATTTGCGTTGGCTGGCGTGCAGAGTAGATACGTGTGTTTCCTGACTGACGTTTGTTTCGGGGTATGTTGCAAACATTTGTTTTCAACGTTATAGATTAAGCGGTATAAAATAATAAGCCGCTTTTCTTGTTTGTGCGGTAAGCTTTTGAAAATAAGGGAATTGTAATTTTTTTCTTTTGAAAAACAGGGTGCGGAAATTTTTTGTTTTTTTGTTGAAGTGCCCTTGACAAATTGAAATTGATGTGTTAATTTAAACTCCGGAAGGCAGTTGCAGTGGTTTGTACTGCCGGAAAAAAACCTTTAGGAAAGGGATAAAAAATGAAGAAACTCATGCTGTTCGCGGCTGCTTGTGCGGCCGGTCTCGTCCTCACCGGATGTCTTTCCACCCACACCAACGACGCTACTGCCGAAGCCAAAGTCTGCGTCAAGGCCCCCGTCTTCACCGCTGACGTCCAGGCCGGTAAGACCGTCGTCACCGGAAAAGCCAACATCCACTGTCTCTTCGGTGTCATCTGCTGGGGAGTCAGCTCCTACGCCGATAACGCCTTCGTCAGCACCACCGCTAACGTTTTCGGAAAAATCCCCTTCCAGCTCTTTGCTCCCCCGCAGACCGTCGTCAAACAGGCCGCTACCTACAACGCCTGCGCCGCCAACAAGGCTGACGTCATCCTCGCCGCAAAGTACAAACTCGATATCGCTGATTTCTTCGTCTATAAGAAATTTGCCTGCCAGGTCACCGGCTATCCCGGAACCATCAAAGGCGTCACCAAGTAATCTCACGCCACACTCCCATAGGGCCGTTCCGCAAGGAACGCCCTTTTTTTTGGCTTTGTTCCTGAGACGGGGAGATGATGCGTGTCTGCCAAGCCACGCTTGTTCGGCGTGAGAAAGACCACCCGCCTTTACTAGGAATACTAAGAATACTATGAATACTAAGAATACTATGGTTTTTCGGGGGTGGTGAAGTATGTCGCACGCAGTTGTTTATCCCTGAACCGGTACGGAAAAGAATACCGCAAACGCCATGCTTTTTTATAAACGACTGTTTTAGAGAATAGTATTCATAGTATTCCTAGTATTCCTAGAACACACCGCGTTTATTCAACAGCACAAACACTCCGCGTGCCGCATCGAGAGGTTTGTCCCGACCCGCGTGCCAAGGTGGGGCGTCTGCTGACCGCCCGCGTGCAACATACCCGGGGCGACCGCAAACAACCGCGTGCAACATACCCAAACGCCCAGCCGCGCCGCAAACAACCGCGTGCGACATACCCGCGCCGACCAGCGGAAGGCGCAAAAGTACCCCGCTTTTTTTGAAAGTGGGAGAGGGGTTCGGGGAGAGGGCGAAAAATTTTTTTCTCGTGAAAAAAAGTTTTCGCCCTTTCCCCGACTCCAACAACCTCCTCCCTCTTCTAAAAAACTGAGCGTTTGCGGCAGGAGCTTGGAGTTTCGTTGGTGTATTTGCGGAAGAATCTTTCAAAATAGATGATATCGTTGAAGCCGGTATTTTCGGCTATTCGAGATATGGGGGCGTTTGAGAATATCAGCATTTGTCTGATAATTTTTATGCGTTCGAGGTCAATTACCTCTTTGGTGGAGCGTCCGGTTTCTGAGCGTATGAGTTTGAGCAGGTGTCCTTCGGAGCAGTTGAGGTGGGAGGCGCACTCTTTTACGGTGACGGGGTTTCCTTTGCGGCTCTGGACGAACAATTTAAGTTTTCTCAGGATCCAGGAGTTTCCTGAGTTTTTTCCGGCGCAGAGCCTGCGGCAGAATCCTGAGAGGAGTCCTTCGAGCAGTTCGAGCCCGGGAGTTGAGGCGTCGAGCGGAAACTCTATGGGCTTTAATATGAGCTCAGGCGGAGCTATTGACTTGAAAATATCTCCGAGAGAGTTTATCCAGACGAGCTGCCTCTGCCTCACTTCGGGTTCGCTCACGATGATGTTTTCGGGAACTTCATCAAACTCTTCTCCCGGAAAAAATTTAAAAGAGTAGTCGCAGAATCCGCTCTCTTTTTCGGGCAGCAGGCGGTGTTTTGCTCCAGGCGGAGTGAGCACAGCGTCTCCGGCTTCGAGGCGGAAACGCTTGCTGGAGCTCTCAAAGTAAGTCCAGCCGCCGCAGACCAGATTGAGCTGCCAGAAGGGGTGGAAGTGCAGTTTTCCGCGCAGTTGCGCCGGGTCTTCAAAGCCGTAGCCGCAGAGGTGGACTGCAAGGGTGCGGAGTTTTGATTTTTCCATAGTTTTAAGTTCCTTTTGCAGTAATATATGCGTTTTTTACATAATTACAAGTGATTTTCCCCTGTTTTTTGGGATATTTTATGATATATTAGGTGATAAAGAAAGATGACCCGCGGCGGCGCCTTGTGGACAATCTCGCGCCTTGCTGGCTCCGTCTCTTCGGTCGTGTACAAAAGTACACTCCCTCGCGTACTCGCCGCAAAACGCGACCTTGTCTCACAATGCATCCGCCGATGGAAATTAGCGTACCGCAAATCGGCGTATGAGGAGTGCGTCAGCCGATGGAAATTGGCGTATCGCAAATCGGCGTATGAGGAGTGCGTCAGCCGATGGAAATTGGCGTATCGCAAATCGGCGTATATGGAATGTATCTGCCGATGGTAACGGGCGTATCGCAAATCGGCGTATGAGGAGTGCGTCAGCCGATGGAAATTGGCGTATCGCAAATCGGCGTATGTGTAAACAACAAATCAAATACAAAACCAAATACAAATAAACACACAAAGGAGTCACACTATGTCAGGCAAAACTACTCTCGGTGTCGTCGGTTGCGGAGGCTTCTGCACCGGAACCCATATTCCCAACCTTCTCGCCAATCCTCTCGTTGACCTCAAGGCTCTCTGTGACCTCAAGCCGGACGGCCTTGAGCGTTTCAATACCCGCGTTATCACCACTGACATGGAGCAGCTCTTTGCCGATCCCGAAATACAGGGAATCGTCTGTGCCACCAAGCCAGATTCACGGTTTCCCATCATGGAGCTCGCCAAAAAGTACAACAAACCCCTCTTTGTCGAAAAGCCGCTCTGCTGGGGTGAAGAACAGACTTTCAGAGCCGTCGATATGATGCGCGATTTCAGCGACAGGATCTTTGTCGGATTCAACCGCGAGTTCTCTCCCATGATGCAGGATGTTTCCAGATACTACCGCGAACGCTGCACCGCCGGAAACACCACCATCCTCTACCGCATCATCGGCGAGAGCGCACTCTGGCCCGGACACCACTACTCCGCTGTCGTTGACCGCAAGGAGTCCACTATCGTCCACGAAGTCACACATATCTTCCAGCTCCTCAAGTTCCTCACCGGGAACTACCCCGTCAGCGTCAATACTTCCGGCGGCGGAAACATGGACAATATCATCACTCTTGAGTTTCCCAACGACGTCACCGCCGTCATCATCGCCGGAGACAACAGCACCGCCGCATTCCCCAAAGAGTACATCGAAGTCGTCGGAAATCACAACGTCATCGCCGGATACAACTACTCCGAGCTCGAAGTCACCTCGAGCAGCCACCCATTTGTCCGTCACCAGTACCCCTACACCGTGGCTGGCAAAAAGTACACCCTCGGCCGTCTTGAGACCCAGGTACAGCGCCGCGCTTTCAGGGAGAGCATCACTCCGGAAGAGCAGGCTTACGGCTACTATTACGGACGTCAGGTCAAAGTCGATAAAGGACACTATCTTGAAATGGAAAACTTCCGCCGCTGTGTCGCCGAAGGACTTCCGACCATGATCGACCTCTACGACGGAGCCGCCGCCAACATCATCGCCTATCGCGCCGTTCAGTCCCACACCGAAGCAAGGCGCATCGCCATCGATATGTCTTCCGAGCTTGGTTTGTAAGTAAGTAGAGGGGTTGGTATTGGGGGAAGAGCGAAAACTTTTTTTCTCGTGAAAAAAAGTTTTCGCTCTCCCCCCAAGCCCCTCTCTCACTTTCAAAAAAAAGCGGAGTTCTTTTGGGGCTCGCGTTGCTCACCCCTGAGGTGTGTGGCACGCACTTGTTTGCGGCGTGGTTCTGGGGGAGCCTGCATCTGTTTGCAGAGTAATGCACGGCTGAGATGCCCGCAAACAACTGCGTGCGGCATACTTCACCACATACATAATCGCCGTTCCCTCCGTTCTCTCCGTTCATCCCCGTTCGTGAGCCTGCTGTCTTCTCGCGCTGAACAAGCGTGGCTCGGCAACACACGCGCGTTAACTACCGTTTGGTTACCAGCTCTTGTCCCGCCAAGCACATTCAGTACCGGCGTGAGAACACTTACCCGCCTTTAGAACGGAGGGGAACGGAGTGAACGGAGAGAACGGATAGCCGGGGCGGAGAAGTGTGCAGCCTACATCTGTTCGCGGTGTAATGCACGGCTGAGATGACCCCAAACAACAAAAACACTTCTGAAACTTTAAAATGGCTTGACAAACGGGGAGCGGGGGAGTATTTTATTTACAGTTTATTAAAAACACTTAAGTAATAAGGGGAGTTTTTTTATGCATTGGATAGATTGGTGTATCACACTTGTTCCGCTGGTAGTCATTGTCGGACTTGCGATTTATGCGCGGCGTTACATCCGCGGAGTCGTTGACTACATCGCCGTCGGCCGCGTCGCGGGACGCTACGTCATCTCGGTCGGTGACATGGAGGCAGCTCTCGGTGTCCTCTCTCTTGTCGCTCTGGTCGAGGTCAAATATCTCACGGGCTACTCGCTCGCCTACTGGGAGCTGCTCTCGATCCCGGTCGGAATCATCATGAGTTTGACGGGATACTGTTCATACCGTTTCCGTGAGACCAAGGCGCTATCCAACGGACAATTCCTTGAGATGCGTTACAGCAAGGGTTTCCGTATCTGCGGCTCGGTCATGCGTATCACAGGAGAAATGCTCACCAACGCCATCGGACCTGCTATCGCGGCAAACTTTTTCATCTACTTTCTGGGACTTCCGCACCGCGTCGAGCTCTTCGGATGCACGATTCCCATGTTCGCCATCGTCGCCGGAACAGTCATTGCTCTCTCGCTTATCGTGATGTGGCCCGGAGGCAGATTGTCTCTGCTTATCACCGACTGTTTCCAGGGACTTATCTGCTATCCCATCTTCGTTGTGGTGGTCTTTTTCGTCATCACCAAATTCAGCTGGAGCCAGGAGATCAGTCCGGTCATGCTCGACCGTGTCGCCCACCAGAGCTTCTTCAATCCCTTCGATATCTCTGAGCTCAGAGAGTTCAACCTCCTCGCCGTCACCATCGTCATCTTCAACCGCATTTTCAGCCGCGGAACCTTCCTCGGAAACGACACTTCGGGCGCAGGACGCACTCCGCACGAACAGAAGATGGCGGGCATCCTCGGTACCTGGAGAAACGGCTTCTCTGTTTTGATGTGTCTCTTTGTGGCGGTCACCATCATTACGGTCATGAGTCACATCAATTTCCGCGACGTCTCCCACAGGGTGCGTCAGCAGCTCTCTGCGCGGGTGACTGACCAGCTTATATCCGACAAAAAGGTCAAGATGGCGGTGGATAACGAGATCAGCAAACTGCCTCCGCACAACCACATCATCGGCAAGGACAAGCCGTTGAGCCAGAAGCAGAACCTTGATACTCCGTACATGGATACTGCGCTTGCGGCATTGAAGCAGGCGGACCCGGAACATGCGAACAGTATTTTCCAGAAATACCGTACACTTTTCCACCAGATGATGATGCCGATGGCTTTGCGCAACATCTTTCCGGTCGGAGTTCTCGGACTCTTCTGTCTGCTGATGATCATGCTCATGCTCTCGACTGATGACAGCCGTATATTCAATGCGTCGAGTGCGATCATCCAGGATCTGGTGATCCCGTTCCGCAAGACTCCGCTGACTCCGGAGCAGCACCTGAAGCTGCTGCGTCTGGGAACGTTGGGTGTCTCGATCATCTTCTTTGTCTGCTCTCTGCTCTTCTCGCAGATCGACTACATAAGGATGTTCACCACCATCATGGTCGCCATCTGGACTTCCGGAGGCGGTTCGGTCATCCTCTTCGGTCTTTACAGCCGCTTCGGAACCACCGCTGGAGCCTATGCCGCAGTCATCTTCGGCTCTGGAACCACCATCACCGGAATCCTCATCCAGCGCAACTGGGCGGACATCGTCTATCCCTTCCTTGAGAAGCACAACTGGGTCGATGCGGTCACCCGTTTCTTTGCGGCGGCATCGTCTCCGTTCAACCCCTACATCGACTGGCAGATCAACCCCTACAAGTTCCCGGTCAGCAGCTATGAGCTCATGCTCATCGCCAACATCATGGGTATCAGCGCGTATGTGATCGCCTCTCTACTCACCTACAAGGAGCCCTTCAACCTCGACCGTATGCTCCACCGCGGAATATACGACACCGAAGGCAAGGCGGCGCTCAAGACTCCGTGGACTTTCAGAACGGTCTTCAGCAAGCTCATCGGAATCACTCCTGAGTACACCAAAGGCGACCGCATCATCGCGTGGAGCGTCTTTATCTACTGCTTCGTCTATCAGATCGGAATCTGCTTCGTCGCGGTGCTCATCTGGAACATCATCTCTCCGTGGCCGGCGATATGGTGGAGCCACTACTTCTACATCACCAGCATCCTCGTTTCTGCGGTCATCGGAGTTATTTCAACCGTGTGGTTCCTCACCGGAGGCATCATCGACTTGAGACGTCTCTTCCGCGACCTCAAGGACCGCAAAGCCAATCCGCTCGACAACGGAATGGTCTCCGGCAACGTGAGCCTCGCAGATCAGGCGGCGTTTACCCGGCTGGACGGCAAGGATGTTTCCGATAAGGACAAAAGCAAATAAAAGTTAATGTCTCAAATGTTGTGAGACAATCTGAACGGCGGCGGCGCCCCGCGGTCAATCTCGCGCCTTGCATCTGCGCCGCGGCGGTCGTGTACAGAAGTACACTTCCTTGCTGTGCTCAATGCAAAACGCGACCTTGCCTCGCGGATGCATCCACCGATGCTGACAAGCGTTTTGCGTATGTTGACAAAACATATCTTATGTGTTATATTTAAGCGAGTACCCCGCTTTTCTTGAAAGGGTGAGATCCGCCGTCGCCAAGGCTATGGCGGGACAGGGGGGAAAGAATAACGAAGCCGACGTTCGGCTTCTTTTCTCGTGAAAAGAAGTTTTCCCTCTTTCCCCGCAAAGCAAGGATAAAAAGGAGAATAACCATTATGAAATGCCGTGTTTTACTGACCGTTATTGCTTTTGCAGTCTGTTTTTCTCTTGCGGCGCATGACCGCGATAAGCAGGCTGGAGAGCTTGCCAATATCAAACTTTCTCTTCCGCAGACGGTCGTAAAACGCAGCTATGATATCAAAAAGGGAGCGGCATACTCCGCATCAGCCCTGCTGTCGGCGAGCCACCCGCAGATCGCCTGGATCGAGGTGCGGCTGCTGGAAAACGGCAAGGAGGCAAAGTTTTTCCGCTCGGCGCGCAATGCGGAGCAGCCCATGCGCACATCGGTTGTATTCCACAGCGGAAACTGTGACCGCGCCGAAGTGCGTTGTGTGCTCCTGAGCGATGCCGTTCCGGGAAGTTTTGCCGATTTCAATGAGTTCCGCTTCACCAGCTGCGATGACGTCCGCATCCAGTCGTGGGAACGCCGCGGCCCCAGCCGCTGTGTCAGAAAGTTTGCCAAAGACGGCTCCATCGTGCTTATTCCCAACAAGGGGCGCAACCGCGGAACCGTCTCCACCATCCTCACCCAGTACGTTCCGGGAAGCAAATACACCCTCTCAGCTGATATCATCTCGCAGCGCCCCGGAGCAGGTGAGATCGCAGTCCATCTCGGCGGCAAGGGCATGAAGAGCCTTGTCCTGAGAAGTTATCCCAATAAAAAACTGCGCGAGCGTCACGAGCTCACATTCAACACCGCAAATTACACCTGGATCATGATCGAATTGCGCTGTATCAACGGAAAAAAGTTCAACGCAAAACCCGTCACGTTCAGCAATATCTCAATAACTCCGGCGCTGTGATGCCCTCTTTTCCGTATGGATTACTCCTTCACCCCCATCGGCAAAGTCCGCTGTGACGCCGTTTACACTCAGGAAACTCCGCGCCAGGGAGCTTTTTCCCGCCGCAGCGCGGTCATTGTCATCGACGAAAAGTTTTACCGCTCAGGTGCCCTGCGCGACCTCGAAGGCGCATCGCATATCTGGATAGTATGGGTCTTCGACCGCGTCGATAACTGGAAACCTCTCGTCCAGCCTCCGACCCTCGGCCGCAAAGTCGGACTCTTTTCCACCCGCAGCCCCCACCGCCCGAACCCCATCGGAATCACCGCGGCAAAGCTCGTGAAAGTAGAGAGAAATATCCTCCACGTAGAGAATATCGATTTGCTCGATTCCACTCCGGTACTCGATATCAAGCCGTATATCCAGGCTGCCGACTCCATAGCCGATACCAGGCTCGACTGGCTCGACGAAGAGCCGTTTGAAATAAAAGAGTTTTTTGTCTCTGAACAGGCTCGACTGCGCGGAAATTTTATTTATGAAAACTCCCAGCTCGATATCCTCGAAACCGCCCGCGTCCAGCTCGCCACAAGAAAACTCGACCCCGCAAGACAACGCCTCGAACTCGACGGAAAACTCAGTAAAGGAGTCCTCGCCTTCCGCACCTGGAGGATTTGTTTTGATTATACCCCAAATAATATAACCGTCACCAACATAAAAAGCGGATATACCCCCTCAGACCTCCTCCCATCCACCCCAGACCCCTACTCCGATAAAGAACTCCACCGCAAATTCACAGCGTTATTTGAAGTGTAGGTGAGGGTGTGTTTTGGGAGTCGGGGAAAGGGCGAAAACTTTTTTTCGCGGGAAAAAAAGTTTTCGCCCTCTCCCCAAGCCCCTCTCCCACTTTCAAAAAAAGCGGGGTACTTTTGCGCCTTCCGTTGGTCGGCGCTGGGTATGTCGCACGCATTTGTTTGCGGCGCGGCTTGGCGTTTGGGGTATGTTGCACGCGGTTGTTTACAGAGTAATGCACGGCAAAGGTGCGACACATACAATGGCGGGTGACATACTTCACCACATACGTAAACTCCGTTCAACTCCGTTCCTCTCCGTTCGTGAGCCTTCTGCCTTCTCGCGCCGAACCAGCGTGGCTTGGCAGACTCGCGCGCTAATAACCGTTGGTTACCTGTTTAGAGCCCGCCAAGCACGCTCTGTGCCCGCGTGAGAAAGACCACCCGCCTTTA
>SUVY01000103.1 GCA_015061775.1 Lentisphaerota bacterium | reverse complement strand
CAAAAGTCGAAAAATGCCAAAGTGAGGAATGGCGCAAAGATAGTTGACGGATTGATTAAATTCACCGCACCTGAGCAGCGGGCAATATTCCGTCAGGAGCGTATGCCCAGAGGCAAATATTCGACTTTTGTGCTCTTTAATATGCATTTCCCAAAAGAAGTCGGAGATATGCGTATGATTGCTCTGTCAGGCTTAGCCGAGGATTACGAAGTAATCGGCAGAATACGCAATCTCGGAGCTGATTTCTTCATAATTAAATTCAGTAAACCGCACTTCAAGTGGGATTTTCCGCAGCACAACCGTTATCCCTATTCGCGGGTCAAGGTCTATGAGACGCGTCCTGGCAAAAAGCTGACGCTGAAATCCTGTCCGCTGGTCAAAAGCGAAAACGGAGTCGTTTGCGAAGTCGCGGCGTTGCTGCTGGTTGATGCGTCAAACGACGACTTTGTCCTGCAGCTGGCAAAATACCTCACCAACTACAACGGATTTCCTGAGAAGTTCAAATAATGCCCCCCACCGCATCCGCTGCCCAAATCATGAATCGCGCCGTTTCGTTTAAATGCGGACGGCGTTTTTTATTGCCTCGTTGACACGTTCTCTCAGGTCGAGCAGCCAAGCTGCTGAGTGGGGATAGTTCTCCATTGAGAGTTTATAGTCAAGCCCGTAATGGATGAGTTCAAGCGTTTTGTCTTTTCCGATAAGGGATTCAAGTTTCTGCAAAGCTCTCTGATCCTGTATAGCTTCGCGCAGTATCTCGTGTCTTATACTGTCAACAGGACCATGCTTGCCGGGGTAGACCAGAAAAGCGTCTCCGGATGGAAATGAATGGTCAGCATCCGTGACTCTGAATGGATCGATATCTGTTCTCACCGACAGACGGCTGAACCAGAAGTTATACCCCCAATGCAGAAAACCTGAAATATTATAGACATAAAGCAGGACTCCCATTACGCGGTTGCGGTATGAAGGGAAGTTGATAAAGCGGTTGGGAACTTTTGTGCATTGACCACAGCAGTAATACGTCCAGAGCGGCTCGACTTTGTCCGCATAAAAGTCTTCGATATGGTTGTTTCCGGGAACGGGCAGAGCGACAAGTCCGAGGCGGTAAAACTCTATATTAGACAGGGCGTCAATGATCTTGCAGCCGCAGACAAGCTCCCGCATAAGCTCCGCGCATTTGCTGTAAACAGGAATATGGCTGACGTTGGGCTCATCAGAAACGTGGAAATAACATTGATCTTTGATGCCCTTCTTTTCAAGAAATGGTATAAGAACGGCAAAAAATCCGCGGAGAAACGCAACGTAAAGCTCATCAGAAGAACTTGTATCCCAGCCGAACATTTTTTCATAGACGCCGTTGTTGCACACCATGATTTTGGGAGCGTGTTCAGCTCCCCATTGAGTGAATGGATGGGCGAATTCAAAATACTTTATTCCGCAGTTGCGAGCTAAATCGATCCAGCGTTCAAGGCGGGCAAAATCGAAAGAGAAAGTTCCGTTGCAGTATGCTGCATCGACTAACTGGACTGTAGGACGTTCTCCGCCTTTCGCAGTATCGAGCGGAGGCGTCCACACAGGAGTAAGCAGCATATTTATTCCGTGTGACGTCATGTTACGGAAATATTTTTCGAGCAGCGTCCAATGCTCTTCGCTCCAGCACTGCACGTTGTAGTAAGTGTATATGCAGTCGGCGTGGAACCATTGGGTGTTTACAAGTTTTTGCTCCGGAGATACTGCATCGATAACTTCGAGGGTAAAAACAGCCTCCGCACGGCTTGAAATATCGGGATTGCGGTTGCTTATTGCGGTAAAAGAGAAGTTGATTTCTTTTTTTCCGCAGCGTTCATTATCCGGGATATCCAGTGTAACAAAAACACTTCTCCATTGGTTCGGAGCAAGTCTGATATATCCATCTATCGGGAGCAGCGGATCGGGATAAAGTCCAGGTATCGTTCTCTCTACCGCAGGATCATCGCTGTTGTCCTGTGCCGGAGTTTCACATGCAACAAGTACGGCTTCTCTCATTACTGCAGCCGGTTGATCGCATGAGCAGAACAAATTGGCGTAATCGTCGCAGAAGCAGGCTATCTGAAACGAGACAGTTTCTCCTTTGAGACAGCTTGCATGGTTGAAACGTTCAGCTTTGAGCGGCTGGTCAGCAAATATTTTTTCAAGCGGACTTGCCGGAGATATTTGAAGTAACATGATTTAAGATCCTATACTGCTGAAAAACTTCAATTAATATAAAGAAGAAGAAAAGAAAAATCAAGCATAAAACGCCCATTATCATTGAAAAATACCGCATCTGATGGTATCTTAAGTGCGTGACAAATATTGGGATATTCAGTATATGAAATGCGATTATCCGGGTGGATGAATAATTTTTAATCAGGGATTTTGTCGAAACTATGGAAAAACTGCTGGAAATTGTCTCTTGTATCAATGACGGTATGTCCGACTACGTTCTGCTTTTTCTTCTTGCGGGAGCCGGAATGTATTTTACTGCGATAACCCGTTTTGTGCAGATACGCTGCTTTGCCGAGGGGTGGCGCAACGCATTCGGTAAATTTTCGTTTCATGGAAAAAGCAATGGAGCAAGCTCATTTCAGGCGCTGTCAGCTGCGGTAGCTGCTCAGGTCGGAACCGGAAACATCGTAGGAGCCTCAGGAGCCATCCTGATCGGAGGCCCCGGAGCGATTTTCTGGATGTGGATCATCGCCTTTTTCGGAATGGCGACCATCTACGCCGAAGCTGTTCTCGCGCAAAAGACCCGCATTACAGATCCCGACGGAACGATACACGGAGGCCCCGTCTATTATATCAAGCAGGCGTTTCCCAACTGGTTAGGAACTCTGCTTGCTGTATTTTTTGCGGTGGCAATCATCATCTCACTCGGATTTATGGGCTGCATGGTTCAGGCAAACTCCATTGGAGAGACCTGCTGCAACGCATTTGGAGTCAAGGCATGGCAGGTCGGCTTGATAATTTCCGCACTTTCTGCCGGAGTTTTTCTCGGCGGAGTATCCCGTCTGGTCAGCGTTACCGAGAAGGTTGTTCCGGTAATGGCGTTCATCTATCTGCTGGGAGGCATAGTTATTCTCTGTATCCGCATCCAGTATATTCCTGAGACATTCGCCCTCATCTTCAAATACGCCATCCACCCCGAAGCTCTCATCGGTGGAGGTATCGGTTTCGCGCTCAAAACGGCGATCAGCCAGGGAGCAAAACGTGGATTGTTTTCCAATGAAGCCGGAATGGGATCAACTCCGCATGCCCATGCGATCGCCAACGTGAAGAGTCCGCACGTACAGGGAACCGTCGCCATGATCGGAGTTTTTATCGACACCGCGATCGTCCTCACAATGACAGCTCTCATTGTCATCAGCACTGTATATACCGGCAATGGTCCGCTTGCCGGAGCTTCAGGAGAGACCTATACCGCATTGCTCAAAAGTGCAAACCTCACCCAGACCAATCTTGTGCAGTATGCTGTTTCGTCAGTAAGTACCCAGAATATAGGAAACATTTTTGTCGCGGTTTGTCTGCTGTTTTTCGCCTTCTCAACGATTCTCAGTTGGAATTTCTTCGGAAAAATAAACTTCAGCTATCTTTTTGGAAGAAAAGCCGTGTTTGTTTACTCCGCGCTTGCCATCATATTCATCTTTCTCGGAACAGTAGTAAAGAGCGACCTGGTCTGGGCACTGCAGGATATGTTCAATCAGCTCATGGTGCTGCCCAACGTGATCGCGCTCTTTGCTCTTTCAGCACTGGTAAGGAAGTCCGCCCTGAAGTCAGAGTGATCTTCCCCTGAAACAGACAATAAAATGGGGCTGTTGCAAAACCTTATTGTTTCAGCATCGTATGGTGAGGGCGTTTAAGAGGCTGCTTGCCTCTTAAAAATCTCCCGGCAGGGGAGAGTCCCCTGCACCTCTGGACACATGATTTTGGATAAAATCATGTGTCCGACGCTTTTTGGGAGGATGGAAAATTGAGACTTCTGCTCTTTTTTTCTGCGAATTTCTGCTCCCGGCTTCATCCGCCTCTTCCCTGCGTTCGGCTCCGGGCGGCATAGTAGCCGCCCCTGAGCAGCCTTTTCTGGCTGCTCAGGCACTCTCTC
>SUVY01000039.1 GCA_015061775.1 Lentisphaerota bacterium | reverse complement strand
AAAAGGCGACACCGAAAACCGATGCCGCCTGTAACGAAAGGAGCGAGGATTTTGTTAGAGCAGTTCCTCTTCCTGCTTACGCCATACGATGGGAAAACTCTTCCGCAAAGTTTGCATTGAAATATCCTGGAACTGATCAAAATGCGCGGTCTTGGTCAACAGGATGTCTGTGTGAATTTAGTCGAAAATCTGCTGCTTCAGCTCCGGCTGCCGGGCGAACACAAATTCATTAAACAGACACCGTATCAGATCGACGTCTTGAAGGCGCTGGCGGAGAAAATCCGGCAGGACTGCTCCCGGGAATGGAACTTTGCCAGGGAAGCCGGCAAAATGTTCATTTCCGAACGCCATTTCCGGACCTTGTTCACCCAGGTCAATTACCTGCCGCCGCAGCATTTTCTGCTTCGGGTCCGGCTGGAACAGGCTGCGAAGCTGCTGGTTAACACCAAAGAATCCGTCAGCGAAATTGCCGGAAAATGCGGTTTCCGGGATTATTTTTATTTCTCCCGTCTTTTCAAGAAATACTATCTGCTTTCTCCCAGACAATACCGGAAGGAATTCGGTCCGTTCAGCTGACGCGGGGCGGATCGATCAGGATGACTCTTCCATTGCCGGAAACCATGACTTCTTTTGTTGCATAAGGCAGGAAGAAACTGCCACCTTGCTCGACCGTGGTCCCGCCGAAATTGAGGTTACCTTCTACCACCGCGCCGATTGCAAATGAATCCTGTTTGGCAAGTCTGAATTGACCGTCAATCTTCAGCTCGGAGGCAGAAAAATATCCGCATTCTGCCGGGGAAATCAGACTGGTCAGCGTACTGGTTCCCTGTTTTTCCAGCAGCTTCCGGACCGTGAAGAACTTTTCCCGGATCTCTGCAATGGTATAGGGCGTAAAATCAGTCATATTGACAGCAATTTCAGGATCAATGCCCATGAAACGCTGTTTTTCATTGAGCTGCACGCCGCAGCAATTGATTTCCGGAACGATCACCCAGTCGCTGGGTTCCATGATCTCGACCATCGTGACTCCCGGTCCAATCGCATGGGGCAGACCGCCGCGGATGATTATCACATCACCGGGCGAGACATATAGTTTGTTGAGCATCGTTTCGCCTTTGACAAACTTCCCGTCCAGACACTCCCAGGTGAACAGTCCGCGGTCCAACTTGTCATTGAATCCGACTAGCAGATAGGGTTCCCGCCCGTTGATCTTCCGAGTGGACAACACGATCCAGGCTTCGGTTTTTCCGTAATCGGAATGGAGATATTTTTTTGCATCTGCCCGGGTGGGATGCATCTGCAGCGGCAGCTGTTCGGCGGAATCCAGGAACTTGACCAGAACTCCGGGAACGGGGCCGAATTTTGCCGCATGGGCAGGTCCCAGCATCATTTCGGCATGATCTCTGAGGAATTGGGGAAAATCAACCGGAGTTCCGTCGATCAGAATTTTGCTGATCCCATGACCAGGCGAATGATAGGCGCGTCCGTTGCCTTCAATCACCGAAGCGATCCAGTTTTCGGGGAAACGGGTATCTTCGGCCGGAGTTTTCCCGCAAAGCTGATCAATACCATATCCGCCAAGGTAAAGCCTCAGCACCCGGTTTGGAGCGAATGGATAAATCGGCATCATCATAACTGTCCTTCCATAATTCACTGCTAACTCAACGTCCTATAATATACTTTAGATTTTATTATTTTGAATGGATATTCCGGAACAAATCATGGACATTCCGGAAAAAAATATACTCGTTCTGCTTCAAGCTTTTCCAGTTCGGTACTGTCGAGAGATACAAGTTTATCCGAGCTCAAAATTTATCACTTATATATTACACCCGTGAAATAAGTTCACGATCAAATTGGCCCTGCCGGTCCTTCGGGATCGGCGGGGTTTTGCATTTTAAACCAAAATAACCTAACCCAAGGAGGTATGAAATGATCGAAGTGAACAAAAACTCGTTGGCGAGTGCTTTGCCTGCACTCGGGAAGCTGATCTGCAGAACATCCCCTTTGATGCTCTGCAAATCTATCAAAATCGAATCGGAAAACGGTAAGCTCAAACTCTCCTGCCGAATGACCTTGCCGGAGAACTGCGAAAAGTTGAGCCAGGATATATTTGTGGAGATGATTTGACAAATTTACTCACATGTCATATCGTAGATTTTAGGCAACAATAAAAGCAAAGGGCATTATACCGCAGTTATTCTCACGCTGGGTACAGATACAATTAACTGCACCATATTTTGAGGGAAAAGGTCGTTAAAGTGACTTTTACGCAGTTAATTGTATCTGCATAAAATGGATTTGAACTCTCTGCAATGAGGGCAAGGAGCGGAAACAAAAACTACCACCCCATTTTTTTGCCCAAATTTTGGGCAAAAAAATAACGAAGACGCAAGTCTTCACTTCACGCTTTTGTGTCAACAAAAGCTCTTCACTTAAAACCGAAGGTTTTCTTCACATCTTCACCAAACTCCGGAAGCCTTGCTTGTGAAGACGCTCCATTTCATTCCGCTTGTGAAGGCGTTCCGCTATCGCTTCACTTGTGAAGCTGCCGCCTGTCGGCGGGTAGATGTGTTTCTTTTTACAGCGCACCTGACGGTGCTTAAATAAAATCTCCCTAAATTCTCCGCTATAAGGGGTCACCAGACCTCCGCCGGAGAAAGAAAATCACTTGAAGCACACTGCAGTGTTATGTACTGTTACCCCAAAATGGAGCAAACCGACTCTCCCCCTCAAATCGGAGTATCTTTGGCATGATAAAAATTAATAATTTTTCCAAATTGCAACTTGAAAAGCATATAAAAGCATGATAGATTACTACGCTCGTATGTGGAATACGCCCCCAGGGATAGGCTGCATATGGCTATTTGAAACCGTTATTTTTCAGCGAATGCACGAGAAACCGACCAAGTTTAAAAAAGTGTTTGCTATAGGTAAGCGGAAGTGTACCGGTAGGATTGTGTCGACACATCTTACCGGACGCTTCTGCGCGTCCTGTAGCTGGTTCTTGGTCGGACCTCTCATGCAGTGTGCAGGAGCATTCGTTTTTTTGCTTCTGGTACACTCGTTGATAAATATTTTTCAAATATTTTTAACAGACATTGTCCGCTTGGACATAAAATGTCAAATGAGGTGTGATAAAGTATGTCCGACACAACGAAATTGTCAGATAAGGATGAGTAAAAAATGCCAATAAGCAAAAAACAATTACAGCGACTGATTCGGTTGGTTTCTCAACTGAAAGAGAACCGCTACCCTAATTGTTCTACCTTTGCGGCGGCGATGCGGAAGGCTGACCTTGACGAAAACCTCAATGTTTCCTGCACACCCAAGACCATATTCCGCGACATTCAGACCTTAAAAAACGATTTTGACGCTCCGATCAAGTTCGATAAAGTTCGCAACGGATACTATCTTGCACACCATGGTTGGAATTTCTCATGTCCGCAAATTTACGATGATACAGAAATGCTCGCGGCTGTTATCGGAGCAAGGATAGCTGAACACATCTTTCCTAATCCAATGCAGGAGCAAATCCGCAATGCTGTTGATTATCTGCTGACATACAACAACCCCGACTTCTTGGACAAAGCTCAAATCGACTCATTGGTGATTATCCCATCAAACCGCACAAAAATCGATGCCGATGTCTTTATGGGGATGTTCTATGCGTGGCAAAACCACAAGGTGTGCCATGTGGAGTATAAAGATAGTAAGGGTAATTCGTCTGAACGAGACTTTGAACCACACGCCTTGGTGTTCTTTGATGGTGTTTGGTATTCCAAAGGATTTTGTCGGACACGAAATGAAATGCGAACTCTAGTTTTGCCCCGAATTCAGAATATTACAGTTACTCCAGAAGAATTCGAGCCAGATCCGGCAATTATCAAAACTGCCAACGAAGAAGGTATCTTTGACCCAGAAATGGTCGAGGATGTCGTTGTTCAGTGCGATGAATACTTGGCGAACATTATTCAGACACGTCCACTGCATCCGGAACAAGAAATTGTTCAGAAAGATGCTGGTTGCGAAGTGCGGGTGAAAAAGATGTCAAAATACAAACTCATCACATGGGTAATGCATCAATGCGGAAGAGCGTATATCAAATCTCCGCATAATATACTGCATGAAATATCTGCTTTTGCCGATAATATAAAGGAGAAGTGTAACTTAAAGTCCTCTGTTTCATAACCTAATTTTCCTACAAAATATTTTCAATCAAAATTAACACATAAATATAACAAGGAGTTAAATACAAAATGGACACTGAAAATTCAAAACCAAAAGACAACTGGAAACGTGTAACATGCATCTTGTTCGCATTGCTTCTCATATGCAATGCTGCAATTTTTGTTCTGTCTTTGGGAATGAAAACTCAATTGAACGAACATAATAAAATTTTACTTACTATTCCTCCCGATCTTCAAAAACAAATTTTTGGCAGCTTTCAACAAACCGCCACTGATTTAAAAACAGAAATTTTAAAAACCACGACTACAACATCTGAAACTATCATATCACAAGCGGATAAGAAGAATTCAGTCGCTTTTGAACAAATGATAAAATCCGTGGAAAAACAAATGTTAGCCCTTGGGAACGATACCAGTACTCAACTTGCAGCAATTAAAACCAAAGTTGATTCCATTGGAACAAGTTCAAGTGCGACAGCACAAACATTAGCGAATCTGCAAAGCGAAAGAGAAACAAAAGCGGCATTGTATTTAAAAGCAGCCAGAGCATCGATAAAAACTCCAGAAACAGCTCAAATTCTTTATGTGTCTGCCTTGACTTATTCTGACGATAAAGCAGAAATTCTTTCTGAGTTTATCGATTGGCAAACGAAGTTGATAAAGCAAGATGTTGCGAGTGGAAATGTTGAGCTTGCACAGGAGCGTTTAGTTGCGTTAGCTGGTATCTGTGATGCGAATATCGCATCCGGGTCGGTAGGGGATATGAAATCTATTCCGACCCTAAAAAACAAACTGACAGCAGCGGAACAGTTAATAACATCGTATCAAAGCGAAATGACCTCAACTCAACAAAAACAAATAAATTCTTTTGCACAACGTGTTAATGGTTTAACCTCTTATTCCGAAGCAGATTCGTTAATCAAAGATTTGACAGCCCTTACTGTTGATCCATCTTTGAATAATCAAAAAGATGCTCTTGTAGCAAAAATAATTTTGAAACAATCTTATTTGACGACACCATCTGATCAACTTATTATTCCGGTTATTAGCAACGATACTCCTTGGAACGAGTGGTTGAAAAATTTTGCAGTGCGCTTAAAGTCTGACTTGCCTATTACTAAAAAATTAGAAGATATAGGAACTGCTGCTGAATTTTTGCAGGCTGCAAAGGCTTCTAATGTGGAGGGTGTGCAAGATTTAATTACTGAAATCGAAAAGGTTTCCAGAGGCATATATTTGTCCTATTGGAAAGAACGCGTTGAGCGAATTACATCTTCTTCGGACTCTAATTTGAACGATGTGTCTACACTAACTACTGAAAGTAACGCCTTTAGTGTTGAAGAGCAAAAGGAAAATAAAGCCCAAATTATAAAACTCAACAAATATATTACCAAAGCAACACTTGCGGAATTTGCAGAAGGCTTAAAGAATTTGAAAGCGCTTGAAAATACCGTGGCGGATGAAACTTATATGCAAATGGTGGGGGCTACGCAGGGGCAGTATATCCAATTGTTGTTGAGGTTGAAGGCGCTGGATGCAAAATACGCAAATCAATTTTCTGCAGAAATTTCAGATGTAACTCAAAAAATTGCATTTCTCGGACAGTTAGTCAATGCGTACAAAAACAAACTTGTTATTACCGATTTGAACAAAAACGAAGCACAGCGCACTCGTTTTATTCAATGGGCTAAAGGGCGGCTTCGTAGAGCGAAAACTTTAGACGGGGAAGGAGAAGCTATTGCAAGAAGATGGAGCAAAACGCGCAGTAGTGAAGATGCGGTCAATAAGTATGTTGATGCATGGCAAGCTTTGATGAGCATACATCCAGGAGATCTCCAAGCTGCTGATCCTGCATTATTCCAAACATATAGTGAGTTGAAAATGCAAATAGAGAACCACTGGGAACCCAACAATTACCAAAGAGGGATTGTTAGATATAAACGGATTTCCGACTTTTAAGGTACAGTACAATGAAAACATCCATAAAAATAATAATACTGTTTTTGATGGTTGTTATGTGCTCGTCTGTGACGTATGCTGGTATTTTTTCCAATTCGCTTCACCCTGGAGTTGGAACAACTCCTGTGACAGTGCCAAGTGCATCGGCAATTTTTCATAAGCATATAGGGGCCGTAAACCCTGTGCGATGGGCTCGACAGTTGCCAGGAACAGCAAATACGGAAGCATTTTTATCTTCTCGTGCCTGGCAAGCCACTAGTGCTGATTTTTTGCGCACATATGGTAATAGTGCGCAAGTAAACCAGTACTTAAACTATCAAGAATATCTTTTTAGAAGAGCAATACGCATCAATAACAAAGCTCATTTTAGAAGTCTTGACATCAAGGGTAATTTGGCAGAATCCCTTATGGATGACTTTTATGTCAAAGATGGTTGGGAAATCATCGATGGAAAAAGAGGACGCAATGGCTTTGATGGGTTATATGTCCGACGTAATAAAAACGGAACAATTACTGATTGGATTGCAACAGATGCAAAATCTGGTGCCTCCAAGCTTAATATGACAAGCCGGGGTATGCAATTAAGTCAAGAATGGGTTGATGGCAACTTAAAAGATCTTTGGGCTATGGCGGAAGATGAATATCGAAAAGCCCCATCGGCTGCGACAAAACAAAGGATTGCAGACTTAAAGCAAATTATGAAAACATCTGGTCGACGTCCTCGTGTTTTTACAATGAAGCTTGAAAGCAATGGTGGCAAAATTCAGTATCGGATTGAAAACATCGGTGTGGATGGTAATCCTGTAGGGAAACCAATGTTTGTCGATATGAATGCAGCCAATAGTGGTGCAATGTTGCGAATGGAACGTGCGATATACAGAAATCTTGAAAAACATATTTCTGTTTATGACCCTAAAGGTGCAACTACGCTTGTTAAAAAGATTCAAAGGGCTTTCAAGAAAGGAACTATCAAAAGCGATTCTGACCTCTACCGTTTTATAAAAAGAGAAATTCCTGATAAAAAACTAGCAATGGCTGTCGCTCAAGAATTGGGCGAAAAACCGCCACGCGGTAGCCTTGCAGGTGTTATTGGCAGACACATAAGCAAAAATTCAGGAATGATTATTAGTGCAACAGTTGTTGCCGGCTTTATAATTGCACATGATGCAATGAGGGATGGCATAACATCAGAGACTTTTCTTAAGGCAGGGTTAGTATCAACCGGAACTCTTGCTGCTGGTATTGCGCTTGATTATACAATGAATTTTGTTGTTACACATACAAGTAAATATGTGGCGAAATATATGCTGGAACGCACTGGCAAAAAGGTTACAGAAAAAGCAGTTGCTAAACTTGCTGAAAAATTAGCACCAACAATAGGTCGAACTATTGGTGGGGGATTGCAGATCGCTTTTGCACTTTATTTTGTGGGTGACACAATATACAATTACAATCAAGGATATATAACGCAAACTGCTATGTGGGTAAATGTTGGTATTGTCGCCTTAACCACTGCTGGCACCGTGTTTTTCACCTGTACAAGTGGGGGCGCAAAGGTCGGAGCTGCCATCGGGTCATTATTTGGCCCTGCTGGCACTGCCGCCGGCGGAGCAATTGGCACTGGAATTGGAATTGCCATAGGTGTTGTGGGCGGTATTGCCACCGGAGGATATACTTGGTATGTTGAAAATAAGCGCCAAGAAAACCTTTTGTACGAAATCCGTTTGCGTGTTAATTGGGAAACAGAAAACAACCGTAGGCGTCTACGGGAAACCATCTCAGATCTAAAGAAAAAGTCCGAACAAATGAGGAGCGATGCCTGGAGCAAGTTGCTACCGGCAATGTAAATGCGAACAACATACATATTGAGATTTGATTTACATTGAATCTCAATATGTATTACTCTTTCGCTTGTCTCCGACATTACTTTGCCCCTTGTATTTTCTATATTTTGGATGTATGTTATATTACTGAACAATAAGGCATTACACCGCAGTTATTATACCGAGGGGTATTGATAAAATTAACTGCACGGTGGTTTATGCGAACAGGTCGGCAAACGACATTTGTGCAGTAAATTCATTCTCTACAAGATGGATTTTAACCGCCGACAAAGAAGGTCAAGGTGCTGGAACAAAAACTTGCTCCTTTTTTCTGAATTACGGGCAAAAAAAACTCCTGTTGGCGGAACAACAGGAGTTTTTTGTTTTTTGTTGACTTTATTACTCAAACGAAATTCCGTCAACTGAGGTTTTTACCTTGCTGTATTTGTCAAATGCTGCCCACACACTTGACGGTAATTTTGCTCCGCAGGAGCGTTTTTCTCCGCTGACTCCAGGCAGTTTATGATATTTTTTTATTTCTGCATTGAGTCTGCCGGAGAGTATATTGTTGCTCCAGATACAATTTGTTTCCTGTTTTCCGGAATTTTTTCCCCTTTCCAGAGTCTTTCCGGAAACTTTGGGGCCGATTTTTCCGCAGTAAACATTTCCGGCAAAACGATAATTTTTTTCTTTTCCCTGAGGTATTGTGTAGAGGCTGTTTTTCATGTTGGCAATAACGCAGTTCTCAACCTGCATCGAACCGCGGTTATCCGCCGGACCGTTGAAGTTGAGTGAGGCGGCATTGACCAGTGTGCACTGAAGAAAACTCAAGGATCCGTTGCGCAGAAATACAAGCGCATTTTTGTCTCCGCATCCCGATATCACACAGTTGTCAAAAAACATACGGGACATCTGATGCTGCCATACCTGTTCAAATGGAGTGTTTCCGGCAATCAAACAGTTTGAATATGTATGGGCACTGAAATTTGCTCCGAAAACTCCTGCTTCAAACACATTGTTGATGAACACGCAGCGGTTGTAGTTGCTGTTTGAATAGTGTACATCGCACGCTCCGGAACTTGCACATCTTACCGCTACGCAATCTTCGTAATAGACCACTCCGGTGTGGTGGCAGCTGAATGCCTGACCGCAGTTATCCACCGCTACGCAATTTTTGAACATTACATTCCTCGGCTTGCCGTTGGTATCAAAACCATCATTGAACGAGAGTATCATTGTGAAGTTTTCCACCCGGACATGATCCGCATGCACGTAAAAACCGCTGTTTGACGGCAACTCAATGCGGACATCTGATATACTTTTGCCTGCCGGAGGATTGTAGTAGAGACTTTTCTCTTTTCTGCTCCACCAGAATGCATTGGGAGTTTTCTTCAACTCATCTTTTGAGAGACAGTTTTTCTCCCTTTTGCCGTCCACGAAAAAGATTTTTGCTTCGGGCAGCCAGTAGTCCTGTTTCGTGTATATGCGGTACATGTTGCTCATCGGCCAGAACGGCATCTTATACAGGCCGTCTTCGCTTTTTTTCCAGATATTCTGCGGAATTGCTGCAAGTCCGGAAATAACAGCTCCGTTGCCATTTATGACCATCGGGTTTTCTGCGGTTCCTCCGTGGTTTACACTGTATGACTTTCCGTATATTCCGGGATAGGGACGGCGGTAGGGTTTTCCGTTGTTCGGCATGACTTCGAGACGGTCGCTTTTTTTCAACAGCGACAATCCCTTTTCGATCGATGCAACAGGACTTGACTTGGAACCGTTGTTCCGGTCGCTGCCCTTTACGTTATCAACATAGTAGGTTGCCGCATTCAATGCAGAGGCGGCAAACACGGCTGCAAGAATAAATCTTTTCATTTTATCACCTTGTTGTTTTCAATCACAGCATTTTTGGAATATGCTGTTCCGATATCCTCTTTGACATATTTTATTCCAAAAAGAGCTCCAAACTCGGAGGTATCCGCCCAGTTGACGTTGGAAATAGTGTTGTTACGGACGACAGCTCCGTCAGAGGCTATAAGATGGATTCCTGCAATTCCGCAGTTGTTGATGCGGTTATTCTCAATGACGATACCCTTGTTGCCCGGAAAATAGGAGTAGTGTCCGCCGAAATCATTGTGAACAAAGGTGCAGATCGCTCCAGGAGAATATGAAATTCTGCGGTAAGCTGAGCTGCCGATGCAGACCGAATCGATCACATTATTGCGGATGATGACGTTTTCTGCCCAGCCTGCTTCGGTCCAAAAACCGTAACTTGCTCCGACTGAGATTCCCTGATGCTCGAGACGTTCGATTTTATTGTTTTCAATAACTCCGTTATTTGCCATGATGCGGGTTCCGCGGGCGCGGTGGTCATGGAAATAGTTGTTGCGGATGATGAAATTCGGCATATTGATCGCGGGAACATCTATACGTGTCCCCTCTCCGGGGAGCTTGGTTCCTTCGACATAAACTCTGAAAAGAGTAAAGCTCTTGGGAACATTGGGTGGATATAGAACTTTCATATCTTTGATTTCCACCTTGTCATCTGCAGCTTCAATCTTTTTGATTTTGGTTTCGTGGAATATCGCATAGTTTTTCTTGGCGAGATAACGGACCCGGTCGCCGGGCTCGATGAGTTCGAGATACTCGTTGCGGTCTTTGCCTCCTGTGGCGCAAAGAAAATATCCCTTTTCCGGAACAGGTTTTACGACATAGAGCGATCTTCCGTGCAAATTGACGGAGTCATCGCCGATAAAAGAGAACTCATTTCCTTCGATAATGGGGCCCTGCCGTCCGGTAGCGTAATTGACGGCGTCGGCTGAAAGAGAGAACAGACGCGGCTCGGTGGCTCCTTTCGGAGTCTCTCCTCTGATTGCACGACAGTTTCTTACGATATGAGTGCCTTTGACGTTACGGGCGATAATTCCTCCGGGACCGGAGTACATGGTAATATTGATAAACTTGAGGTTCTCTGCTCCGCCGCGCACCTTGAGGGCGCAATCCTGACGGAAATTCAGAACAACATAATCACCCTCATTATGCGAAAATTTGTTATTCTGGTACTGAAGATATCCTTCGGAATCAGTGACTTTGACGTTTGCTGTACAGCTGTTTCCGTACAAGTTGTATTTGAGTTTGCGGCTCACCTTATCGAGAAACAGCGCGTGTCTGACCATATAGGGCTTGGAAAGCCGGGGATATCCATCATGGATACGATAATATAACCTTCCGTTTTTGCGGTCGATTTTCGTAATGGTTCCCTGCGTGTAAGCAAGAGGATCATAGTCGATGGCAAAGTCTCTCAGCGTAACATTTTTGCAGCCGTTGAGGTAAAACACGCAGGTAAGACGGGTGCAGATAAGCACAGTATTTTTGCCTCCGCGGATGGTCAGATCTTTGAACTCCTTGCCGAGAGTCATAACGCGGCACTTCACTTTTCCATCAGGAAGAACGATATCCCGCTGTCCAGCCTTGTAGCGGCTGCGGATGTATTGGGACAAGTTGATGGTTTTTATTTCCTCAGCCCCCAATAGAAAGGCTGCTGCGGAAAAAATGACCAGCAGTATTTTTTTCATTTTATTTACCTCCGGATATTATTTTATTGTTTTCTACAACGGCTTTTTCAGAATAATCTGTTCCGATCGCTCCTTTGCGGTATTTGATGCCGAAGCGTTTTCCGAACAGGGGAGCATCCTCGCGGTCAAAATTTGAAATGACGTTGTTGCGGACAACAGCGCCGTATGAGGATATCAGATGAATTCCGGCAAGCGCACAATTGTTTATACGGTTGTTTTCAATGACAACACCTTTGTTGCAGGCGGGGAAGGAGTAGTGTTTTCCGCCGCCGAAATCATTGTGGCTGAAAGTGCAGATCGCTCCGGGAGAATATGAGTTCTGGTTGAAAGCGGCTCCGCCGAGACAGACTGTATCAACAAGGTTGTTGCGTATGATGATATTTTCCACCCAGCCGGCTTCTGTCCACAGACCGTAACTTGCGCCGACCGAGATCCCCTGCTGCTCAAGCTGTTCGATCCGGTTGTTTTCAATGATGCCGTTCAACGCCATAATGCGCATTCCCCTCGCCCGGTGGTGGTGGAAATAGTTGTTGCGGATAACAAAGTTCGGCATATTGATCGCCGGAACGTCAATTCTCATCCCAGGCTCAGGAAGATTCTTCCCGTCCACGTAAAAACGCACCACCCGGTAATCTTTGGGAGGATTGGTGGGGTAGAGCAGCTTCAAATCAAGGTTGCCGATTTTCACATCGGTCATTTCCATCTTGCGGAAGATATTTTCTCCAGTGACAGCATAGTTGTTTCTTGCAAGCAGACGGATGCGGTCGCCCGGCAGTATGAGCTCTTTGTAGGAGGCAAAATCAAAAGTTCCGCCGACTACGCAGAGAAAAGAGTTGGTCTCCTTCTCCTGCTTGTGAACGAGAAAACTTGTTCCGTGGAGATTGACGGAGTCGTCTCCGAGATAGGAGAGTTCATTATTGATGATGACAGCTCCGACTCTGCCGTGGGCATAGTTGATTCCGTCGCCGCAGAGAACCAGCAGACGCTCTTCGGAAGCTCCTGCAGGCTTTTGTCCTCCGCGGATGGCACGCATTCCGTCAACGGTGTGCAAACCTTTGACGCGGCGGGCGAAAATACCTGCCATTCCTGAGTAGAGGGTTATATTGCGGTAGGTGAGCGTGTCGGTCATTCCGCGAACTTTGAAAACTCCATCCATGCGTACATTGAGAACTATATGATCTCCCGGAACGATCTCAAACTTGTTGTTATTGTAGTGAACGGCTCCCTCATCATCAGAAATCCGCTCAACTTTTATCAAGCCGACAGCGTTTTTTCCGAATTTGAATTCACGGGTGGCGCCGCTGAAATAGAGCGGATGATGTTTGATTATATAGGGAGCTTTCAAACGGGGATATCCGGCATGAAGTTTAAAATAAATGCAGTTTTTTTTGCGGTCGATTTTGGTGACCGTTCCCTGAGTGAACGGCAAAGGGTCATAATCTACTGAAAAGTCTTTCAGGGTAACGTTTTTACAGCCGTTGAGAAAAAACAGCGGACCGAGTTTTGTGCAGATCAGAGTGGTGTTTTTTCCTCCGCGTATGGTCAGATTTTCAACGCCTTTGCCGAGCGTGATGCCGCGGCAGCGGACTTTTCCATCCGGAAGGACGATCTCTCTGATCCCCTTTTGGTAACGGTTGAAGACGTAGTTATGCAGATCTATGGTCTTCCCTTCTCCTGCCCAGCAGACCGCTGCTGTCAGTAAGTAAAAAAGACAAAACATTGTCTTTGAACTCATTATTATACCTCAACTGCAAGTTATTTTTGAAACATCAATAAGATATACTCCGCGCCTGCCTTCATGGACAGAGTCAAAACAAACAGTTCTGTTATCAGTGGACAGTCTCGGATGCAAATCACAGCGGCATGGCCCGGGAAGCGTTGAGTCAGATTTGAATACTCCGACGAGATATACCTGAGCAGTCTCGTTGTTCCTCAAATATATACGGCGGCTGTAATCGGACGGCCACGGATAGCTGTCAGTGAGCATCCATTTTTTGTCTGCGCTGAAGGTGCAATGTCCGTCTCCCCAGAAGCTGCCGGCTGAGAGCGGCTGCTCGACTGGCATACGGTCTGTCATAAGATAGTGCTGCCAGCCATACGCGTTGCGGGCGATAAAGCAGACAATGTGGTTGTCATCCGCCCAGCTGTAATGGCTGCTCATTCCCTCATTGTTGAGGCAATAGAGGTCTTCTCCGTTGGCTCCGCAGGTGTAAAACACGGTCTGCCAATTCATGAAGGTATTGGCTCCGACGCTGCGCCAGCGGAACAGAAAACCAAAACGTTTGTCATCCGGACTGCACAGCAGATGGTTTACCCAGCAAACATTATCGTACAAGCCAGCCATCGCAGTTTTGTCGCGCAGCTGGCGGTAACTCAAAAGCAGTTTGCTTTCGCCGGTCTTGAGGTCAATTTTCCAAATACCGTCATCGGCGGGAGCGGCATAGGTGAGATTTTTATGCCACACTCCGGTATATCCATACCCCGGACGCTCGCGATCAAGGCGGGCAAAATCCAAGCTCAAGGCATAACTGCGGTCGTTTGAAAGACAGTAAATAGGTCGGTCGTATGTTTTGAGTATTTCTCCGGTTTTGTAATTGCAGAGTCTTGATACAAATTGGTCATTTTCAAAGTCATTGAATATGACGGTGTCTTCATCAAAAAACTGCATCATGCAACCCTGCTGCCAGCACCATGCAAGCGTGGAAGCAAAGGCGATGAACTTGCCGTCACGGAGAACTCCGAGCTCGGCGCGGTCTCCAAATCTGGGTTGACGGTGAGAAAAGGTCACCCGCTGGCTGAGCAGGTCGCCTGATCTGTTCCACGGAGACTTGTCAAAGTAACCGAAGAAATACTGGGCGTCATCCGGGCAGGCTCTGACCGCCTTGCAATCACACTTGATGAGCTTATCTTCGAACGGAGGCACCGGAGCGTTCCAATCCATGTTTACTTTACTTCCTTTCCGATATAAAGACCGTATCCGATCTCATTTTCGGTCAACGCCTGGAAGTGTCCGTCAAGAGCAATGACGTTCACTCTGCCGTTGTGCCTTGTGGCGGGCTGATAAGTAGCACCGGACCAGATGCATTTGCCGTGCATGATAAAATCAGGAGCAGTATTGGTACAGGTGGAACCGATTCCATGTCCTATACCTGAGATAAAGATGATGGCAGAGTTGGAATATTTTGCCAGACGGCTGTTGGGACTTGCGGTATAACACCAGTTACCACCCCACTTGACGGCTTTGGTGGACACAGACAACTTGCGTTCAGTCTCGCTTCCATAGGTTCCAGAGTGCCAGAAAGCGTTGGGCTTATAGCTGCGGGTGTTCGGAAGTTTCATGCGGTCAGCATAACTCGGACAGTTCCAAACGGGAAGTTTCAGATACTTGCGGTAGTCTGGATCACTCATCTTTGCAGCTCTGCCGATAAAGGGACGCAGCAGCGACTCCATAGTCCACGGCATATAGGTGTGTCCAGCTGGAACTCCGTTCACATATAAGTTTCCGGCAGCATAAAACATGTAATTGTCAGCATACATCGCCTGGGCAAGAAAGATCGTTTTGAGATTACTTGCGCAAGTTGCCTGCCTTCCGCGTTCTCTCGCGGACGAAAGAGCAGGCATAAGTATTGCAGCCAAGATTGCGATGATCGCAATAACTACCAACAGCTCAATAAGGGTGAAATCTCTTTTTTTCATGGAAACCAATCCTTTCTTTGTGAGGAGTGTTTTACTTGAACCATTTATCATCAAGATGCTCACGCTCTGCCTCAAGCAGTTCGTCAATAATCATACGGACGTCTTCAAGATTGGTGGTGAGCGGATCACCTGCCAATGCTTGCAAAAGAACATGACGGTCACACTCAACGGCAGCTTGTGCGGTAAGCTCGTGAGTATCCAGCACCCGGCAGGTCAATCCCCAGAGACCTCTCGGCATATCACATGCCGGCAGCGGCTGCGGACCGTTTTCCATATCAAGATCACAGAGAAGCTCCAGGAACGCATCGTCAGGAAGGTTCGGTACAGCTCCGCGGTTCGCACAGTTGATATAGAATTTTTTACCCAGATTTCCCCACATGGACTCGATGATATCAGTTGCATGATCTCCGTGTCCCTGCTTGAAGAACTCTTCGATGGGAGTCTCTCCGGTGGCAAATTTCTGAGTGGCAGCCCAGGCTTTGTCCATCTCTTCCTGACGGTTGTAGCCGTCAAAGGTGATCAGCGGCTCAGGATCATTGGGCATGACTCCTGTTCCCTGGAAGAACGGAACATACTCTTTGGTGTGGCTGACTGCGGTCGGAAATGCATCGTAAAGCTCAGTCAATACCCGTCTGTAATTTTCATTGAGACGGGGTTTGGCTTTGAAACTCGGAACCTTTTCATATTCTTTAGCAGATGCAGTCCGGGTGAATTCTTTGAGCTGCGGAATCAAATCTTTTCCGTCATAGGAACAACGCAAGATCCATGTGCAGTGGTTGACTCCGGCAATAGTCATATCAAGTTTTTCCAGCATTTCCGGAGTCGGTTCTTCTCCGGGCTGGATGATTCCGACATGCTCAAGCGGCCAGCGGAGACAGTAGGGCATGTGATTTCCGTCGCAGAGAGCAAAACTCTTGATATCCGGAGCATAGCGCATAAGTCCGATACCGAGCGTTGCAGTCGGGTTGACAAAATTTATCACCCAGGCATTGGGACAGAGCTTGCGGACATCATCGGCGATACGCAGGACTTCAGGAAGCTCACGGAGCGCTCTGAATGCACCTCCGGGGCCGATGGTATCGCTTGAACACATGGTAATGCCATACTTTTTGGTGATGCGGGTATCCAATCCGCGATAGTAGGAGTTGCGGAAAGAGAATGAAAGCACGACAAAATCCGCATCTTTCATGACCTCGGTGCGGTCGGTCGAACCAATTACGGTCAACGGAACGTTCTTATGTTCCACCGCCCGGTTTGCGATCTTCATCATCGTGTCAAGCACCTCAGGATCGGTATCGACCAGGGCAAGTGTTCCTTTTTGAAGTATCGGACTGGTTACTGCGTTATAAATAACCGGTTTGCCGAAGAAATAACTTCCGGCTCCTATGACAACTATTTTTGGTCCTTTTGTTGCGGACATTCTCTGAAAAACTCCTTTGTTGTTGAAAAATATCGGGAACTTTTATAAAAATAATACACAAAAACACTTGACTTTGCAAGAATAATAATGTAGTTTATAGAGTAATTTTGTTGCATTTTAAAATTTCACCAGACAAGCCGTCCACAACCGGAGAAGTAAAAATGTTCAAAAGCGCTTACCGCTTGGCAAAACATGGAACTGCCGATTTGCCGATACAGGTACGTTCAACCGGATATTACCGTGTCTGGGACGGTTGGAGAGACCGTGCAATACGCAAAAATTTTCTCGAACTCTTCTGGTGCGTTTCCGGATCCGGAGAGTTCACCCTGGAGGACGGAACAAGTCTCATACTCCAAGCCGATCAGTGCTGCTGTTATTTTCCCGGAGATTGCCACCGGATACAGGCATTGAATAAATTTGAGTATTACTGGATCACTTTTGACGGTCCCAGATGCACTGAACTTATCAAGACTTTTTCTCTTGAACGCAAAGCATGGAATGCCGGAGTTTGCCCGCGCGAACTCTTTGTCAAACTTGGTTCTGAGATAAGAAAACCGGGTATAGCAGGAGAGATCAAGTCAAGTGCAACAGGTTATGAACTGCTTATCCGCGCAAAGACTCCTGATTGCGCCCAAGACACAATGCTTGTTGAGAAATTCATAAGTATAATCGAAACACAATTTGACAACGCGGATCTGACAGTGGAGCAAATCGCTGATGATTTGGGGATCCACCGCTCAACTCTGGTCAGAAATGTGGAAAATATTTGCGGAGAGTCTCCGCAGCAGTATCTCACAGAATTACGAATGAAACACGCCATGGATTTACTGCATGACCAGGAACTGTCCGTCAAAGAAATCGCAGCCCGGACAGGATTTTCATCAGCCAACTATTTCGGAAAAGTCTTTCTGCGAACTTTCGGAAAGACTCCAACAGAAATGCGCAAAACGGCTATCAGTGATACGCAATAACATTAGAAAAAGTTGTCCAGTCAAAAAGACTGCATGTGACAGCTGAAATTCAATATGATCAAAAAAAATGCAAAAATTTTTTATCAGCTGAATACAAGGGAGTTACAGATAAAAAGCGCGCCAAAAGCAGCTTTTTGCGGCAAGATTCTGTCTGAAAATTCAAAAAAATACTGCTAATGTAGACAGACAATGGAGTTTTCCGGAGCAACAGCTCCTCTCTCATTGTCAGTCAACAACAGCAGAAAGGTATAGAATATGCTGGAAGAAAAAAACATTTTTGTCGGCGGCGTGGAATACACTGCGGATCGTAAAACCCTGATCCATTTTCCGGAAGATTTGGCGATTCAGGAGTACACAGTTCCGGAAGGCACAGAAGAAATCTGGCTCACCGCCTTTTTCAACTGTCAACAGCTTCACTCGATCATACTGCCGCAAAGTTTGCTCGAAATCGACAGTAACGCATTTCAGCAGTGCAGTAATTTACAGACGCTGACTATTCCGCCAAAAGTCAAAACGATCGCCCCTAACGCTTTTCTGGATTGTCCGGCGAAACTTGTTTCTGAGAGTCCTGATTTTACCGTTGACCGTTTCGGTGCGCTGATTTGGAAAAACAAAACCTTGCTTTGCATTCCAACGGAGCTGGAATATTATGAAGTTCCGGAAAATGTCATCTTCATCGGCAGCGATGTGTGTATGTTTGGCAAGTTGAGAAAAATCGTTTTACACGACAACGTACTTTCCATCGGAGACAATGCCTTTATCGGATGTGACAACTTGCAGGCGGTTGATTTACCCGCAACACTTCTTGAAGTTGGAAGCAACGCTTTTTATATGACTTCCGGCGAAGATGAGATGCAAAAGAAATATCCAACTCTCTTCAACTCCAATCCTGTGAAAGAATATATCGCCCAAAGCATCCGCAAAGTCCGCGAAAATGGCGGCAGTTTCAAAAAAGTCAATGCCGATACAGCAGAAAACGCTGACTGGCTGCGGCAGCATAGAAAAAATGAAAAAGAGGAAAATCAAATGAATAAAAATCACTGTGCCGATTGCGGCGATGAAAATGCCGACATCAAATTCAAAGATAAATTTTACTGCAAATGCTGCGCCAACTTTCTGATGGCGAAACTGAAACTGCAATATTATTCCGGAATAAAAAAGCTCGGCTGGGAAATTCAGGATCTCTGGGAGCAGCTCCGCGATCCGACTGATTTGTGGACCGGTGATGCGGAATCTTTCCTTGAAGCCGATGAAATCCGCAGTTACCAGCACGAAGATATGGCTCTTTATTATCGCTCCCCGGACGCCCAAACTATGCTGAGGGCGTTTGTCAGAGAAAAACTTGACGGCGATATCCGTAACTTTAAGGAGTTTGACTTTGAAACTCTGAAACATGATGAACTTTTCGGCTGTATCAATCCGCAGAAATTCGATTGCGACAACACCTATATCATCCGGGCGATCTATGTTCTGCTTTGGAGCAAAGTTTTTCCGGATATGAGCGACTGGCGGGAAATCGGTACCGGCAAATGTTACCGGGGCGATACCATCCACACATTCCACACCATTTTCGGCAGACCAAATCCGGAAAAGCCGGGGCATTTTTACGGAATCGACCAGTTTTCCCCGGATAATGCTCTTTATGACCGGATCAGGAGTTTTCACAAAAAAATATGTACTCTGGGAAATTACGTGGTTCTGCCCAATTTTACGGTCAAAAGCGGGAAAAGTTTTGCAACGCTCAACACCTATCGGGGAACCAATCACTGGCGTGATTACTTTGACCAGTTTCTGCTGGCTCTTGAGCCGTGTCTGGTCAATGGAGATAAAAGCGATAAAACACTTTATAAACTTGTCCATGAGCGTAATCATTACGCTTTTGACGATTACAAATCTCAAGATGGCTTCACCTATCTGGTAAAAAATCTTCTGCTGGATGATTACCTTGATGCAGACGGTCACGCAAAAAATCTGTTTGCCGATGCCAACGGCAAAGTCCGTTTCCATTGGGAAAAGCCGCAGCCGCCCCGGGAACTTTATTTGCAAGGCGCAACGAATTACCTTAACCACGCCGAAAAAATCATCTCTACCAGAGCCGACCGCATGATCGAAATGCTCAAAGAGTTCTGCTGAAAAAGGAGAAGGAATGCGAGGGGAGAAAACCTTTTGTGAACAAAAGTTTCTTCTCCCCTCGCGCTCCCCTCTTTACAAAAAACTTTCAGCAGCAAACTATTTTTTGCCGTATGCTTCTAAAATCATTTCCGCAGAGTGTTTGATACATTCAGCAGGATCATTGATATAATCTGAAAGGTCTTTAACTTTGCCATTGACATTTATCTGAAGCAGAGAATAATTCTTGAAAACTTCTGCACGCCGGGCCCCTTGAATTCTGGCTCCGCCGAAGTAGTTTCCCTCTCCGTGCAAACCTATTGCACTGATATTCGGGTTGCGATCTTTCTTAAATGGATCGGGAACACTCTTTTTCTCCAATCCATTCAGATCAGCAAACTTATTGAATTCTTTAATAAACTCCTGTCTCCAATATGGACACCCCATATCCTGACACCATTCTTGATCAAGATTTTGGTTTTTCAAAAATGCAAGCAACTCCTGCTGTATTTTTTTATCCGTAAAATTATTTTTCAGCAGTTCGTAAACCTCGTGCCAGTAAATTTGCTTGCAAATATATTTACCCTTGTCAAACTTATTATCGATTTCGTTTTGCAAAGCAGATACTATTTTTTCTTTAATACCGCCTTCATAACTGTTCCAAGAACTTATCAATCCTGAAAATTTTGTCAGAGCGACAATATATTTGGCATATTCTGGATAACGCATTTTCTCTTCATGGAAAACTTGTGCATAATTTTTGAGCTGCGTCATCCCGATCTCAGAATCAATTTTATTTTCAATAACCAAAAGTGACTTAATCGATTCTGATTTACAGAAAACATCCATTTCAGCTTCGCTGTGCCCCGGTTCTATGTATTCTGCATTAAATTCCCACTTGCCATCTGCAATTTCTAATTTTTCCAAAAATGCTTTTCGGAATGAATCATCTCCGAGCATTATATGAGTAAAAACCTGAGTCAAAAACTCTTCCGCCGGGTTACGCCCTGCCTGCTTGCAATAAGGTTTAACCCCTTTAATAAAATTTTCGTATTTCTCAAAGGGAGCTATTGTGCTTTTCTCATAACCATTATACAAACTTTCAAATATATTCATTCCGATAGCTCCTTTTATCACTTATCTTCACCGTTTACAAAAAGATGTCCGTATTTCTGTTTCATATCTTTTTCGCATAAACTTTTGTAAAATGCCCGATGACTTATCGTTTTAACGCTCTCTGAAACAGTCACGTTAATTCAACCATAATATACAATAACAACGTTTATTTTCAAGTTTTCCCGGAGATGAGTACGGCTGCTGTTGCAAAAAATGGTTGGCGGTGTATATTATACTTCAAACAATTTGAGGTGATTTTGACTATGATGCGCTTGGATAAATTTCTTTCTGCCTCCACGGCTTACAGCAGAAAAAATGTTCACGATCTTGTGAAAAAAAATTCCGTCTCCGTCAACGGAACTCCTGCTAAAAGAGCCGATATGAAGGTCGATGAGACGAAGGATATCGTTTGCGTGAACGGTAAACAAATCCTTTATCGCAAATTTATCTATCTTATGCTCAACAAACCGCAGGGATATCTGAGCGCAACTGAGGACTCAAAAGACCCTGTCGTCGTGGATCTCGTTCCGGAAGAGTTCAAGCATTTTGCTCCGTTTCCCGTCGGAAGGCTCGATAAAGACACAGAAGGTCTGCTGCTGTTGACCAATGACGGGCAGTTTGACCATGAACTGATGTCTCCGAGAAAAAATCTGTTCAAACGCTATTATGCCGAATTGGACGCTCCGGCTGTTCCTGAAGATATCGAGACCTTCGCCGCAGGAATGGACTTTAAAGAGTTCTCCGCTAAACCCGCAAAGCTCGAGATTGATCCGGATGATCCCCAAAAGGTATATGTCGAAATATCCGAAGGCAAGTATCATCAGGTAAAAAGAATGTGCGAACGCATCGGAAAAAATGTCGTCTTCCTCAAACGGGTCGCCATCGGAAACTTGAAACTCGATGATTCTCTTGAGTGCGGAAAAGTTCGGGAGCTTACTCCAGACGAGCTCGCTCTTTTCGGCTGGTAAAAATCAATTTTGATTATACCATTACCGCAATTCCGGGGTAGTGGCGGTATTTTTCATGTGAATCCATTCCGCAGCCGATAAGATAGCGGTCGTCCATTATAAAACCAGCCCAGTCGGAGTGAGCTATTCCATCCGGACGGGGAAGCTCCTTTTCGACCAGCACTGCCGTTTTGACACTCAACGCCCCCATAGCCAGCAGATTGTCGCAGATCGCTTTGAGCGTGCGTCCGGTATCGAGAACTTCGTCAACGATAAGGATATTGCGCCCCTTGGGATCGAGTTTCAGCGTGGAACGCAGCTCAACTACTCCGGTGCAGACATTGCTTTTGTAGCTTCCGGCGGCAATCGAATCGATATAAAAATCCTCAAGCTCTATTGCTTCGGCAAGTTTGGCGGCAAAAAAGAGACCTCCATTCATAACGACGATCATTGTAAGCGGAGTTGTTCCGCAGGCTTTGGTTATTTCCGAACCGAGCTCTTTGATCCTGAGGTTCACCTCTTCCGGAGTTTTGATGATTTCAATATTTTCCATGATAAAATCCTGTTATAATGTTAGAAACAAATATATTTTGCGATAAACAGCAGCGACACCAGCCACAACATCCAATGGACTTTTCCCTTGCGGCGGCAGTTGAGGATGGTGTAGGATATCACTCCGGCTCCGAGACCGTCGCTGATATTGTAGGTAAAAACAGTACAGACGATGAGCAAATATGCCGGAACTGCGGCGGCGATGTCGCTCCAGTCGATAAATGTGACCGATCTTATCATAAGAAATCCGACAATGACCAGAGCCGGAGCGGTCGCAAATCCGGGAATCGCCAGAAACAGCGGAGCACAGACCAGCGAAAGAAGAAACCATGATGCGCAGGTAAAAGCCGCAAGTCCGGTTCGGGCTCCGGCACGGATGCCGATGGCTGACTCGGCAAAGGTTGTCGTTGTGCTGGTTCCCAGGATTCCTCCGGTAAATGTTGCGATGGAGTCGGCAAGAAGAATTCCCCTGAGCCGCGGGATCTTGCCGTCCTTTTCCATCAGCGGAGTATTGACGACTGCTCCGTTGACGGTTCCCACGGTGTCGAAAAAGTCGGTAAAGAGAAAGGCGAGGCAGACTGCCGCAAAATCCGCTGTCAGCAGCAGCTTCGCTCCGGAAGCATTGGTGTATTTATATGTCCATTGTTCTATGTTGAACGCGGAGCCGAACAGTCCGCAGAACTCCCGGAACGGTGCGGTAAAAGATCCTTCTCCGAAGGTCGGCAGCAGCGAATAATATCCGTGTGCGGAATCGACCTGGTAGAGCCCGGTGAGCTGACAGATTATTCCGAGGCCCCAGGTGCCGAGGATTCCGATCAGAAGCGCTCCCGGAACGCTTTTGTGCATCAATAGCGCAGAAAAAAGAATTCCGGCAAATGCAAGTATGGCAGATATTCCGGCGGTGTGAAAAACAGGTCCTGAAAAAGACTGTATGGTCAGAAAGGTTACTGGATGAGCCTTGATGATATGTGCATTTTTCAATGCTATAAGCGTGATAAAGAGTCCGATTCCTGCTCCCATCGCGTGCTTGAGCGGCAACGGAATTGCGTTGATGATCTTTTCGCGGACAGAACTTGCGGAAAGCAGAAAAAATATAACTCCTTCCAAAACTACGGCAAAGAGCGCGATCTGCCAGGAGTAGCCCATTGTGCTTACGACCGAATAAGCAAAAAAGGCATTGAGTCCCATTGCCGGAGCGAGAGCAAGCGGAGCGTTTGCCAGTAAAGCGGTGATCATGGTTCCGATAAAAGCCGCGACAGCAGTTACACAAAAAACTCCGCCGCGGGGCATTCCGGTGCTTCCGAGTATCTCAGGGTTGACGGCGAGGATGTAGGAGACGGCAAGGAACATGATCGTTCCGGTATAAAGTTCCGTTTTGACGGAGGTGCTGTTTTCCTTAAGTTTGAATATACGCTCCAAAAAATTCATTGAGGCTCCCCCTGCGTTTCAGCGTTCAGTCCGGCATTGTTTTTTATATTGATTTGGGAAATATAGCACAAAACAGCATAATATGCAAGCTTAAAGTGTATATAAAGCTCCCGATTTTCTCAATGGGCATCAATACACTAAGGCGGCAAAATATGATCTGAGATGCTTATTCAGGAGTCCGCTGATTGAAACTTTGCTTTTTAAAAAATCTGTCGATGAGTTGGACGGTATGTTGGTCGAACATCATCGGCATATGCGGAGCATTGCAGAAAGCGGTACTGTCTGCGTCCGGAGCAAGTGCGGAACTTTTTTCAACCATACCGTCAGCTTCTTGGCTCAAAAAGAGACGTCCTCCCCAGAAATGGTTGTTGCAGCTTGCGATAACTCCGATCTTCAAGCCCGGAATATCCGGAGTTGTAAGTATTTTGCGGGCTGAAGTTTTTAATGCGCGAAGCGGTTTCCACACAACGCCAGCGAAGGGAAGCAGCAGAGCTATATCGGCAAGTTTTGAGCCGTAGTGCGGAGTTCCGACACAGACAAGACAGCGTGCGTTGAGGGGCTTTTCGCGCTGCAGATACTCACGCGCCATCAATCCTCCCATGCTGTGTCCGGCGATATAGAGATTTTCATAGCCTTCCGGATGAGCGTTGCCGACGTCTCTTATCAGTTTTTCCACGCAGCACTCAAAAGAAGAATGAGTTGCCGGAAGATCCGGAGTAATGATATCGCGATCATCTGAACTCAAAAGTTTTTTCCAATACAGCATATCATCTGCACCGCGGCAGAAGCCGTGTATGAGCACCACCAGATTTTTCCGCATACCAGATATTTCCCCGTTTTAACATTCCGCATTTATCTCTCATAATATACATTGCCGCAAAAAATTTTTCAATTTCAGCAAAAAACGTATTGAGATCTTGCAGAGCTGTTCCTTAAAGCACCGCAATTACTTGCACGATCGCAGCGGCAGGTCATCCTTGCCGCTATACGAACTTTATGTTCAAGATGGTGTTTACGACCTTTTGTGAAGAGCACGGTAACGGAAGATACGCATAACCTGACAATGGATCTATTGGATCAGGGAACAGAACATGCT
>SUVY01000038.1 GCA_015061775.1 Lentisphaerota bacterium | reverse complement strand
AGAGGGGGGCTTGGGGGGAGAGCGGAAACTTCTTTTTCCGAAAAAAGAAGTTTCCGCTCTCCCCCCAATACCTTCTCCCCAACTTCAATGAGTAACAAGGGCGATGGAGTCGCTTTTTACCCAGCCGGTTTTGCCGTTGGTTTCGATTTCCATCCAGTCGCCGCGGATTTGGAGGAGTTTGGCGTCGGAGCCTGAGGGGATGGTGGCTATGACGTTTCCGTTTCCGGAGGGGAGTTCGCGCAGTTCGAGGAAATCCGGCATTGTTACAGCCTGATTTTTCATATAACTATCGTATTTCTGGTCAAAGATCAGGAAGGCAAACACCATGATAAGCAGCATGGATACTCCGAGGATGGATTTCCACCTTGAGGGGTTGAGGGCAAAGAGCAGCATAGAGATTCCGAAGATGATGGCGGCGGCGGCGAGGTGTTCATCGGGTCTCAGGCGGTCGCGGCAATACTTGTAAAGACGTGACGGAGTGTCGGTTTTATTGACTTCAGGGTGGCTGAGACGGCGGTTGGCAAGATTGAGATTTTCCGTGATCTCCTCATCGCGCGGAGCAAGTTTGTGAGCGGCGAGCAAGGCGGCGCGCGCGGCTCCGGGGCGGTTGGCTTTGAGGTAACAGGTTCCTATATTATAGAGTATATCCGGAGAAGGCTTGTTTCTGTCGAGCTGTTTTTTGTAAAGTCCGGCTGCTTCGGAATATTTGCCGCTGTCAAAGAGCTTTGCGGCATTTTGAGCGTTGACAATGGATGACCAGAATGCCAGAATAATCACGCAGCATTTAAAGATTTTCAATAACTTTTTGCGGATGTCCGAAGTCAAGACCACACTGTCTTTTGCCGCGCTGTTGAAACTTGCTTCATCCATCGAGGTAAACCAGTTTTTGAGCTCTGTATCGCTGAGTTTATCGGCTATTTCACTTGCGCTTGAGCTCTGGTCGATATCAAGAGCGCAGGCGCAAGCGTTGCGGATAACGCTGCGTTCATCATCACTTAAAGATTCTTTTGAGGAATTCTTCAAAATGGCTTCCGCGTATTTTATGACGCTGTTTTTATACTGCTGCTCCGGAGTTGAACCCGCATATCTTCGGTACAGCACAATGAGAATTGCGATCAGGGGAAGAATGATAAATCCCGTGATGTAATACCAGATGGAGTTGCGCCAGAGTTCAAGGTGCACTCCTTTGGACTGTGCCGTTTTGATATAGAGGGGTTCCGTGCGCTGTGACGGAGCTTTGACGGGTTCTTCAACCGGGCTTTTTTCAGCTTGTTCAGGCTGAGTTGTCTCTTTTTCCTGAGAAGTGACGGTTTGTTTTGACGGAGCGATATCAAGGGTCTGCGATACGCTGTGGATATCATATTTTCCTGCCGCAGTATCAAATGAAGCAAATTGGATATCGACTTTGTGACTTCCGGCTTTGACCGGAATGAAACAGTAGCGTATCTCCGCGCTGTTTCCGCGATATTTCACTTCGGGTTTATACACTCTGAAACCGTCAATTTTTATTTCAGGAGCTTTGAGCTGGGATATATCATTGGCAACAACATCAACAATGAGCTCCACAGCCTCTCCGGCGGTACATTTATCCGTGGAAAACTTTGCTTTTATTTCAGCTTTTCCAAAAGTGTCAAGATAGTAAACGCGTTCCGGAACCGGAGGCAGCTGGAGTATTTCCGGTTTGCGCTCAGCCTTTTCGATCGGAATGACCAGCGGGACGATACGTTCGCGGGACTGCTCAAAAAAGCTGTCAAAGAAGCTGTCATAACTGCGTTCAGGATGGTCGTCGCGGCGTACGGTTCCGACGGTGATGTTTCCGGAAATATCTGGAATCCGCGCGGTGATTGCTTTGACTGCGGCAGGAAAAACCACCTGAGTCGCATTGACATTTTTATATACTGTGCGTTCGTGGCGGACTTCGCCAAAATCGCGGCGTTGACCGCGGGAGGCAAAGTTGTAGAAGATCAGATTTTCAATTCCGTTCAGCTGGGGGTAAGAGTAGCGCGAAATATCCATTCCGTCAGGAATGGTGAGTACGATCTCAAGCGGGATCCACTCTCCGGTATAGAATTTCTTGATCTCCGGCCAGACGATCCGGGCGGATGCCGGAACATTGCTGCTGCTTCCGGGAGCATTGCCGGGAGCACTTACTGTGAACTTGACAGGAGATGTGTAGGCTTTCTGTTTTCCGGCGCGGACTGCGATGGCAGGAACTTCATAGCTTCCGGGAGTACTCACTGTGAAGTAAACGCTTTTGGTCACCGCGCGCGTGACTTTGCCGTTGACCGAGCTGTAAGAGCGCGATGTGGATACCCGGTTGCGCATCCAGTTGATGCCTTTGATTTCGGGAAGGTCAAAATCCATCTCCTCCTGAGCATCACAACTTATACTGATGACTCCGGGCTCCCCGGCGAGCATACTGCGCGGAGATATTTTCGCCGTCGCCGTAAAGCCGCAAACCTTCAAAATTGCGCCGCACACCAGCAGCAAAACAAGTATAGTTCTCTTCATTACCAATCCTTTTCAACTTTGATTTGACGCCCGCGGGAGCGTTTCATGATCTCTCCGCGCCTGCGCTGTTCATCTTTTTTGAGCATATCGAGCAGCTGTTCCGCGCTGCGCTGATCGAGTTTTCTGCCGTCGTCATTACGCTCAGGAGTTCCTGAAGACTGAGGTTTATCCAGAGGTTTATCCTGAGTTTTTTGATCCTGTTTCCCCTTATTGGAGTTGTCCTCTTTCTTTTCGTCTTTTTTGCTGTCCTGATCGGCTCCCAGGGCTTTTACTGCGTCATCAAGGTGCTTTTGTGCTGCTTGGCTGTCGTTTTTTTCGTTGGCTTGCTGAGCTTTTTTCAGGGATTGCTGAGCCTGCTGAGCGCGTTTTTCCAACTCTTTCTGACCCATTTTCTGAGCCTTGTCCTGCAAATCCTTTGCAGACTGTTCGGCTTTGGATGCAGCCTGCTGCTTCTGCTGTTTCGACGCCTGTGGATCGCGGTTCTTCTGCTGCGCGCTGCGGGAGTCCTGTTGAGCCTGCTGCTGCTGTTTTTTGAGCTCCTCTATTTTCTTTTTGAGCTCTTTTACCTTTTTGAGATCAAGATGGTGGGCTGTGATATTGGCAGGATCGAGATTGGCTTTTGCGATATCGATACCTCCTGAGTACGCCATGCGGTAGTTGGGAAGCGCATCGTTGAGTTTCTGTTCGGCATCGCTCAGCTGTTTTTCCGCCTCCTGAAGCTGCTGGGAGCGGAGCATATTTTCCGCTTTAGAGATGCTTTCACGTGCGCCGCGGTGACTCTGGACAGCGAGGTTGTAGCAGCTCTTGCTCTGGATGACTTTGCTGTCTGCCGCAAGGTGGAGCGTCTCAGCGTAGAGCTTGGTTGCATCATTGCCTTTGGTTTGTTCTTCAAGGGCACGGTTGTAAAGCTCCGGAGCAGTTGGCGGATGAGTTTTTTCGTCATTTTTTCCGTCTGTTTGAGCTGCGGACAAGGGATAAGCCAGCACAAAAACAGCAATTATAATCAAATTTGACGGTTTTTTGACGGATATGCTCCTGCGTTCGGAAAGCAGGATATAGATCACCATAAGAATAAATGCCGCGATGAGGAACTGCGGAAATTTATCTATGGGCAATGTGCGTTTGAACCCCTCGCGTTCGACCTTGTCAAGCTCATTTATCCGTTTGGAAAGCTGCTCTGCTCCCGGAGCTGTCGCGGTGCTGTGCCAGTAGTATCCGCGGGTCGAATCTGCGATGGAGCGCAGCAAACGTGAATTGAGTCTGGTCATGGCGATTTTTCCGTCACTGCCGCGCACGACTTTGCCGTCGAGGGAGCGGACAGGAACTCCGGAAGGGTCTCCGATACCCGCGATAAATACGGGGATATTCTGTTTTTTGAGCTCATTTATCTCTTTTTGTGCGTCTCCTGAGAGTTCGTCTCCATCGGTGATGAGCAGGATCGCCCTGTGGCTGCCTTCGGCGGCTTTGAAGGCGGTGAAGGCTCTTTTGAGTGCTCCGGCAAGGTTGGTTCCTCCGACTGGAATAAAGTCGCAGTTGAGCTCATCTATATACTCATTGAGTGCCGTCCTGTTGGAGGTGAGAGGGCAGGCGAGATAAGAAGAACCGGCAAAGGCGATCAGACCGAAACGGTCTTCATTCGGAGTGGATATCAGTTGACGCAGCAGATATTTTCCATGCTCTATCCGCGATGGAGCTACGTCGTCTGAAAGCATGCTTTTTGATACGTCAAAGAGCACCATCACGTCTCTTCCGGCAGGAAGCTCCGGAGTAAGCTGTCTGCTCCAGTAGGGCCGCGCGCAGACCAGAAGAAGCAGCATGAGCACTGCGGTTATACATATCTGTCTTGCCGCGCGTTTCTTTCTGCTGAGCAGCACAGCGTCGCTGCCGTCGGTTCCGGAAACGATTTTGGCAAGCTCCCTGCTCCGTCTTGCTCCAGCCCATATAAACAGTATCAGGGCGCAGATGGGGACAAGAGGCGGTAAATATAAAATATCTAAATGAATAAACTGCATTCTTTCGACATTGCTCCTCTCGTGTGACGATAAATTTCAGAACTCTCCACCCACTTGGAAAATATAACGTTTTTTGACAGAAAATCAAGAGCGTTGCCAAAATTTATCCGCGGAACGGGGCGGTCTGTTCTGTTGCGGCAGGGGGGCTTATCTGCTGCCGCAAACCCCGGAACTTCTGAGCAGCTCTTCGAGTTCGCTGCGGAAGATATTGTAAAGTCCGAGCTCGTACTTTACTCCCGCAGGAGTGAAACGCTCGGCATAATTGTGCCAGGTATATTTTTCATCAGGATAGGGATGCCGGACAAAAGATGCTCCTGAGATCTCTGTGCAGGTTTCGTCATGGTCGCTTGCGATGATGAGTATTTTGTACGGCTTGTTTCCGCGTATGCGGGCGATCTCGCGGCAGACGGATTCAAAATCCTCGCGGGTATGTCCGGTCGGTCGGTCGAAAATATTGGTGACTTTGTGCATGACAAACAGTATGGGACCATCGAACTTCACCGCCTCACGGAAATTGGCTATGCGGGCTGAAAACCTCTTTTGCAGAAATTCAAGGTCATCCGGACCGCAATCCTTGTCGTGGGGATAAAAAGCTCCGTTCGAGGGGTCGTTGCGCCACCATTTATATTTTTCATCGTAACTCCAGACGCCGGAAAAATAGTCGGAAAAATCAGTTTCCAGAAAGTGCTGCACCGCTTTGGGAGGGCTTCCGGCGAGATCGAAAGGCATACTTTTTTCTCCGGCACCTTTGCTCGGTTTGAGCAGACAATGGGTCGTGAGCGTGCGCGGCATACAGTTCCAGCCGAGGGAAATTATCTTGTATTGTCCGGAGTATTTTTTGAAGAGACAGTAGTTTTTCCAAAGGGCATTCCCCACCTCGGAAGAGTACTCCGGAGCGCACTCACACACCTTTGAGTAGCTCTTCAAAAGCAGACGGAAACTCTTGAACGGACAGAATTTGGAAAGCAGTTCGAGTATTTTGATTTTTATTTTGTTGCAGCTCATGGTAATTTTCCTCCGCTATAATATACCATCACCCCGGGAGAATATCAAATCAGCTCAAGGACGGTGAGCACCTCAAAATGTGCAGTTCCCGGAAACATATCGAAAACCGTCATCTCGACCGGACGGTAGTGTTCCGAAAGAGCTCTGATATCCCTTACCAGCGTGTCGGCGGCGCAGGAGATGTAGATTATCTTTTCCGGAAGGTGTTTTTTGATGCTGTTTATCGCGGTCTTGTCCATTCCGGTTCTCGGAGGATCGGTGAGCAGCAGGAATTTGCCCTTTTCCGGAGAGCATTTTTCAAAGAATTTTCCGGCATCTCCGGCGAAGAAACGGCATCTGCCGGAAACACCGCGCATGGCGGCATTGGTGCGGGCGCGGATGATCGAACTTGCAGTTATTTCCACCGCTTCGGCTTCGAGGTACGGAATTTTTTCAAGACATGCCGCAGAAAACACTCCTGCTCCGCAGTAGAGTTCGTACAGTCTCTTTTTTCCGCTTGCTTTGACCAGCTCGACCGTTCTTGAGACCAGCTTGTCAGCCATGGCGTTGTTGGTCTGGAAGAAGGCGTCGGCATTGACTTTGAACGTTCCGTGATTTTCCAGCTCTTCGGTGAGCACTCTGGAGTCTTTGTTTTCTTTGAGCAGCATCGCTCCGTCCTGCCGGGTGTATCTCCAGGTCGGGCGGAAGTTTTTGCTGAGGTCAGCGTGTTTGATGAGCTCATTGATTTCCGGAACTGCCAGCAGACAGCTCTTTACCGGAGTCACGGTATAGTTGTCATCGCTTATAAGTCCGCATACTCCGTTTGAGATGTGAAGAGTAAGTTTGTTGCGCCAATGGTTGCGCGATTTGGCTCCCACGGGGGGATCGAATTTGATATCGGGATAGTCTCGCGCCATATATTCGAGCTGCTTTTGTTTCCATTCAAGCTCGGTCTGGTAGGGCACGTGGCGGTATGAGCATCCGGGACAGGCGGGGAAGTGCGGACAGTCCGAAGCGATCCTGCAGCCGGAACTATTGATGACACTTACGAGCCGGGCTCTGGAATAACGCTGTTTTTCCTGAAGTATCTCCACTTCGACGGTCTCTCCCGGAACGGCTCCGCGTACAAAGACGGTTTTGCCGTCCTCGAGATTTCCGACGGCTTCACCTCCGTTGGCGAAAGCCCTTATTACGGCAGTTCTCTTCATTTGTTCACCGCCTTGAGCAGATTTTCCGCACTTCTCATGCCGTCGCAGGCGGCGGAGATGATTCCTCCGGCAAGCCCCATGCCTTCGCCGGACGGAAAGAAGTTTCTGATGTTGCTCTCTCCGGTCTCACCGCGGTCGATGCGCACGGGGGATGATACGCAGCTCTCGATTCCGACAAAGTTGCCGCGGCGGATGAACCCGCGCATGATGCGGTCGAAGTAGGTCAATGCGGCGCAGATCCCGTCGCGCACCTGCGGAGTGAGCATATCGTTGATACGTCCGGGAACGATTCCGGTTTCGCAGCTGCTCTCAAGATTGTGAGAGTAAGTGTCGTTGTCGCGGAGAAAATCATCGGCTCTCTGACAGGGGAAGGCATAGTCTCTGCCTCCGCGGATAAAGAGCTCTTTTTCCATGCGGGAGATCAATTCATAGGCGCGGTCCGGAGTTGTTCCGGGCAGAAATTTTGTAGTGGCAATAAGACAGCTGTTGGCGAATTTGCCGTCGCGGGCAAAGTTGCTCATTCCGTTGGTTATGGAGTGATTTTCCCACGCGGAGGCGTTGACGATGGTTCCTCCCGGGCACATACAAAACGTGCTTACCGGAAGGGATTTCGCCGGACGCGACACCATGTGGTACTCAGCGGCTCCGAGGGCTTCGGGGCGGCTCATGGTGTGGTACTGTTTGCAGTCGATGAACTCCTGCGGGTGCTCGATGCGGCAGCCGATCTGGTAGTTTTTCATGGTGTAGGCGGCTCCGGAAGAGATGATGTTTCTGACCAGCTCTCTGCCTCCGAGACCGCAGGCGACGATGACACCGGCGCCGGTGGATATTTTTTCTCCTGAGCCGAGTTCAACTCCGCAGCATACTCCGTCCTTTACGATGAGATTTCTCACTTCGCAGCCGAAGCGGAATTCTCCGCCCAGGGAAATGATACGCTTTCTCAGATTGGCAACAGCTGTTCTCAGTTTGTCGCTGCCGACGTGCGGGCGTGCGAGATAGCCGATCTCTTCAGGGGCTCCGCAGCGGATAAGCTCCTCGATGACGGTACGCGAAAACGGACTGCGGGTACCGGTGTAGAGTTTGCCGTCAGAGAAGGTTCCTGCTCCGCCTTCACCGATGAGCAGATTGCTTTCGGTGTCGAGTTTACGGGTCTTCAGGAATTCTTCATGCCGTTTCACGCGCTCTTCGACCGGAAATCCGCGGTCGAGGATGAGCGGTTTTGCTCCTGCGGCGGCAAGATAGTACGCGGCGAACAATCCAGCCGGACCGGTTCCGACGATCACCGGGGAGTCAGGGTGTTTCCAGACGTCGCGCGGAAGCTCGAATGCGGGATTTTTTTCCTGATACGGCTCACGGCAGGCGAGATAGCTGTCCGGAAGCTCTGCCACCGCCTTATATACCAGAAGCGGCCGCTCTTTGCGCGAGTCGATGCTCTTAGTGATTATTTTGATATCCTGTATATCCGCAAACGGTATTCCGGTCTGCTGTGAAGCGTACTGCCGGAGCATATTGTCAACATTTTTCGGTGCTGATATGGCATCGATGGAAAACTTTATTTCACTTTTCATTGGCGGTGGACTCCTGTGAGCGTTCTTTTCTTATGGCATGGCTTATTCTGAATGCGGTGTTTTCTCCCAGACCGGAAATCCTCCGTGCGATCTCTTCCGGAGTTGCGCGGCGCAGAGCTGCGACAGAACCGAACTCTTTCAAAAGCTGTTTTTTACGAATCTTTCCCACGCCCGGAATATCATCGAGCAGGGATTTTTCTATCTCCTTTTTCCGCAGTTCTCTGTGGTAGGTGATGGCGAAACGGTGCGCCTCATCCCGCAGAGCCTGGAGCATACGCAATGCCGGAGTGTGGCGGCTGAGTATGACAGGTTCAGACCTTCCGGGAAGGTATATCTCCTCATTTTTTTTGGCAAGCCCCAGCACCGGAAAGGGGGGACACCCTATTTCAACGAGCGTTTTGATGGTCGCCGAGAGCTGGCCCTTTCCTCCATCGACGAGCAGCAGGTCGGGAAGAGGTCTGTTCTCTTTGAGCAGCCGTCCGAAATGCCTTCTGATCGCCTCAGCCATCATGGCAAAATCATCGCTCTGATCGACGGTGCGTATCCTGAAACGGCGGTAGTTGTCGCGGTCGGGCTTGCCGTCTTTGAAGGCGACTAAACTTGCTACGGCAAGGCGTCCGAGGATATTGGATATATCGAAACCGATGATGCGCGACGGAGCCGTTTTGAGATGGAGCTGATTTTGCAAGTCCTCGACGGCGGATATCCCCGGAGAGGTGTCTGGAAGCTCGGGACGGGCAAATTCGCGGTTGCGTTTTCCGAATACCGCGGTGAGGTTGTGCAGCACGTCGCGCATCTTTGCCGCCTGCTCGAAGCGGCATTGGGAAGCGTACTCTTTCATCCGCTCTTCGATGGAGTTTTTGAGCTCCCGGATATCTCCTTCAAGCACCTTGAGGGCGGCTTGTACTTTGAGCATATACTCTTCGCGTGAGATCTCTCCGGTGCAGGGGGCACAGCAGTCTTTGACGATGCGTTTGAGGCAGTGTTTTCTGGTTTCCGCATTGGGTTCTGAGTCGCGGCAGGCGCGCAATCCGAAGTGGGAGAGCAGAAATTCCAGAGTTGCTTTGAGCGCAGTTCCCTGCGGAAACGGTCCGAAATAGACCGCATTGTCCGGCTTCTTTATTCTGGCGAGCTTCAGAGTCGGAAACAACTCATTCATATCTATTTTGAGCAGCAGATACCTCTTATCGTCGCGCATGAGGATATTGTAGTGCGGAGAAAAATCCTTTATCAGGCGCGATTCGAGGATCAACGCTTCGTCCTCCGAGCGCACCGTCTCATAGCTCCAGAGATGTATCGAGTTTATGAGGCTGCGGAGCTTGGGGTCGGCGGTGCGGACGCGGCTCGGCTGGAAATAGCTTGACAGACGGCGTTTCAGATTGCGTGCCTTGCCCACATAGATGACCTTGCCGAAGCGGTCGCGGAAGACGTAAACTCCGGGGGAGTTGGGTATCTCCGAGGGGTGAAACTCCTGAAACAGCTTCATCTGCGTTTCTCCGTCATTGAAGCTCGGAGCCGGTCACGGCGTCAACTATGCGGAACTCCTCATAGTGCAGCACAGGATCTGCGCGGAACGAGAGGTCGTTGGTATGACGTTTTTCGATATCTTCCAGCAGTTTGGCGTCGCTGTTTCTCAGGCGGGCGAGGATATCAGGATGCATGAATACCCGCACAGGAACATTTTTGTTGCTCTTGTTTTTCAGTACGGAGTTGAGTTTACGCTGGATCTCCGCACTCATAGTAACGGCTGATTTTACAAGTCCGCTGCCTCCGCAGTAGGGGCAGAAGTTGAAGATCTGATCTTTGATGCTCTCCTGCTCGCGCTGACGGGTCATTTCCATAAGTCCGAAGTTTGAGAGCGGCAGGACTTTGGTTCTCGCCCGGTCGGATTTGACCAGTTTACGCATGGTCTTGAACACCTCTTCGCGGTGCTGCGGACTCTTCATGTCGATAAAGTCGATGACTACGAGTCCTCCGATATTTCTCAACCTGAGCTGACGGTATATCTCTTCGGCGGCTTCGAGATTGGTCTTGAGGATGAATTCCGGCTGGTCGGCTGCCGAGTTTTTGCTGTGTCCGGTATTGACATCTATGGCGATAAGTGCCTCGGTCTCGTCGATGACGATCGCTCCTCCGGACGGAAGTTTCACCTCCCGCTGGAAGACATCTTTGAGCTGCTGGTTGATCTTGTAGAAGTCAAATATCGGCAGAGATCCTTTGTAGAGACTGACTTTGCGCGCCATTTTGGCGGTTCCGATGCGTTTCATGGTGCTGATGATGTGGTCTCTTGCCTGCGGATCATCGACGACGATCTGTCCGATATCTTCGGTGAGGAAATCCCTCAGCGTGCGGTCAACCAGATTGGGTTCGGTAAAGAGCAGCTTCGGAGTATTGTGTTTGGCTCTCTCTTTTTCGATTCCGTGCCAGTAGTCGAGCAGCAGTTTGAGATCGCGCTTGAAGAAGGTTGATTTTCTGCCCTCTCCGACGGTGCGGCAGATGAGCCCCATCTCCTGCGGAAGTTCAAGCTCGGATATGACTTTTTTCAGCCTCTCGCGCTCGGAAGTGCTCTCTATTCTGCTCGAGAGATTGCGGTTGTTGTGGTAGGGCATCAGAACAAGATATCTTCCGGGAATAGTGATATCGGTGGTGATCCTCGCTCCTTTGGTGCTTATCGGAGACTTGACCACCTGCACGAGCACCATCATTCCCGGTTTGAATATATTGGGGATATCCGCAGCGGTTATTCCCTTGGCTATGCGTATATTTTCAGCCTGAGCCGCAGTCTTGGCGGCTTTCTTTTTCTTCTTTTTGCCCCCCTCCTGAGCTTCGGATTCCGGGTGTTCGCTCCGGTATTTTTCGGCGAGTTCAGGATATCCCTGGAGCATGTCGCTGTAATGGAGAAAAGCGTTTTTAGCGGCTCCGATATCGACAAAGGCTGCCTGGAGCAGGGGGTCGAGATTGATGATCTTGCCGAGATAGATGTTTCCGGTCTTGGGAGTATCGTCATCGCGTTCGACCTGATACTCTTCGAGCCGGTTGTTGTTGAGGAGCACCATGCGGCGTTCCATCATCTCGCAGTTGAGGATGATAGCGCGGTTGTCTGAAGAGCTTTTTCCGGAGCTTTTTTCTCCGGTCTCCGGACAGTCGCAGACATTGGGTTCAGGGAGAGAACCCTTTTTTTCTGATTTTTTTGCTGTCATGTTAAAAATTCCATAAAATATTTATATAGCGCGGTTTGCTGAACAGTTCCCGGTTTGTGGTGCGGGAAACGTCCTGTTCTGCCTGATATCAGACCAGCGCGATAAATTCAGCTTTTTCGCCCCTCAGACCGTTGCGGAACGCGGCGGCGGGCATTGCTTTGCTCCCGGAGGGGGCGATTTCAAGTATTTGCAGAGCATATTTTCCGCAGGCGACGATGATCTCTTTTTTCCCGCAGTCGAGAGATTTGCCCGGAACTCCCGAGAGGTCTTCGCGCACTTTTGCCTTTATGATGGCGGCTTTGGTGTCTCCGCGCGGAGTCTTGACCATGCAGACTGCTCCCGGCCACGGAGTATAGGCGCGTATCATCGCTTCGATCTCGCGGGCGTCTTTGTTCCAGTCGATGATGCCCATCTCTTTTTTGATTTTGCGGCAGACCGTGGCGCGTGAGTCATCCTGCGGAACGGCTCGGAGTTTGCCGGAAACGATATCAAGGAGAGCTGAAACGATATTGGCAGCGGCGAGTTCTCCGAGATCATTTTCGAGGGGGTCGGCATACTCTGTTCCGTCGAGAGGTCTGTCCCAGACGGCATAGACGGCTCCGGTATCGAGACCTTTTTCCATCTGCATCAGGGCGACTCCGGTGGAGCTGTCGCGGTTGAGGATGCTCTGGACGATGGGGGATGCTCCGCGGTATTTGGGAAGCAGGCTCGCGTGGACATTGACGCATCCGTATTTTGGAAGTCCGAGCAGTTCGCTTTTGAGCAGCTGTCCGAACGAGACCACCACGACAAAGTCCGGCTCAGCACTCCTCAGGTGCGCAAGGTAGTCGGGATCATTGACATCGGCGATGCGCTCTACGGCTATGCCTGAAGCGTCTCCGAATGCGCCTGCCGGAGTCGGGGTAAGCACCCCTTTTCTGCCTGCCGGACGGTCGATCTGAGTGCCTGCTCCGACAAAAGAGATGCGCGTATCGGACACAAGCTCGTGCAGAACCGGAACGGCTATCGCTCCGGAACCCAGAAAATAGACTTTGGGACGGTAAGGTGCAGGCATGGTATAAAAAAGAGTGCTGTTTACATTCTGCTTGGTTGAAAGTACCTGTTTTGTTTTATAATATAACACATCATGCGCAAAAAGCAAAAAAATTACCGCTTTAACCGCCAATAAGTCAAAAAAATTACCTGTGAGCTTGTAATTCCTGCGCGTTGTACTATATTATGACAGTGATGTATGACATTGTAAGGGAGCAGGGGCACTGATGAGCCTTGACGATACCTTTCCAACCGGATAAATAAGGAGTTTTTATGCAGCAGGATATGGGAAGCCGCGAGTGTACGGATGATGCCGGAAACGCTCCCGGAGATATTGCGGCATTGCGTGAGAAATATGAAGCTTTGCTGGCGGAAAAGGATGCCAGAATAAACACTCTCGCCAATGAAAACAGTGATTTGATGTACCGCTGCCGCGCCAATGAACAGAAAATAACCCGCCTCGCCTATTGGGCACAGAGGCTTCCGCAGCTGGAAAACGAACTCAAATTGCGCAACTCAGATATCGTCGGCAAAGATGCCGAGCTCCAGCAGTTGAGAGAGCTGGTGTCCATGGTCAAAGAGTGGCTCGAGAGCAGCAATGCCGATCCCGCGACCAAGAGTTTCAAGGCACTTCAGATACTCCATGATCCTGCGATCATGGGATTTCCCGGCAAGATGTCCGCGCTCTCTAAACTGATTTCTGCCAAGCTGGGAAAGAGAGAGTTCTGTCCCGAGTATCAGGTCTATGACAAGATCCTCAGCGATATTGATGGTAAACTCTTTAATATCAGCCATATAAACATTGATGACGAACCTGAGAAACTCACTCCTCCTGATGAGTCTGTGCTGATATCCATCGTGCTGCCGGTTTACAATCAGGCGGATCTGGTGCATGAGTCGATCGACTCCATCCTCGCCCAGACCTACAGGAACTGGGAGCTCATTATCATCAACGACGGTTCGACCGACGATCTCGCCGGAGCGGTCAAACCCTATCTCGCCGACAAACGCATCCACTACCTTGAGCAGAAAAACCAGCGTCTTCCCAAGGCTCTGAGCAACGGTTTCAGTTTCGTATCCGGAGACCTGCTCACCTGGACGAGTGCCGACAACAATATGCGTCCCCAGATGCTCGAGCGTCTCTCGGCTTTCATGCGCCAGCACGTCGATGTAGCTCTGGTCTATGCCGACTATATGGCGATAGATGACAAGGGAGACCCGCTCACGGCAGAGTGGTTCCGTCCCCAGAACAAGCGTCACCCCAACAGCCCTGAGCTGCACCTTCCGCAGTCTGCTGAGCTGCTCAATATCATTCAGGACAACTTCCTCGGAGCGAGCTTCATGTACCGCCGCTCCACGCTCAAACTCATCGGAGACTATGATCCCCAGCTCGGAGTCGAGGACTATGACTACTGGATGCGTATAAACTCCATGATGAGGGTGTCGCACCTCGGAACCGATGAGGTGCTGTACGACTACCGTGTCCACGACAACAGCCTCAACGCCAAAGCGGCAGAGTTCAAGATCGCCGAGAAGGTCGCAAAGCTCATGGAGTACGAGAAAGAGCGTTATGCCTTCTACTACAAGCCGTTCGAGGTTTACGGTTCATTCAAGCAGAGCGATCTCTATTACGGAGACTTCCCCTACAACTTCCACGAGGGAAAATACGAGGGAACCGATATTCCGGATGCGCGGGCGAAGCGCATACTTCTGGTCAAGGGCAGTGAACTTGCCGACTACACTCCGCAGGAGCTTGAACGCTATAACTTTATCGGAGCGTATTTCAATGCAGGAGAGGCAAATGATGTAGGCAAAAACTCCTATGTCATCCGCCGTTTTGATATCCAATGTTTCGGAAACTGGTTCAGTCCCGAGATGCAGCGTCTCGAGTTGCTGTCCCGCAACTGTTTTGTCTGTGCTCCTCCGGAGACGGCGTTTTTCAGCTTCATGGCGGCGAACAACCGTATGTTTTTCAACATGACCCGCACTGTCGAAGAGCGTACCCGCGTCATGCCGCTTGCTCCCTGCACTGATCCCGGAAAGCTCATCATCCTGCTCGAGACCATCGGCAACGGAGGCATGGAGCAGGTGGCATACGATATGGTCAAGGCTTTCATCGCTTCCGGAAGAGATGCCGTTCTGGTCAGCGTCAACGGCAAACAGGATGACGTCAAAGTGCCTGAGGGAGTTCCGATGATCACCCTCGATGGAGATGATAAAGAGTCTCAATTCAGAAAACTTCTTTCTGACAGCAAGTGCGATGCGGTCTTTTCCCACTACTGCACCTGGGGAGCGAAAGAGACGTTTGAGGCAAACGTTCCCTTCTTCCAGGTGGTGCACAACACCTATGTCTGGTACGGAGCGGACGATATCGCCAAATACACTTATGCCGATCAGTTCACTTCGGGTTACATCGCCGTATCTGCGCGGGTGGCATGGTACGCCATCGAGCGCATGGGGCTGCCCGCTGACAAGATGATGATAATTGAAAACGGAGTCGATTTCTCCCGTTTTGATTACACTCAGGAGGGCAGGGAGAAGATCCGTAAAGAGTTCGGTTTCACCGACGACAATTTCGTCATCCTCAATCCCGCCAGCTGCTACGGCACCAAGGGACAGATGAATCTGGTGCTGGCGTTCGCTCAGGCGTACAAAAAGGATCCGTCTCTGCGTCTGGTGCTGGCGGGCAAGATACTTGAGCCGGAGTATTACAACAACATCCGCAAAGTCATAGCCGAGCTTCAGCTTGAAGATGTCATCTTTACCGGCGGTTTCTTTGAAAACATGGCAGAAGTTTACAGCGCGTGCGATGCAGTTGCGCTTCCGAGCTTCTGGGAGGGATGCAGCCTTGCCGTCGCCGAGAGCGTCCACATGAGAAAGCCCATACTTGCGACCCGGGTCGGAGACATCGAGCGTCAGACCAACTGCCGCAACTGCGTGCTGTTCGACCTGCCGTTCCGCTATTTCACCGAGTTCACCGGAGAAAACTGCGGAGCAGTGGTTTACAGCATCAACAAGGACTTCATCGACACCATCGAGCAGGGAATACTCAAGCTGGTGGCAAAAGATTATCCTCCGTTTGATGAGAGTCTGTTCTTTGAGCAGAGTTCAGAAGAGGCGTATGGACGTTATCTCAAGCTGCTCAACTATTACAAAGATAATTTCCCGATAGTATCATTCCGCCACAACATATAATTGAAAGGCCGTATAATATGAAGATCATCGTCATGTTCGGAACCCGTCCTGAAGCTATCAAAATGGCTCCTGTGATCATCGAACTCAAGAAGAACCCCGCGTTTGACGTGCGCGTCTGCTTCACCGGACAGCACAAGGACATCGCGCTGCCCTTTATGGAGCTTTTCGGAATAGTTCCGGATTTCAAATTCACCCTTGAAAACTCCAACCTCAGCGGAGCAGTCGCCGAGATGCTCCAGCAGAGCCACGCGCTCTTCGAGGCGGAAAAACCCGATCTTATTCTGGTTCAGGGAGACACCAACAGTGTGCTCGCGGCATCTCTTACCGCATTCTATCACCATGTCAAAGTCGGACATATCGAAGCCGGACTGCGTACCCACAACAAGTTCTCTCCCTTCCCTGAGGAGATGAACCGTCTGCTCACCACCCGCCTCGCCGATCTGCACTTTGCTCCGGCGGAGCAGTCCAAGCAGAACCTGCTCAACGAGGGAGTTCCGGAGAAAGACATCTTCGTTACCGGAAACACCGTTATCGATGCCCTGCGTCTCATGACCGTCAAGCTTGAGGAGAACAAAGCCTTCTCAGACGACCTCAAGGCGCGCTTCCCCTTCGTCGCCGAGGGCAAACCCTTCATCCTGCTCACCGGTCACCGCCGCGAAAATCAGGACGGAGGTCTGGTCAATATCAGCCGTGCCCTCAAAGAGATCGCCGGAAAACATCCCGGCGTGCAGATCATCTACCCTGTTCACCCAAGCCCTGCGGTGCGCGGACAGGTCATGCCGATCCTCGAAGGAGCCGCCCAGATCCACCTCTGCGATCCCCTCGACTATCCGACTTTCATCCAGCTGCTCCAGAAGTGTGAGTTTGTGATGACCGACTCCGGCGGTGTGCAGGAGGAGGCGGCTGCTCTGGGCAAACCCATCGTTCTGATGCGCGAGAGTACCGAGCGTCCTGAGATCATGCAGATGACTCCGACCATCACCGTCGGAAGCGATGCCGCCAAGATCATCGATGCGGCTGATGTCATGCTCGAAGGCAAGATCGACCGCTCCAAACTCAATCCTGATCTTCTGGGCAAAGGAGACTCCGCAAAGCAGATATCCGAAGCTATCATGAGTTCGCTCGGATAATCTATGAAGTTTGTCTTTCTCAGCGGCGTAGCATGGAACTCCTGTGTCGGAGGCAGAACGGTGCAGCTTGCGCTGGCACTTTCTGTCTCCCATGAGGTGCACTTTGTCGAAATTCCCAGTCTGCGCCGCTGGAAAGCAGGCAAAAGAAGGTGCGGAAACATTACCGTCCACACCCTTCTTCCCCGCTCCAATCGCTATATTCCGCGCCTGACGGCGGCATATCTCGACCGGACTATCGGATTGTCCGATGCGGTCGTGGTGGTCTCGAATCCGGTTTGGAGCGAAGTTGTTTCCGCTATGGATGCGGGAAAAATATTTTATGATTACCTCGACTATGTCGCGATACACTCTCCGGACGGAAAGCGCACCTCTGAGCTTATTGCCCGCGAGAAGGCTCTGATGGAAAGAGCCGATCAGATCCTTCCTGTGTCGCGCCGGCTTGAGGAGTATGTGAGCAGCAGAGAGAAGTGCTGTTTTCTGCCCAATGCAGTACCCGCTTCTTTTCTTGAGCGCGAAATAATCTATCCCTCCAAGCCGGTGATAGGTTTTCACGGAGCGCTTTATGAGTGGGTCGATTATGCTCTGCTCGAAGAGATAGCCGATACATTCAGCGACTGTACGCTGCTGCTCGCAGGAGCAGTGCGTGATCCGGCAAGTGTGACAAATCTGCAGAAGAAGAGCAACGTTGAGTTTATTCCGGCATTTTCATTTACCGAGCTTCCCGGAATAATCGACCGCTTCACGGTGGGAATAATTCCGTTTCTCGATGATGAGGTGGCGCGCTGTGCCGATCCGCTTAAAAGTTATGAGTATTTGAGCTGCGGCAGACGGGTGGTTTCCACTGTGTCGTCTGCCGTTGAGAGCGATATGCAGGTCGTGACGGACAGGGAAAACTTCTGCCGCAAACTGCGTGAGGCACTCGATGCCGGAGCGTCTCCCGATATATGCCGCGACGCCGTCAGGGAACATACCTGGGAACAACGTGCCTCCGTAATGGTCAGGCTCGCGGGTGAGATTGATGGCTGAAATACTCTTTTTTCTGCGGCGCAACTACCTTGAAGCTCCCGGAGGCGATACCGTCCAGATGGAAAGCTGGAAAAAAGTTCTCACCCGCCTCGGACACCATGTGACGATCACCGTTGACAGTTCGGATAATGAAGCCTTTTCCCGTGCCGGAGCAGTCTTTATCTGGCATCTTGAGCGCATCCACGACAGTTACTCCGGATTTCTTGCCTCCCGCAAGGCGCAGAAGCCGGTCTTTCTGGTTCCGACCTGCTGGGATCCTGATCCGCGCATAACACTTTTCCGGAAGGCAAAAGAGGATATCAAACAGCGGGTACGTCAGCTGCTGAAACCGACTTCCGGAAATTGGAGCCTTCTCTTCAAATTCTGGTATATCTGCCGTCAGAATATGTTGAAAAACAGCGATTTTCTGCTGGTGAACTCCCATGCCGAAAGTGAAATGCTTTGTTTTCAGGGCGCAGATCCCGCGCGGGTGCGGGTGATCCCCAACGTGATAGATGAGGAGCTTGCTCAGCAGATACCTTCAACTCTTCCTGAGCTTCGCGCAGGCTGTGTCCATGTCGGACACTTCTGTCCGCGCAAAAATCAGAAGGGGCTGCTGAAAGCACTTTCAAATTGTGATTTTGAGGTGACTTTCGCCGGAAAAGCGCGCCCCATGCACCGCAGATATTTCAAAGAGTGCCGCAGGATCGCAGGAACGCGGCACAACTTCCCCGGAGCATTGTCCCGCCGGGATGTGCTCGAGCTTATGTCCCGGAGCCGTCTTTCTATATCCACAAGTACGATAGAGACTCCCGGAATAGCCAATCTCGAGGCGGCAGCTCTCGGCTGTGTTCCCGTAGTTCCGGATATCGCCCCTGTGCGGGAGTATTTTCAGGATACTGCATTCTATATCGACCCCGTAAACATCGACCCTGAAGAGCTGAAAAGCGCGTATTGCACCGTTCCTGACGGAAGGGCACAGAAGAGGATTCTCGAAAACTATACTGAAAAGAACCTCGCCCCCCTCTTCGAGGCTCTGTTGAGAGAGGTTGAGTGATATGCGTACAGCACTTCTTCACTACTGGCTTACTTCCATGCGCGGAGGAGAGATGGTGCTCGTCCAGTTCTGCCGTCTTTTTCCTGATGCGGATATCTATACTCACGCCCTGATTCCGGAAAAGATAGACGATATCATCACCCGTCATCCGGTGCATGAGTCCTGTGTGGCGCGTATGCCGTTTGGCAGGAGTCACTGCCAGAAGTATCTCCCCCTGATGCCGTTTGCCCAGAGCCGCTGGGATCTTTCAGAGTATGATCTCCTGATAAGCAGCGAATCAGGCCCCGTCAAAGGAGTTAAAAAGCCTTCGGGGTGTTTCCATATATGCTACTGTCATACTCCGATGCGTTATTTGTGGGATATGTATGAAGAGTATTACAAAAACTCCGGGATCGGAGCAAAACTCGCCATGCGGTCATTCAAAAACTATCTGCGCCGTTATGATTTGAAGAGTGCCGAATGTGTTGACCGGTTTGTCGCCAACAGCAGATTTGTGGCGGACAGAATAAAGCGCATATACGGCAGGGAATCCGACGTCGTGTATCCTCCTGTCGATACAAATTATTTCAGGCAGGCGCAGGATGCGGAGCGCAAATATTTCCTCATGGTCGGAGCTCTGGTCAGCTATAAACGTCCTGATCTCGCCGTCGATGCCTTTGCGCGTATGCAGAATGAGACACTCATTGTTGCGGGCTCCGGAGGGATGTTTGACGAACTTCAGAAGCGCGCTTCGTCAAATGTAAAGTTCGTCAAGTCTCCGTCAAAAGAGAAGCTGAGAGAGCTTTACGCCGGAGCGAAGGCGTTGATTTTCCCCGGAATAGAGGATTTCGGAATAATTCCGGTCGAAGCTCAGGCGGCGGGAACTCCGGTCGTAGCGATGGGCGAGGGCGGAACAGCTGAGACCGTCATCGACAAAGTGACGGGAGTATATATGCGCGAACAGAGCGTCACAGCTCTGCTCGAAGCGGTGGAGAGTGTGAAGAGCACGGATTTTGACCTGTCATCCCTGCGCAGCAACGCTGAAAAGTTTTCGACAGCATCGTTTCTCGCCAACTTCAGAAAGGTGCTTCCGCAAGGTGTTGTGACGGAAAATGTGACGGAGTAAATGACGGAATATGCAAAGCTTTTCATTCAATAAAAAATGGGCAGTTGCAACCGCCCTTGCCGCGATGATGAGTGTGCAGGGAGGTGCTTCCATCGCCAAGTACCTCTTCAGCCTGCTCGGACCCGCCGGAGCGGTGACGCTGAGAGTCGGCATAGCCGGAGTCCTGCTGAGCATATTTATCCGTCCAAAAGTCTGGAAATACTCCGCAAAAGAGTGGCTCGCCATACTTTTTTACGGTTTGAGTATCGGAGGAATGAACCTTACCTTTTATTACGGAATCCAGCGCGTTCCGTTGGGAATAGGTGTCGCCGTTGAATTTATCGGTCCCCTGAGCGTTGCATTGCTCGCCAGCCGCCGCGCCGCAGATTTTCTCTGGGCGATACTTGCCGCCGCAGGAATACTGCTTATCGTGCCATGGAACGGCAAAGGAGCAGATCTTACCGGTATAATTTTTGTCGGAGCCGCAGGAGTGTTGTGGGGTACATATATAGTTGCCGCCAACAGGCTCACTAAAATAATGAAGAGCACCGAGGCGGTAACTTGCGGAATGTGTGTAGCGACTCTTCTGGTGCTTCCTTTCGGACTTTTGAGCGGAGACCTGATGAAACTTGATATACGCCTCTGCTTTGTTGGATTGGGAGTAGCGGTATTTTCCAGTGCATTGCCGTTCACACTTGATTTGTGGACGATGAAAAAACTTCCGGCAAAGACGTTCAGCGTATTGCAAAGCCTGCAGCCCGCATTTGGAGCTCTTTCCGGCTTGATTTTCCTCGGAGAAATGTTGACACTGAGTCAATGGATAGCCATTTGCTGCGTCATGGCGGCGAGCGCCGGAGCAACCATCACCGCTCCTGAGCGTGCCTGAAGGCACGTATAGTATCGCCCTTCCCGTCTTCGGTTGCTTTGCAACTCTACGCCGCAGTAAGCCCGTTTGTCTGGTTTGGTTGGGGGGCGACGGTCTCATTTCCGCCTAGGCATAGTTTTACGTTGATGGCGAACAGAGTAGTTTTATATGTCACCTGAAGAACGTTTCGCTGGCTCGATCGAGGGAAGGTACAGCGTATGCTTCCTGCGTTTGTTTGCTGGCGGCGCAGTCTTCTTGCTAACGTTGGTTGGCTTTGTTGGTTGGCAAATATGTTTTTCTTCCATCCTTCTCAATATACGTCGGTTGGCACTTATTACAGGGACGAATTATCTTTTAATGTTATATATTTTCACATTTTGATTTGCATTTATGACTCAATGGTGCTATTTTATAAGAACGTTTAACACTGAAAAACATTTTCAAACAAATATATTATTAAACGAAAAGGTTTAAACATGTTCAAATGTAATACGTTTTTGCCGCTGATGTTAGCGGCATCCGTAGTGCTGTTTTGCGGATGCACCGTCGTCCGTGAATATCCCGCCGAAGAAAAGGTGGAAACCAAAAAACAAGCCGAATTTGAGCTTGCAAACAAACTTATCCGCGCTTTCGTCACCAATGACGTATCCGGCTTCGTGGAACTCCTTCCGGAAGAGACCCGCGCGCGTTTCGGCAAAAAAGAGTTCGTAAAATACCGCAAGCAGGTGATCGATTCCGTGGGAGAGCCCATCTCTTACAATTATATGACTTCTCTCGAACTCCCTGCTCTCACTCCCCAGATCTGGAAAGTCCGTTTCCGCCGCGTAAACCGCAAGGGTGATACCGAATTCACCAGCGAAGTGTTGTTTAAAGTCGTGACCGGCACCGATAAGAAAAAACATGCTGTCATCACAACTTTTCAGTTTATTTGAACATTTTCTCCAACTTAAACAATAAAGAAAAGGAAAAGGAAAAATGGTAAAGTTCAACTCCTGCCTGCGTATGCTTGGCTCCGCCCTGCTTACTATGGCAATCTGCTTCGGATTCAATGCCGCAGCAGACTCCGGTTCGACCAGAACCATCCACCTGCGTCAGAGTGACGCCCAGACCCGCTTCGAGAGCAAGATTTATCAGCTCAAGAACGCTAACGCAACTGACATCGCTCCTTTTGTCAGCTCAGCCATCCTGCGCTACGACAAAAACTCGACCATCAGCTGCGTCACCTCAGATAAGGGCAACGGAAATGCTCTGCTGGTTTCCACCGGCAAAAATTTCATGCCCTACGTTGACAAGATCATCGAAGTCCTCGATCGCAAGCCTGCGAAGAAGACTGAGTGCGGTTCCACCATTTCCGGAACCGGTCTCACCCGTGTTGCCTACTCTCCGCGCTACCGCGCAGCCGCTGAGCTCGCCCGCGTGATCAACGCCACCATCACCTCCGGAACCGGTGCCGCCTTCATCAACGAAGAGACCAACACCATCTACTGGAGAGATCAGGACGCCGCTGCCAAACGCACCCTTGCCTGGCTCGAAAAACTCGACCAGCCCGTTCCGCAGGTGCGCGTGCGCGTCAACTACTACGAACTGCGCGACAGCGACCTCAAAGATTGGGGATTTGACTACCTCGCCTGGAAAAACGGTCCCGGAGTCAACCTCTTCAACGTCGGATACAACGCCGGTGAAATGGTCATCAATGAAGTCCTCGAACAGGTTCCCTACATCGCCACCAACAGCTGGGGTCTCGGCGGATTCTTCACCGCTCCCCAGTTTGACATGAGTTTCATCCGCTGCCTCGAGCAGGCCGGAAGCGCAAGTTCTGTCGCTACCGGTTCTCTTATGATGATCAATACTCCGGTCGGAAACAAAGATGAGCTGGCTCTGCTCCGCAAAGTTCAGGCTGAGAAGCCGGAGACCGCTCCCTTCATGTATAAAGTTTCCATGACCCCCGAGTACCAGACCATCAACAAGAACGTTCTCGGACGTACCCTGGTCGGCAAGAGCTACTACGAGGATGAGAACGGCGAGAAACACGCTGATCCCCCGCAGCTCCAGATGCAGGTCGTCAACCCCTTCATCTGCTACGACAAAGTTCCCGGACGCAAAAGCAACGGCAAGGACGGCGGAGTCATCTTCGACTGGTCTCTCTACTTCAAGAGCGTTGTCGAGCGCGGAAACACCGGTGCTGAGCTGAGCAACTCCGCTCTGTTCTCCGGAGCCACCACCCTTGCTTTCGGCAAAGAGAAGATCCTCGCCATCTACGAGAAAGAGAACGACGTTGAGCAGACCATCGGACTGCCCATCCTCTGCCGCATTCCGGTTATCAAATATCTCTTCAGCACCGTCACCAGCATCAAAGAGCGCACCTACATCGTTGTCTCTGCTGAGGCTACTCTCGTTGACATCAAAGCCGACAAAGAGGCTTTCAACAACGACAGCGCCGCTGTGAACGTCAAACGCCGCATCGAGGATCCCTTCCGCTGCGAAGAGGATGCCCAGAAGCCGGCTGAGAAGAAACAGAAGTAATCCATCAGAAAGCGACACAATATCATGAATAAAAGACATTTTTCATTCGCACTTGCCGGTGCAATTCTGCTGCCGCTTCTGGGCGGCTGTGTTTCTGAGCAGCCCGGCAGCCAGTTCAAGCTTCCTGCAGTTGCTCCTGCCAATGACGGAGCCAGAGAAGTTGTGGTAACTCCGCAGGCGATCAAAGGCGGCCCCAAGTCCAACGGACACGCTCCGACCGGAGGCTATGCTCCGTCCAGCGTCCAGGCGCAGCTCAAGATCAACGTCAGCGACGGCACTAAAGAGATCCAGGTCATCCGTGACAACACCGATCCCTTTGTCATCACCAAGCCGTACATGCTCAAGAATGCCGATCCGTACGCTGTCCGCAGCTACCTCGAAGCAGCTGTCGGAGCCAAGAGCGTCAACGACAGCCCCGCCCAGGTCACCGCGGTCAAATTCAGCGATGGAGCAGGTGCCGTTCTGGTCTCCGCTGAGGAGTACCGCTTCGCCGACTCCAAAGACGGAAAGGGAATCGACGGAATCGTCGCAGCTCTCGACCGTCCCGGCTTGACCTTCCTGCCCGGAGCAGATACCTACATCTACTTCCCGCGCATCAGCCGCGCTTCCAACCTGAGAGAGATGCTGCTCAACGTTGGTTCTTCCGAGCTCGACCCGCAGTTTGCCGTCTCTCCCGGAACCATCACCGTCGATGCCGAGCTCAACGCCATCGTCGTCAAAGCGACCAAGTGGGAGTGGAACGACATGCGTCAGATGCTCAAAGCTTACGACCGCGCCATTCCTGAGTTCAAGATCAGCTATCGCGTTCTCGAGATCTACGCTGAGAACGATGACCGCATCGGTGTTGACTTCCAGAGCTGGAAGAACAACGAGGGTGTCGATCTCTTCTCCGCCGGAACCATCACCCGCCGCAACTGGGGAACCTTCTTCTCCAGCGCGATCGAGAACAGCGGAAACAACCGTACCTCCTATTGGAACTTCAACCCCAAATGGAACACCCGTTATCTTGACTTCATGACCTCCATCGGCAAAGCCAAGTGTCTCGCCCAGGGTGAGATGGTCGTGCAGAACCGCAAGACCTCCGTCATCCAGGTCAACTCCGGTTTCTTCTATGACCGTACCTACTACACCGCCGGTGCCAAAACCATCGCCGAGGGAACCAAAGAGTTCGCCTACACCGATGTCAACCCCGACACCATCCAGCGTGAGTCAACCAGCAAGATAATGCCGCTTGCCAAGCTGCAGGAGACCTTCGAAGAGCTCGGAATTTCCAGCCACTTCGCCAAAGCCGGTTACACCATGCGTGTAATGGGAACCCAGGTCGGAACCGCCACCTATTACGACGCCATCGCGCTCGCCACCTATCAGAAGCTGATCGCCTCCGGAGTCGATCCCAAGATCGCCGCCATCCAGGCAAACACCATGACCAGCCCGCTGTCCAAGTACCTGACCGGTTATGTCTCAGCTGAGGGTGATCGCATTGCCGGAACCTACTACAGAGAAGACTACAACTACGTCAACGCCGCTCCCGGAATCATTCACGGCTGGCTGCAGTACCCGATGGTCACCGACGGTTTCTCATTCAACATGAATGTCACTCCGGTCATCACCGGAAAAGCCGCGACCCTCAAGTTCGATCTCGCCGGAACCTCTCTTATCGGCTGGAACTCCGACGGTTCTGCCCGCCGCAGCAAGTCTGAGACTTCCACCACCGTCCAGCTCCCCTACAACGATCAGGAGTTCGTGCTTGGCGGAATCCGCAAGTCTGAGTCTGTCCGCAGCAATGCCGGACTTCCCTTCTTCAAGGATCTTCCGGTCATCGGACGTGTCTTCTCAACCGAGTCTGAGTCCATCAAGCAGTCACAGCTGGTCGTTCTCGCCCGCGTCGAGTACAGCAAGCCCGACTCATTCGCCGGAGCTGCCATCCGTGAGGATATCGGCAAGATCGTCGATGGAGTCAACAAAGGCATGACCAGCAGGGTCGGAAATATGTTCTTCCAGCAGTATCTGCTCGACGACGATCGCGAGGCCCGCGTGGAGCGTCTTGATGAAGTCGGCAAATACATCAACGATGATTTCAAGACTGCCAAGTGAACAATAAAGTAAAAACTAAAAAAGCCAGGCGCGAGCAGGATACGCTTTCCGGAAAACCGGAACACCTGCTCTCGCGGGTTGAAGTCTTCAAGAAGATGTGCCGTATGCTCGAAATGACCAGACGGCGCTTTCTTGAGGATGACTGGCGGCACTATTCAAGATTGATACCCCAGCAGCAGTTTGTGCACCTTATGATGGTGCGGCACTCCCTGCCGTGCAATCTGGCAAAGATCATGCGCGTCACCGGAATGACCTCTGCAGGAGCTTCGATTTTTGTGGATAAAATGGTAAAGATGGGAGTCTTTGAGCGTCATGAAGACGTCGCAGACCGCAGAAACATCGTTATCAGCTTTACTCCGCGAGCCGCCAAGAGCACGGAACATATCGACGACCGTCTCAATATGTATATACTCAGTTTCTTCGCGGACTGCAAAGAGGAGGAGCTCGCTGCGCTCGAAGCGTCAAGCCGTCTTGTTTGCAGAGTGCTCGACGCACGTTACGAAGATGAAGAGTAGTCCGGATTATAAGTTTTCAATCCGGAGTATTTACAGACGCCGATAAGCTCTTTCCGGGGCTTTGCCGTGCAGAAACAGCAAAAAAAACAGCGTATCAGACAGCATCAGTTGTCAGATACGCTGTTTTTATAGGCTTTGTTCCCTACATGGACAGATAAAACACTTTGTAAATAATAATTATATAAGAACTCCGCTTTTCTTGAAGTGGGATGGGGGCGCGGGGGAAGGGCGAAACTTCTTTTCTCGTGAAAAGAAGTTTCGCCCTTCCCCCGCATCATCTC
>SUVY01000037.1 GCA_015061775.1 Lentisphaerota bacterium | reverse complement strand
ATGTTTTTCCGGAAGCGAAAGAATAACACATACTTCTTACACACTCTTCTTTACGGGAATTTCTTTTATATTCTTCTTTTTGGGGGGCGTTTTCAAACCGGGTTTTTACATCATTTCCGACAGGGTTCCGGGTACTCGTTTCAACGGTGTTTGTTTTCTTACCGGTTCGGTTCGATGCGCTGTTTTCTCCGATAGAGATACGGTAGATATTGACGTTTCCTGCGCCTCCGCAGCTGCGCTCGATCACAAGCACTCCAGCCTGTTCGAGGTTCTTGAGGCTCCTCCGCGTCCACTGTACCGTCGAATTCACCCACTTGGCGATCGTAGTCACCGACGCCCGGCAGATATTCTCCCTTCCAGCCGCCACCGCGATCCGGAAAAACAATCCTATCTCAGCCTTGCTCAGTCCCAACTCAAATACCTGCTCAAAATCCCAATGCACAAACTTGTTCATTTACTCTTTTCCTTTCCTGTTCCGGTAAAATACTTGTTTCTACCAATAGGCAAGTTTGTCAACATTTGAGCTTGAAATGTCTGTTTTTTACTGTTGGTTGGCTGTTCTGAGCCCGCCAAGCCGGTTCTGTTTTTTACCGTTGGTGTAAGTGCTGAGCCCGCCAAGCACGTTCTGTACCGGCGCGAGAAAGACCACCCGCCTTTACTAGGAATACTAAGAATACTAAGAATACTAGGAATACTATGGTTTTTCGGGGGTGGTGAAGTATATCGCACGCAGTTGTTTGCGCCGGAACTTTGTGTTTTGGTATGTGGCACGCTGTTGCTTTCACCTGAACCGGTATGGTAAAGAATGCCGCGAATAATAAGCTTTCTTACAAACGACTGTTTTAGAGAATAGTATTCCTAGTATTCCTAGTATTCCTAGAACACACCGCGTTTATTCAACAGCACAAACACTTCGCGTGCCGCATCGAGAGGTTTGTCCCGACCCGCGAGCAAAGGTGTGGCGTCTGCTGACCGCCCGCGTGCAACATACCCAAACGCCAAATTCCAGCGCAAACAACCGCGTGCAACATACCCGGGGCGACCAACGGGAGCCCAAAGTACTCCGTTTTTCTTAAAAGGAGAGAGGGGGCCCGGGGGAGAGAGGGAAACTTCTTTTTCCGGAAAAAGAAGTTTCCCTCTCTCCCCCGGCACCAACCACCTCTTTTTTAACAAACCTTAACCGCGGAAGATGCCGTTGAAGGTATCGACGAGGCGTTTGACGGAGTTGCCGTCGCGGAACATATTGACTTCGCTTTGGATGGACATGAGTCGCGGAGCGGACATTATTTTAGCGGCGAGTTCTTTCCAGTTGATGCTGCCGGTTCCGGGCATGATGTGATCGTCGCCGTATCCGTCGTTATCGTGGATATGGCAGGTGACTATGCAGGGGAGGAGCTGATCGACGGCGTCGTTGCAGTAGTCGATTTTTCCAGCCCAGGAATTCATGATATACTCTTTATATTTGGCTTCCTCTTTTCCCGGAGGGAAGGCGATGATATTGGCGTGACCTGAGTCGTAGCAGACACCGAGGGCGGGAGTATCGAACTGCTTGGAGTAATATACGATCTCGCTGGTGGCGTTTGAGCGTTCAAAGCTGTTTTCGATGGCGAGGATGATTCCGAGTTTCTCTGCTTCGGGAAGCAGTTTTTCGAGTGAGTCAAGAACCAGCGGACGGATGACATCGTTGGGGGTCTGGAAAACAACGCTTTCAAAAGCTCCGATATGGATGGTGCAGGTTTTGCATCCGAGGTCGGCGGCGTAAGCCATGGCGCGTTTCTGATCTTCGATCATCTGATTGCGTCTGCCGCGGTCGGGGCAGGCGAGGTCCATGTGCTCTCCGTAGGGCATGTGTGCGTCATTGAAGTTGATTCCGTGGTGGGCTTTGAGCCTGAGCCAGGTGCCGAAAGAGGAGGGTTTTTTGAGAAATCCCTCGAGGATGGATTCGACGAGAACGAAGTCATAGGCTCCGTTTTGTTTGAACTCATCGAAAAATGAGTCGTACATGACTTCGGGCATGATTCCCCAGTTGTGATGATAGACGATCGGAACAGACATTTTGAAACCCTTTCAGTTGATTGTTATCACAAAACTTTGGAGAAGAACTCTCTGACCCGCTCATTTGAGGAGTTGGATATGACCTCATCCGGAGTTCCCTCTTCGATGATTTTACCTTTATCCATAAATATGATACGGCTCGCAACTTCGGCGGCGAAACCGATCTCATGGGTGACGACGACCATGGTCATGCCCTCTCCGGCGAGGTCTTTCATCAGGGAGAGGACTTCTCCGACCATTTCCGGATCAAGTGCGCTCGTCGGCTCGTCAAAAAGCAGCACATCGGGATTCATGGCAAGGGCGCGGACGATGGCGACGCGCTGCTTCTGACCTCCTGAAAGCTGGTTGGGATAGGCGTTGCTCTTGTCGGCAAGTCCGATGCGTTTGAGCAGCATATCCGCCTTTTCGCTGGCTTGGGACTTGCTCAGTTTTCCGGTGAGAACAGGAGCGAGCGTTATATTCTGCTGTATGGTCAGGTGCGGAAAGAGATTGAAGTGCTGAAAGACCATTCCGACCTGCTGACGGAATTTATTTATATTCACGTGTCTGCCGGTGATGCTTTTTCCTTTGAAGAGGATCTCTCCGGAGGTGGGATTTTCCAGCAGATTGAGAGAGCGCAGAAAGGTGCTCTTTCCTGAGCCGGAGGGTCCGACTATAAAGACGGCTTCGCCCTTTTTTATGGAGCTGCTCACGTGGTCGATAGCGGTCACTCCGGGATACTCTTTGACCAGATCTTTTATTTCAAAAACAGTTTCACTCATTTCTCTTCAACCTCTTTTCAAGCAAGTCCAGCATATAACTCATGAACATCACAACGGCAAGATATATGACCGCGACGGCGATGAGCGGAAGGAATGCGTCATAAGTCTGACTGCGGATGATATCTCCGCCTTTGGTGAGGTCAGCGAGCGCGATGTAACCGGATACGCTGGTCTCTTTCAAAAGCACGATAAATTCGTTTCCGAGCGAAGGAAGGACATTTTTGAATGCCTGCGGAAGGATAATATACCGCATGGATTGCCAGTAGCCGAGTCCGAGACTTCTGGAGGCTTCCAGCTGTCCCTTGTCGATAGAGGATATACCTCCGCGGATGATTTCGGCGACATAAGCTCCTGAGTTCACTCCGAAGGCTATGATAGCGACGAGAACTTTGTCGATGTTGACCGAGCCGAAGATCACAAAGTAGATGATGAGCAGCTGTACGACGACCGGAGTTCCGCGGATGACAGTAAGATAGACCCGGCAGAGGAAATCGGCGATTTTGAGTTTTCCTGTGGAGTCGGCGGTGCTGCGGATGACTGCGACTCCGAAGCCGATGACAAGTCCGATGAGGACGGCAAAAAACGATATTTGGAGCGTTATCAGAAATCCGCGTACAAGATAACGGTAGCGTCCGTCTTTTATAAAGTTTATGTAGATGGACTCCTGGAGACGGTCACGGAAACTGGCGCTCTGATATTTCTTTGTCTTGTCGGCGGAGTTGATCTCTTTGTAATGCCGGATGATCGAGGTGAGCTCTCCTGAGCTGCGGAGTTTATACAGTTCGCGGTTGAAGAGAGCGTGCAGCTCAGGAGCGTGTTTGCCGATGGCAAAAGCGTATTCCTCGGAAGTGAGAGGTTCCGGGAGCTTCACCAGTCCGGGGTTCTGGCTGATATAAACATCTGCGGGCTCACCATCGACCACGACGGCGTCGAGTTTTCCGGTTTTGAGGGCTGCGACGGCGAGGGGGCCGTTGGCGAAACGCTCAGGTTCGCAGATATTTTTGGTGACGAAGGTATCTCCGGTGGTTCCGTGCTGAACGCCGATACGTTTTCCCTTCAGGTCGGCGGCAGCTTTGATCGGAGAGTCATTTTTGACGATGATCGCCTGCTCCGCTATGACGTATGCGTGGGTGAACAATACCTGTTTTTTGCGCTCTTCGGTGACGGTGATTCCGGACGCGGCGATATCGGCTTTGCCGCTCTGGACAGCGGCGATGACCGAGTCGAAACTCATGTCCTGGATCTCAAGTTCATAGCCGAGGGCGTCAGCTATCTTGCGGACGATGGCGGGGTCGATTCCGTCTATCGTATCTCCGGAAACGTATTCATAGGGAGGGAATGTTGCATTCGTCACCATGACGAGACGCGGTTTTTTCTCTTTTCCGCATCCGCAGCTGAGCAGCAGAAGAACGGAACATAAAAGGGTGTATATATATCTCATAACAATATTCCTGTTGTTGTAAACATAAGATACATCTTGAACAAAGTTTTTTCAAACCGGAGCCGGAGATTTGAAAAACATATTTCACTATGGTATATTATCTTTGTCTTAATAAAAAACAGGAGATAACTTATGAACAGTATATACCAATTTCTTCTCAGTCTCGGCTCATGGCCGCTTGCGACGTTGTTGATTGCCGGAGGACTTTATTTTACATTGCGGACAAAATTCCTTCAGGTCAGGATGTTTGCGGAGTCACTCAAAGTGGTATTCGAGAAGCCGCAAAAGAGCGGAAGCGTCTCCTCATTCGGAGCTTTGATGATCTCTACCGCGTCAAGAGTAGGAACCGGAAACATCATCGGAGTATCAACCGCTATCTGTTTTGGAGGAGCCGGAGCAGTATTCTGGATGTGGGTGACGGCTGTTATCGGAGGAGCATCAGCATTTGTCGAATCCACCCTTGCCCAGATATATAAACGCAGAGACTCCGACGGAGGGTGTTTCGGGGGACCATCATTCTATATAGAGAGTGCATTAAAAAATAAACTCCTTGCAGTCGTATTCGCCATTGCGCTGATTTTCACCTACGGAGTAGGCTACAATATGCTTGCTTCCTACAATCTGCAAAGCACGTTTGAAGTGTTCAAATTCTATAAACCGCAATACTGCTGGTTTTTCGGAGGAGCGACTGCGTTGTTGTTTATCGCGGCGGTTATCGGCGGAAACAAGTGGATAGTGAGAACAACCGGAACGCTGGTTCCATTTATGGGAGCGTGCTATATACTGCTGTCATTGGTTGCGCTTGTGATGCATTACGACAATATTCCAGCGATGTTGAAACAAGTTTTTGCAGATGCGTTCAACTTCAAGGCGATATTCGGAGGGTTCACGGGCTCTTGTATCATGTGGGGATTGAAACGCGGACTCTACTCCAACGAGGCAGGAATCGGATCTGCGCCCAATGCGGCAGCGGCGGCGGATGTATCGCATCCGGTGAAGCAGGGATTGGTGCAGATGCTGTCGGTATTTATCGACACCAACCTTATCTGCATGGCGACGGCGGTGATGTGCCTGGCATCGGGAGTTGAGCCGGCGGCGGAGATCAGCGGAGCGAAATATATCCAGCTGTCGCTTCATGCGTCATTTGGAAAACTCGGACCTGTATTTATTGCAGCGGCGATGGTATTGTTTGCCTATACGACGCTGCTGGGCAACTTCTACTACGTAGAGAGTTGTTTTGCCTACCTCTTTGGAAGGAAACCGGGCAAATATTCAATTCTGACGATACGGCTTGCCGGAGCGATGCTGATTTTTCTGGGGGCGGCGATGAAGATGGAACATGCCTGGAATGTGGCGGACATATCGCAATGTGTGCTTGCGTTCATCAACATTCCGGTCTGTATTATGATTGGAGGGGTAGCGTACCGTGCGCTGGAGGACTATGTGAAGCAGCGTAAGGAGGGAAGGGATCCGGTTTATAAGGCGGCGGAAAACGGGGTCAAGCAACCCACCGACTTCTGGAACTGAAGTACCACATACCCACGAACATAAAGTTTTTTGGAAAGGGGGCTTGGGGGGAGAACCTTTGTTACAACAAAGGTTTCCCACCAAAACCGAGCTTTGCGCCGCAAAGCGAGGCTAAAAAAAGAACGCGCAGCGCAAGTATAATTCCGGCGCAGTTTTGCCGCAGGCAAAACCGCCCACCGCAGCACGTCCGAGCGATGCCGCAGGCAAGCGAGGCTATCGCGCGAAGCGCGAGTGAGAGAAATCATAAAAAAATTGCTCTCCCCGCGCTTCGTTTTTTTTATTTAAGTTTAAAATTTATATTTTAATCAAATGGCATACCGTTGGCATCTTCTCTTACGGTAATAATATCATATAAGCTCCATATGAAAACAATAATCAGCGGAATGATCAACCATCCTAAAAACATACTCAGACACAATTTTATTATACCGTGTTTCATGTATCCTGCATAAAAATCGTGTATTCCCAGTTCACCAAGGAAAATTGCGAGAATCAAATATATCCAAAGTTTTTTCTGTCCACCATCTGCTGAACCGCTGTTTTGCTGAACAACAGTAACATTCATTCCATTTTGTCCATTGGAGAAGTGGTTGAAATTACCATTGGCAGCACCGTTGTTCTGGTATGGAAATGTACCATGCGGAGGCGTAAAATTATTGTTTATTCCCCGTTGCCATTGATTTTGCTGGTGTGGCGGGAACTGCTGTGGTATATTGCCTGCTGCCGCGGCTTGTGGTATCATATTTTGAGAAACACTCTGTCTGCAATGTTTGCAAATGGTAGCTTTCATATTGATCAAACCGCCACAATGCGGACACCGCTTTTCAGTAGTCGGTTGTGCAATAACGTTTTCACAACAAGCCTTGCATTCGTAATTTTGCCCTTTTGCAGAAATTGGCAATGTTGCCTGGGTATTGCATTCAGGACAAATGAAGAGGAATGTTGCGTTATCAGCTCCCAATGCAGATTGCTGGAAGTTTGTGTTGTTTGTAAGCGGCTTCTTGCCGCTTGCGGGCGGCATGGTGAGACGCGGTGGATGGGCGTTTATGTTGTTTGCAGGCGGTTTCTCACAAACAAATATTTTTTTGCATTTAGGGCATTCTATTTCGCAACCGATATATTCTTCTGTCGCAGAAAGACGCTGGTTGCAATCCGGGCAATTAAATTTGAATTCTGGCATGATCTCCCCCGTGATTTATGTTTATTCATATTTTGATATATTGCTTTGCCGCTTTGTTTTTAACTCCTGTGTGATTTTTCTCAGAACACATAATGGTATAAAGCATTAAACAAGCAAAATAACTGATTGTTGCTCCAACTCCTGTTGTTGGCATCTTGAGCTGAGTCTTGCAATGCGGACAACTGGTGATAAATGTATTCATGATATTTTCCTGAAATCAGGGGGAGATTAGCAAAACGGAATCCCTTTAGCATCCTCATTCGTGCAACACATATCAATGATGATCCATATAAGTAACGCTGTGTACGGCAACAGGAGCGCAAGTGATTTTGCAAGATCGCTGCACGTCAAAGAAGCAAGTAAGCCGCATATTCCTAAACAAGAAAGCAATATTTGAAGTATTGCGCTCGCTATATATCCTGCATAAAAATTGTGTACCCCATATCCTCCTAAAAACAGGGCGAGCAAAATATAAGTTGTTCTGCTTTTTGCACCAGTTACATTTTGATTTACCGGGTAAGATGGAGAATAAGCATTTCTGTTTCCGTTTTCCTGAATAACCGTTATGTTGGTTCCATAATTAGTATTCGGCTGATTGTTGAGCGGAGAAAATTGAGTGGAATAATAAGTGGCTTGTCCCGGAGTTCCATAGATATTGTTATTGGCTGAAAAAGCTCTTTGTCCGCCGAAGTTTGCGGGGTTGGCAGCGGGGGAAACTATTTGTTTGCAATGTTTGCATACCGTTGCATTCAATTTGATTGCGCCATTGCAATAAGGGCAAGGACGTTCTGATGACGGTTCGGCAATGCTTTTTTCACAACAGGCATTACATTCGTAAATTTGTCCCTGCATGGAAATCGGCAGTTTGGCAATGGTGTTACATACCGGACAGATAAAATTAAATGTTCCTGCTGAATGGTTGTTATTTTGAGGTATTTCAACAGCCCTGCTTACTTTGTTGGCTGAGTTCGCTGTTTCTTTGGGTTTTGCAGTTTGGAATTTATTTCCGCAATGAGAACATTCAACTTTGGCTCCAATAAATTCACTTTGAAGCATCAAAGCCGTGTTGCAATGAGGGCATTTTACAATACACTTAGACATATTTTTCCCTTTCCCGTTTTAGCGGAATAAAAAAAGGCACATTCCGAAGGAGTGCCCATTCCTGCGTTTACGACGACGCTGCAAAAAACACACATCGAAATGTACCGTGCAAAAATATACACGGACACACCGATAATAAATGTTTTTTGCAATCGTCTATTTTTTGAGGTCGTAATTCAGGAATGGACGTTTACAATCAGTTTGCCAAATTTTTTATTCAGTATTTGTTTTCTTTGTTTATACCTTTGTTATTTTTTTCAGAAACATGGAGTAAATCTCTCCGCTACCTGTAATATACACTAATGAAGTGCAAAAAGCAAGGGATGTAATGGAATTTTTTCTTAATGCTCTGTTACCATTACGGGTAGGAGTTTTTTCATTTTGTTGATTGATGAAGAGTTTGACTTTTTGATAGCCTCGCTTGCGCTTCGCGTTGGTATTTTTTGCGCTTCGCGCGATAGCCTCGCTTGCGCTTCGCGCTCGCTCGCAACGTGCTGCGGGGGGCGGTTTTGCCTGCGGCAAAACTGCGCCGGAATTATACTTGCGCTTCGCGTTTGTTTTTTTAGCCTCGCTTTGCGGCGCAAAGCTCGGTTTTGGTGGGAAACCTTTGTTGTAACAAAGGTTCTCCCCCCAAGCCCCCTTTCCAAAGAACTTTGGGTACTTGGTATGTGGTGTGTTATTTGGCGGAGGGATGCACCCCGATCACAAACTCGCCTTTCCAGTTGCGTTTGATCGCCGCAAGCTCTCCCGCTGTCCCCCTCAGTATCTCCTCATGCAGCTTCGTCGCCTCCCTTATTATCGCACACTGACTCTCCGGATCAAGCTGCGCCAGAACCTCCAGCGTCTTCTCAACCCGGTACGGCGACTCAAAGAAAAAGTTCGTCATTCCACTTCCCAGTATCTCACTCAGAAATTTCTCCCTCTGTGCCGATTTCACCGGAGCAAACGCCCTGAACGCAAATTTGTCCACCGGAAGCCCCGACGCCGTCACCGAAAATGTCAACGCCGACACCCCAGGTACCACCGTCACCGGAATCTCTCGCTTCACAGCCTCCCTCACCAGCAGAAATCCCGGGTCGGCAACCGATGGCGTTCCCGCATCTGATACCAGCGCAATAGAACTTCCGCTCTGCGCCATATCAAGCAGCGAATCGACCTTCCCGTGCTCGTTGAAAGCATGGCAGCTCTCAAGTTTGTTGTGGATGTCAAAGTGTGACAGCAGCTGCCGCGTATGCCGCGTATCCTCGGCCGCTATCAGATCGACCTCCTTGAGTATCCGCAGCGCCCTCAGCGTTATATCTTCGAGGTTGCCGATCGGAGTACTTACGATATAGATTGTTCCTGGCATATTTATTTTCCTTTTATCTCTTGTTTTGATATCAGCAATCCGTCAAGTCCCGCCGGGATCAGCAGGTGACCACTCCAGAATCTTGCCCGGTCAGGAGTTCCTGTTATGTTGAGTGAAAATTCCTCTAATTCGACTGGTCTGTCTTCGTTTGAAAAGTCATAAACCCGTATGGTTCCTTTTACTCTCCCCGTGATCGCAACTATGTTGCCGCATGCAGTTGCAGTTCCTCCAAGACCTTTGAATTTGCGGCTCCTGAAATCTTTGCCGTTGTTTTCCGCAGCAAGCAGTGTGTATCCATTTGCGGACGGAGCAAAAAATTTGCCGTTCAGCACCGTCCATCCCTGGGATTGCCCAGAGAGATTTTTTTGATCGGCGGCCCTCTCGGTCAGTCGCACCCGGTTACCTTCAATTTTGAACCACAGCGTTCCGAAACCGCAGAAATGCACCGGAGTCACTCCGTTGATATCACAATCAGATACCGCGTCTCCGTACAGCAGTCTCACCCAGCTCTCGCTTGCAACTGTGTCAAGGTTGTTCCCGGTGTCGGCAAAGTGGATATGTGCCGAGCGGTCTGAATAGATCAGCAGACTTCCCGTGGCAGGCTTCATCAGCATTTGCACGTGCGGTCTTGTCGTTCTTCCCTTGCGCCGGGGATCGTTGAACACGTTGCGCCGCTGTATCTCTTTCAGGCGGTTATCTGCTCCGATGAGATAGGTGATTATTCCATCCTCTCCTGCGGCGCAGTAAAGCTTTTTGCCGTCAACGGCAGCATCATAGGCGCAGATGCCTGAGATGTTTTGTATGACTTTGCGCGTTTTGAGATCGAAGACCTTGAGACCTCCGACGGAGCAGGCTGTGTAAGCCGTGTCGCCCTTGACCGCCACTCTGCGGACGGTGCAGTTGAAGTCGTACCGGTCATAGTTTGCAAGCTCCGGTTTCGCCGCTCCTGATATTGCGGTGACCACTCTGCTGCGCGGAGGAGTCTTCTTGACGCTTTTTTCCGGAATCACTGCAAGTCCGATACCCTGCACAGCCGCGTATATCGCTCCGTCTCCGAGCCTGATATCCGCAACGCAGGCAGGAATCACTCTCTTGGTCCATTGTTTTACCTTGGGAAACTCCGCCCTTTTCAGGATCACAGGCGCCTTGCGGTCGGTAACATCGACGATAAACAATCCGTTGTGAGTGTCTGCAACAACTGCTGTATTGCCCGAGACTCTTATCGTCCAGTAGTCGTTCCCTGTCATGTGGAATTTTGGAAACTTGACAGTAGAGAGCTTTTGGGGATTTTCAGGATTTTTCAGGCAGAAAATTTCGAGCCCGTGACCGTTTCCGAAGCGTTTGCTGCGGTCTTTATTGCGGCTGTGGTGTCCGGTGGCTGCGTAGCAGTATTTGTCATCGGCATCGACTCCGTCTCCGTAGCCGTCGAGCTCTTTTTCGCAGAGTTTGTGCGGAGCGGATGGATTTTTCATATCGATAACCGTGAGTTTGGATGCTCCCCAGTCTCCGACATAAAGCAGACCGTTTTTCCAGACGCAGGATTGGGCTTCGTGGGTGCGCTGCAGCGAGAGCGGACGCGGATTTACCGGGTCGCTGATATCGAGAGTTTCCACTCCGTAAATACGTTGGGCACAGAAGAGCAGGTTTCCGGAAATATCTATTCCGGTCGCCATTTCCACCGTGTCATAGAACCCGGCCTTTTTGGGATTTTTGCGGTCTCTGATATCGACGATAAGTATTCCGCTTGCGCGGCGGGTCATATAGAGGTAATCCCCGTTGCTCGCCATCTGGCGGGCAGTCCCGGTGTTTTTCAGCTCGGCGACCTTTTTCGGAGCAAGGGCGTCGGATATGTCATAGACAAACAGCGAGTTTCTGGTGCCGACGTAGAGGCAGTTGTCAACCACTTCAAGCGCACGCGCGTCTTTGGACTCACGCAGAAGCGTGTATTTTGCCGGAACTCCAAAGTTTTCTCCGCAAAATACAGGAGCCGTCAAAGACAACAGGATAAATAAAAGCAGTTTCCCCATTTTTTATTTTCTCCCCGTTTTGTCACAGAAAAAAGTCCTCTGCCCGCTGGGGACAAAGGACTTTTTGTGTAGTTTCATCTTCAGGAGATGATTGCGAACTGTCCGACCTTGTCAGTTTCAACTCTGGCATGGAGATCGACCCAGTTTCCGGCATATCCGGCACCCCAGTATCCGAGACCGCCCCATCCGGAAACGGTTTCGCGGAGCAGCAGGTCGTCTTTATTGTCGCCGTCGTAGTCTCCGACTGCGGCAATTTCATAGTCGGTAGCTCCAACCCAGCGGACCTGTGAGGAGTCTCCGTCTTCCCACGCGAACATATAGTTGTTTTCGCTGTTGCGGGTGATGATATCATCGACTCCGTCGCCGGAGAAGTCTCCGATGGCAACGACTTCCCAACCCTCTCCGAGAGTTGCGATCTGGGTTGAACTCCAGCTCCAGGTCTGGAAGGTGGTGTCGTTGTTGTTCCAGATATAGACCGCATTGGTTGCGGTGTCGAGGACGACGAGGGACTCGGTCTCTTTGCCGAATGAGCCGGTGCCGATGACTTTGAGAGTGGTGCTCTCTCCGGCGGCGACATTCCAGATGCTCTTGAAGGTCTTGCCGTTGAGCATGACTCCGAAGCTTCCGTTCTCGTGGCTGACGATCACGTCATCGAAGTTGTCTCCGTCCATATTGGCGATACCGGTGACGCTGAAGCCCTTGTCGAGCTTGCCGAGGTCGGTCTGTCCATAGCTCGGAGTCGAGATATTGGTCCAGGCGACGAGGGTATAGCGTTTTTCGTCATAGATAAGGATTCCGTCAGTTTCGATAGAGCCGTTTTTGCCCTCGAAGCGGCCGACGCCGATCGCGCTCCACTGATCGGGGTATTCCCACTGCCAGACGCCCTTCCACTGGGCGGGGGCATTGGCGGAAGTCGCAACGTAACCGACTGCTCCGCGTCCTGCATCGTAGGCGACGATCTGGGATACTCCGTTGGCGTTGATCGCGCTGTCCTCGATATCGGATACCACGAGGGTGAGCTTGCTGTCCTCAAGTTTGAGCTGGTAGGCGTCTCCGTTGTAGTAGAGTTTGTCGCCGTTGACAGTAAGGTTGCCGTAAACCGTTGCAGGATCGTTGTTGTCCTTGACGGTGATGGTTCCGGAGAAACTTGCGGCGTTGTCCGCGAGAGCGTAGGTGCCGACTTTTTCGTTTCCGGAAACAGTGATGGTGTAAGCTGCGCTGCCGGTGATGGCATTGAGATTATTGATGAGGTATCCGTCCTCGGAAGTGCGTCCGGCAACGGTGAAGTCGATGACCGCACCGTTTTTGGCGGTGACGCTCGCTCCGTCGGAAATGGTCATGGTTCCGCTGTGGGCGACATGACCTGACATCACAAGGGAAGCACCCGTTCCGACATAGGTGTCGCTGAGGAGTGCTCCGTGACCTGCGCTGAGGACTCCGCCGTTGATGACTGCGCCTTCGATATCGCTGAAGGCTGAAACAGTTCCGCCGTTGATCTCTATGCCGTTGAGTTCAACTCCGCGTGAAACGACCGCAAGACCTCCCTGCATATCGAGGTTGTTGAGGACTGCTCCGGCTTTCGCGGTGAGTTTTCCGTTGGCATAGACGGTGGTGTTGTCTGCGACGACGGCTGAACCGTAGAGGGCGGTTCCGTTGTAGAGCTGGATATTTCCAAGATAAGCTGCGCTTGCATTGAGTGAAGCACCGTTGACGAGTCCTGCACCGATGGCGGAACCTCCGGAAACGATCATCTCTGCATTGTCAAGCGCGGTATCCCATGCGACGGCACCGGTGTTGACTCTGAGGATCGCTCCGCTGGAAACGGTGGTCATCACGGCAGACTGGTTGGAGTAGAGAGCCGCTTTGTCGGTGTTGCAGGAGACCACAGCTCCGGAGACGTTGAAGTTGGTGAATGCCTGATCCTGCTTGACGGTGAAGCCGTTGAGGGTAGCTCCGCTTTCGAGAGCAAGACCGTTCACTTCCGCGCCCTCGTAAACGGTGAGAGACGCTCTGTCGAGAACAGCAGTATTTTTGATGATACCGCCCTTGGAGACGTATGACCAGCCGGAATCGAGGATGGAGTTCTCAGCGACGCCTCCTTCGAGGACGTGCAGAGCTCCCCAGCTGCCGACCTGGGTGGCATTGGCTTTAGCTCCGGAGGAGACGAACATCCATCCGGCGTTGACTTTCGCGTTGTTGACCTGAGCTCCGTCATAGACGTTGACAGTACCTTTGTATTCGACGACTGCGTTATCGACGCTGCCGCCTGAGACGAAGATGGTTGCTCCGTCAACTTTGGCGTTGTTGACGTTACCGCCTGAGACGAACATCCAGCCGTTGGTTTTGACGGTGATATCGTTGACGCTGCCTCCGTCGAAGACGTGGACGGCACCGTCGGCGTTGACGGTAGTCTTTTCGGCGTTTCCTCCGGAAACCATCATCCAGCCGTAGTTGACGGTGGTATCGGTGGTTTTTCCGTTATCGCTCAGGATGAGGGTACCGCGGTTGTTGATATCAGTTCCGGCAGCGACGCCGCCTGAGACGAACATCCAGCTTGCGGCATCGAAAGTGGTGTTGCTGGCAACGCCTCCTTCGACGATCATGGTCGCGCTCTTGGTGAGAGTGGTATTGATAGCAGTATCACCTTCTGCGAGCTTTGCGATGTTTTTGGAGGTCACTTTGGCATCGCTGAAAATCAGAGCATTTGTGTGGAGCAGCTCTTTGTCGGTAACAAATCCGTTGACCACTGCATTGGCTGACTGGAAGAGCCATCCGGCATCGACTGACGCGCTGCTGACCACTCCGCGCTCTTCGACGTGCAGAGCGCCGCCCTTGACGTTGACGTCGGTGGCGGAAGCTCCGGAGGAGACGAACATCCATCCGGCATAGATATCAGTTGCGTTGACGCTTGCGCCCTTGCTGACGTGCAGAGCTCCGGTGTTGTAGATATCGGTGTTCTGGAGAGTTGCTCCGTTGGAAGCGAACATCCATCCGGCATTGACATCGACCTCATCGGTTTTTCCTCCGTTGAGGACGCGCAGAGTTCCGTTTTCGTTGATGCTTGCTCCGGTGAGAGCTCCTGTGAGATACATGTAACCGCCGTTGACGGCGGCGTTGGTGACTTCAGCTCCGTTGGTGGCGATGAAAATCGCGTCTTTGGCAACGGTGAGAACGTCGGCAGTCTGCCCCATGCCGATCGCGGCAGAGGTATTGACGATGGCTCTGGAAACATTGAAGCCGGTCATATTCTGGGTGCTCTGGGCGGTGATGCCGTTGAGGGTAGCACCTGCCTCGATGGAGAAGTTGACTCCGGCATCGATGGCAACAGCGTTGACGCTTGCTCCGTTGTGGATATTGACATTAGCTCCTGAGAGCAGCATGGCGGTGTTGTTGTTGACAGTTCCGTATGCTTCGATTGTACCGCCTGAGATGACACCGATCTCGCTTGCCTCGGCTCCGTTGTGGACGGTGATTTTGGCTGCGCTTGAAACTGCGATCTCGGCTGCGGAAGCTCCGGCTGAGACCTGGATATCTCCGTTTCTGTTGACGATCGCGCCGCTGATAAGTCCGCCTGCGAGGACGTTGGCAACAGCTCCGTACTGGACGTTGATGTCGCTTGCGATCTGTCCGGAGTAAACTGTGGCATCGCTGGTATAGGCTGCGACGGCGGCATCGAGGATGAGCAGCTCGCCGTAATTGACATAGTGCAGTATCGCGCCGCTGCCGACTCCGGTGGAGTAGGTGATATCAAAACCGTTGATATGGCAGCCGCTGCTGATAAAGACGTTGTCGAGGGTGGCTCCGGGGTTGACCGCGAGGGTGGCTCCGGCGTTGATGTAACCGTGCTGGATGTCGGCTCCGGCTTCGACAGTCATGCTGGCGGCGTCGTTGACATTCATGCCTTTGATGACTGCTCCGGCGTGGATAACTGCTGAACCGCCGCCGTTGACTGAGAGATTGTTGACGGTGGTGTTGGCGAGTTCAAGGTCTCCGCTGGTCACGGTTGCGTGGTTGACGAAAGCCTTTTCGACGCTGGCGGAACCGCTTGCTCCGACGGCGAGAGTTCCCGCGCTGACGTTGTTGCCGAGGTAGAGGTAGGAGGCTCTGCCGACAGATGCCGAGGTGAGGCGGCTGTCTTCGATAGTTGCGGTGGCGGAGCTGGTGAGGCTGAGAGTTCCGGAAATAGTTCCGTTGCCGCCCGCAGTCATGGTTGATGATGAGAGAGATACTCCGCCTGTGAAGGTGAATCCATCGAGACTGGCGTTGGTGTTGGTGATGGAGGTGTCTCCGTCAACGATGAGTTCGCCGAGTTCCATATCGCAGTCGATGAAGGTGGCATTGCCTTTGACTTCAACGCGGTTGGCGATAAGGTCTGAGAAATCAATATCGAGAGAGGTGACACTGATATCGCCGAGGGTCGCTTCGGTGTCGTAAACGTAGAGAGAACCCTGAACATTGGCGTTGCTTCCGGTGACAGTGGCACCTTCGAGGGTGACGGCTCCGCTCATGGTGATATTGCTGAGCTGGGCTTTGGTTGCGCTGATGCCGATGTTTCCGAGGATGGAGGCGTTTCTGTCGGCCTGGAGTTCTCCGCCGTAAACGGTAAGTCCGCTCACCACGCTTTGGTCGGTGATGTAGGCAGTACCGCCGGCATCGACCTGGATACCGGCTGCGATGCTGTCGCCCAGATACATTTTACCGCCGGAGTTCACTCTGACGTCTGCAACAGTTCCTGAGTTGTAAACTCTCAGCTCGCCGCTGGAGTCAACTCTGATATCGACACCGGTTCCACCGGCGAGGATTTCAAGCATGTCTTCATATCCGACATTCACGCTTGATATGACGTCACCGTCATCAATTCTTGTAGAAGTGTACATCTTCTGCTCCCATGGTTTACGCACTCCCGATCAATTTTCTGTCAGAAAAGAGCGGTGTCCGGAGATTTTTCCTGAACAAATCCACGGTCCCGGCGTCCCGGATTCCGCAGATCATCCGCCCTTGCCGTCACAAATCCGCAAAAGGAGCGCGTATGCTTTGTTTATATTTAATTGTAACTATTTTATTTTCAATAGCTTACGCACCACCACCCCTTCGGGGCACAGCAGCGGCAAGCACATAAGGTGCATATACACCTTCTCTACTATACATTGCAAGTTGCTTATTTGCAAGCACACCTGCACTTTTTTTATGAAAAAAAGCCGTATTTATACCTGAGTTGCCACCAGGTAACCCAGATATCCGAGGTACAACAGCAGCCAGACTGCTCCTTCGGCGCGGCTGACTTTTCTGCCGGTGAGGAAGAAGGGAACAGACAGGAGAGTGACAAAGAGCATGACTCCCATATCGACCCATGATATATTCTGGAGTTTGATCGGGTTCACGATCGGAGAGACACCCATGATGCAGAGGATGTTCCAGATGTTGGAGCCTACGATGTTGCCTACGGCGATATCATTTTCGCCTTTGATGGTGGCGATCATACTTGCCGCGAGCTCGGGAAGGCTGGTTCCGATGGCGACGACGGTGAGTGCGATGATCGCTTCGGGAACGTTGGCGAGCTTGGCGGCGCAGACCGCTCCGGAAACAAAAAGTTTTGCTCCGTAAATGAGGGCGGCGAGACCTCCGGCAAATTCGAAGATGGCGCGTATGATATTGACTTCGTCATCGCCGACTTCTCCCGTGATGGCTTCTTTCACTTCATCGTCGCGCTTGGAGTTGATAAAGAGTGTGACGATGTAGGTTGCCATCATGAGGACAAAAAAGATTCCGCCCCAGCGGGGGATTCCGTTGCTCAAACCGAGGAACGCCGAAAAAGCCAGAGTTGCGATCAGCATGACCGGCATATCGCTTTTGATGACGAGTTTGTTCACCGGAAGCGGTTTGACTATGGCACACAATCCCAAAATCAGAGCGAGATTGCAGATATTGGAGCCCAGCACATTGCCGACGGATATATCTCCTTTGTTCTGCAATGCTGAGGCGATGCTCACGGTCAATTCAGGCGCGCTGGTGCCGAAAGCCATCATGGTGAGACCGATTATAAGGCTGGGAATACGCAGTTTTTTGGCGATTCCGACGCCGCCTTTGATGAGAAAATCGGCTCCGAAATAGAGGAGGACACCTCCAATAACACCGAGCAGCAGGGTAATGACGTTAGACATATTATTTTCCTCCCTGCTGGTTGAATTCCTGAGCTTTGAGGACGGCGACGAACGCCTCCTGCGGAATATTGACCTGACCGATGAGCTTCATGCGCTTCTTACCTTCTTTCTGTTTTTCGAGCAGCTTGCGTTTACGGGTGATATCTCCTCCGTAACACTTGGCGAGCACGTTTTTGCGCAGCTGTCTGATGGTTTCACGGGCGATGATTTTTCCGCCGACCGCAGCCTGAACGGCGATCTGGAACATCTGCTGCGGAATGGCATCTTTGAGACGCTCGCATATCTGGCGTCCGCGGTCATAGGCGAAATCGACATGGACGATGCTGCTGAAGGCATCGACGGGCTCTCCGTTGACCAGGATATCGAGTTTGACCATCTTTCCGGCGCGGTATCCGGCGGGCTCGTAGTCGAAGCTTCCGTAGCCTCTGGTGATGGATTTGAGCTTGTCATGGAAGTCGATAAGTATCTCGTGCATGGGCATATCGGCGGTGATGATGACGTGTCCTGCGTCTGCACTCTGAGTGTCGGTGCATATTCCGCGGCGGGACATGATGAGGTTCATCACGTCTCCGATGTAGGTTGACGGAATCATGATGCGGCACTTGATGACCGGCTCTTCGATGCGGTCGATCGCGCTCGGATCGGGAAGATAGACCGGGTTGTCGATATATTGCAGTTCACCGGATTTGAGATAGACATGGTAGATCACCGAGGGGTAGGTGGTGAGGATGTCCATGTTGTACTCTCTTCTCAGACGCTCCTGGATGATCTCCATGTGGAGCAGACCGAGGAAGCCGCATCTGAATCCGAAGCCCAGAGCCGCGCTGCTCTCAGCCTGATAGACGAACGCCGCGTCGTTGAGCTGGAGTTTCGCCATACTTGCTTTGAGCTGCTCGTAGTCGGCGGTGTCGATGGGATAGATTCCGCTGAACACCATGGGACGCACCTCTTTGAATCCCGGAAGCGGCTCGGCTGCGGGGTTGAGCTGGTCGGTCACAGTATCTCCGATACGGGTGTCGGCGGGGCTTTTCAGGTTGGGGATGATGTATCCCACGCTTCCGGCGCAGAGTTCGTCGTCCGCCTTCATTTCCGGGCTGAAAAATCCCACTTCTTTGATTTCGCTGGTGATCTCGTTGCTGAAAAGTCTGATTTTGGTGCCGCGTTTGAAGCTGCCGCGCACGACACGGATAAAGTTGATGACTCCGCGGTAGGTGTCGTACTGTGAGTCGAAAATAAGTCCTGCGGTTCCCTTTTCGTCGCTGCTTTCGGGATGCGGGATCCTCTCGATGACTGCTTTGAGCAGCTCTTCGACACCTTCTCCGGTCTTGCCGCTGACGCAGAGAGCCTCTTCGCGGGGAAGCGCGAGGATCTCTTCCATCTGCTCGTAGCAGAGCGGAAGGTTGGCAGCCGGAAGGTCGATTTTATTGATTACCGGAATGACTTTCAGGTTCTGCTGAAAAGCGAGACCGACGTTTGCCACTGTCTGAGCCTGAACGCCCTGAGTGGCGTCGATGAGCAGGATAGCTCCCTCGCACGCGCTGAGACTGCGCGAGACCTCATAGGTGAAGTCAACGTGTCCGGGAGTGTCGATAAGGTTGAGTTCATAAGTTTTTCCGTCGCCCGGATCAAACTTCATCCTCACGGGATGTGATTTGATGGTGATGCCGCGTTCACGCTCAAGATCCATGCCGTCGAGCAGTTGCTCCTGAAGGTCGCGTTTGGCAACGGTTCCCGTGATTTCGAGCATACGGTCGGCGAGGGTGGATTTTCCGTGGTCGATATGGGCAATAATGCAGAAATTTCTTATCAAGTCAAGTTGTGCCATTGAAATAATCCTCTTTATGGTCTATTATAAATATATTCGCGCATAATATAACTCTTAATGAACAAAATTTCAAAAGCATAACCGTTTTTTGTCTGCTTTTGACTTGAAAAAATCCGGTTTTACATGTATTTTTTGTAATCAACTTTATAACTTAATGTATTCAGGAGGAGAAAATCATGGAATACAAACATATTGCATTTCCGCAGGGAGATATCATAACCTGTTCAGCAGATGGAAAACTTTCGGTGAGCGATACTCCCGTCATCGGATTCATCGAGGGCGACGGAGTGGGTCCGGATATCATGGCTGCCTCAAAATATATGTGGGACTCCGCAGTAGAAAAGGCCTATGGCGGAAAACGCAAAATCGCATGGATGGAGCTCTTTGCCGGAGAGAAGGCAAATGCTGTTTACGGCAGCCCGGTGTGGCTTCCTGAGGAGACGCTCGACGCCATCCGCAAATGCCTGATCGCCATCAAGGGACCGCTCACCACTCCGGTCGGAGGAGGCATCCGCAGCCTCAACGTGGCGCTGCGTCAGGAGCTCGATCTCTTTGCCTGCGTGCGTCCTGTGCGCTACTTCGAGGGAGTCGAAAGCCCGGTCAAACGTCCTGAGCTTACCGATATGGTGATATTCCGCGAGAACACCGAGGATATCTATGCCGGAATCGAGTGGAACGCCGGAACCGATGAGGTGAAGAAGGTCATCGGCTTCCTGCAGAATGAGATGCAGGTGAAGAAGATCCGTTTCCCGGAGACTTCAAGCATCGGAATCAAACCTGTCTCCATCGAAGGAAGCGAGCGGCTTATTTCCAGCGCGATCGATTACGCCGTTGCCAATAAACGCCGCAGCGTGACTCTGGTCCACAAAGGAAACATCATGAAGTTCACCGAGGGCGGATTCAAAAACTGGGGCTATGAACTGGTCAAACGCAAATACTCCGACGTTGCAGTAGCTTACGATGAGTGCGGAGGCGTTGCTCCTGAGGGCAAGATCCTCGTCAAAGACTGCATCTGTGACGCCTTCCTGCAGCAGATACTCACCCGTCCTGCGGATTACGATGTGATCGCCACGCTCAATTTGAACGGAGACTATGTGTCCGACGCCCTCGCCGCCTGTGTCGGAGGTATCGGAATCGCTCCGGGAGCCAATATCAACTATCATACCGGACACGCGATTTTCGAGGCGACCCACGGAACCGCTCCCAAGTATGCCGGCATGGACAAGGTCAATCCGTGCAGTCTCGCGCTTTCCGGAGAGATGATGCTGCGTCATCTCGGCTGGTATGAGGCTGCCGACGTGCTTATCAACGGAATCGGCAAAGCGATTGCCGACAAAGTCATGACCTATGATCTTGCCCGTCTCTGCGATGGAGCAACTGAGGTGAGCTGCTCCGGATTTGCCAAGGCAGCCGTCGAGCGCATGTGATTTGTTTGAGGCTCTTTTGAGTCTGCCGCAGGGTATGATTTAAAGTTTTACACGGGAGTTTTTATATGAGTTATTTGACACTTCTCGGAACTGGGGCATGTCAGGGTGTTCCGTCTCCCTTCTGCACTTGTGAACTCTGCTCTTTTGCCCGCAGGGAGCTGGGCAGGGAACGGCGCAGACGTACCGGCACGCTGATAAATGGAGAACTCCTTATCGATTTCGGTCCCGACACTTCCAACGCATTGCGGGATTTCGGAGTCGATGAGATGAAGATAAAGACTCTCTGTGTCACTCACTCGCATGAAGATCATTTTCAGCCGCTCGATCTTTTGTGGAGCGCGATGACTCCGACGCTTCCCCTTGATTTCATATCCAATCAGGCGGTCAAAAAGATGTACGATGAGGCTTACATCAAGGTGAATGGCAAGTATGGAGAGCGTGCCAAAAGTCAAATCTCCTGGTATGAGGGAGTTCCGGGCAGAGAGCTTGTTTCCGGAAAATACCGCATACTTCCTGTTCACGCGACCCACATGGTGACTCTGGAGTGTGCCCTCAACTATCTTGTGACCTGTCCTGACGGCAAAAAAGTTCTTATCCTCAACGATACCGGATGGTGGGAAGAAGCCAGTTTCGAGTTCGTGAAGGGGGCAATGGCTGACGCCGTTGTGATCGAACTGTCATGCGGAATCCACCCCGGGGAGGATGTGAAACGTCAATACCATCTCGGCTCGAAAGCCGCCATGGAGTTTATTACCAGACTCAAAGAAGAAAACTCCCTCAAACCTGATGCAGTGTGTGTCACGACCCATATATCCCACGTTCCGCAGGTGACTCAGAGCGGTTACGAAGAGTATTTTGCGGGAACGGGGATAATAGCCGGTTACGACGGTCTGCGTCTGGAATTCTGACTTTTTCAGACAGTTTCCGCGAGCTCTTTGTACTTTTTGTAGAGTTCGCGGTAGATCTCAACTTTCTCTTTGTCAGGATAGTAGGTCAATGCCGTGCTTCCTGACATATTTTTCATTGCCTCCTGCACATCGGGGTAAACTCCCGCCGCTGCCGCCGCAAATATCGCTGCTCCGAGCGCGCACGCCTGAGAAGCCGAAGAGATGGCGACCGGCATATCGAGGATATCGGCAAACATCTGCATTATGAATGGAGATTTGAGACTTATTCCGCCGACTGCTTTGATGTTGGTGATATTTACGGAGTTTTCCTGAAAATGTCCGACGATACGTTTTGCTCCCATCACCGCCGCTTCGGCGAGACTGCGGTATATTTCAGGAGCAGAACTGCCGAGAGTCAGTCCCGATATCACTGCCCGCGCTCCGGCGTCGGCATAGGGAGTGCGTCTGCCGTTGAAGAAGTCGGTGGAGACTATTCCGGACGAGCCCGGAGTGATTTCTGCGGCTGCCTTTTCAAGCTCTGCAAGAGATACTTCAGCTCCTCCATAGCTCAAAAGTCTGCTGAACCAGGCGAAGATATCTCCGAAAGCTGCCTGCCCTGCCTCAAATCCGGTGAATCCGGGCAGGACGGAGCCGTCAACTTGTCCGCATATACCTGGAATAGCGCGGTCAACCGCATCGGATATGATGATATCGCAGCTGGATGTGCCGACGACTTTTATAAGTTCTCCCGGCTTGACTCCGGCTCCGACCGCACCTGAGTGACAATCGATAAGGCTGTTGCCGATGACCACGTCGAGCGGAATACCGAACCTCTCAGCCCAGGCGGGAGAAATGACTCCCGCCGGAGTGTCGGCGGTCGCAGTCTCTTTGGGAAACTCTGCCGCAATACGGGCGAGTTTTTCATCAAGTCCGGCGAAGAACTCTTTTGGAGGAACACCGCCCCATGAAGCGTTCCACATCGCCTTGTGACCGGCGAAACAACGGCTGCGGCTGATCTCCGAGGGGGTTGTCCTTCCGCAGAGGAGAGCTGTCATCCAGTCTCCGTGTTCGACGAAACTTGCGGTTTTCGCCGCGACTGCGGGATTGCGGCGCAGCACATAGAGGGCTTTGCTCCAGAACCATTCGCAGCTGTATAAACCTCCGGAGTAACTGCGGAAATCCGTTCCCTGCCACTTTTCTGCGGCGGCATTTATATCATCGGCTTCGGCAGTTGCGCTGTGATCTTTCCACAAAAAGAACATGGCGTCCGGCTCATTTTGAAATTCTGCGTGGAGTGCCAGCGGAACTCCCTCTTCATCAACGGCGCATACAGTTGAGCTTGTCGCGTCGATGGCGATTCCGCGGAGAGCTGATCTTTCCTGACCGTCGAGCACATCAGAGATAAGAAACTGCAGTGCGTCAAGGTAGTCCGCCGGGTGCTGGCGGAGTATGCATCGCGAAGCGTCACAGAAACGCTGTTCCGCCCATCTGGGATAAGCAAAAACGCTCTCTTTGAGGACATTTCCCTGTGCGGTATCGACCAGTATTGCGCGTGCACTGTCTGAACCGAAATCAATTCCGATAACACTTTGCATCTGCTGTTTTTTCCTTTTTACGAACAATTCTCTTTATGCATTGCGGAAAATATACGCTTTATTGAGTTGAAATTCAAGTTTAAAAGTTGCAAAAATGAGGTTGAAACGTTATATTTTAATATGTCGTCACAATTATCAGAAATATCGTCCTGCACATATAAATTTACGGATATGACGCGAGCTAACAATATTCCGGAAAATCATGACATTTCCTCCGGCAGCCGTATCGGCCAGTACCGCATAATCAGAAAGATCGGTTCCGGCGGAGCGGGTGACGTCTATCTGTGCCGTCATCTCGTGCTGGATAAGAGTTACGCTATAAAGGTGCTCAACCATCTCCGCGGCGAGTCCGGCATGGAGGCTGAGGGCAGAATGTTGCGCGAGGCACGTATTGCCCGACGCATACGCCACCGCAATCTGGTATCGGTGCTCGATGCTCACCCGGCTATGGCAGGCAATCCGGCATATATCGTCATGGAGTATGTTGACGGTGAGACGCTCGAAGATCTGCTCAAAGGCGGAGTGATTCCGGAAAATGCCGCTCTCTATATCTGCCGCTGCGTCGCTCTGGTGCTCGCCGAGGCGGAAAAACATGGAATCGTCCACCGCGATATCAAACCGTCAAATATTCTCATCGACCGCAACGGAGATGTCAAAGTCAACGACCTCGGGATCGCCAAAGTCGATCCGGCGAGCGCGAAATATGACGAACCCGTGACCAGGGAGGAACATCTGCTGGGAACTCCGGACTATGCCTCTCCGGAGCAGCTGCGCGACTCAAGAAGCGTGGATATCCGCGCCGACATATACAGCCTCGGAGCGACGATGTATCACATGCTGAGCGGTAAAAAGCCTTTTGAAGCGCAGGGAGTGTTCAATCTGATGGCAAAGGTGCTCGAGACAGAGCCCGTTGATCTTACCGAATACGGAATATCTCCTGATATCGCAAGGTTGGTCAGGCGCATGATGGAAAAAAATCCAGATGACCGCCCCCGCAACGCGAGAGCTCTTATAACTGAGCTGCGCAAGGTATCCGGCAGACGCGGAAACAAAACGGATATCAAAGCTTTTCTTTCCGGAAGCGTGCGGCAGATATTTTCAGTTGAAAATATCAAAATTTTCACCCGCATACGCAACGCTTTCATCATTTCTGGAGCTGTCGCCTCAGGACTTATGATATTCCTGCATTTTCACTATAAATACGGTCCGGACGGAAACGCCGGCAGCGAAAAGCTCCGCTCTGCCGTTGAAAACCGCTCAGAAAGCGGTCTGCTGCAACTCTATAATGAGGGGAAAATATCCGGAAACGATATCATCCGTGAAACAGCCAATATCAATGAAGTCAAAAGTTTTGATATGGTAAAGAGGTTGTTTCCCGCGTTGATAACCGATAAAAAATACGCGAAACAGTGGTTGGATCTTCTTTCAGATAAAAAGCACCGCAAGCTGCTCAACGCCCTGCTCAAATCCGGTTTTGACGTCAACGCCGCCAGAGCCGGACACCTGCCTGCAGCGTTCCGCAAGGAGCTTTTTACCGATGCGGAGCTGCTCCGGATGCTGATTTCCCACGGTCTTGATGTGACCTTGCCGGATGATCGCGGAGCGACTGTTCTTATCCACATGGCGCGGCGGCGCAGTTCGACGGTGCAATGCGCTGAACTCTTCCTCAGGGCGGGAGTTCCGCTCAATGCGCGGGATAAAAACAATAAAAATGCCCTCCATGCTTCTGCGGTATCCGGAAACACGGATCTGATGCGTTTCTTTCTCAATAAAAAGATCATGCTTACGGCTGCAGACATCGAGGCGATTCCCGATATATACCGCGCAAAGAGCGAACTTGCGGCAAAGATTGCGGTAAAATCTCCGGAGCGTCCGGCAAGTGCTGTTGCGGAATTTCCGAAAAAAGAAGAGCCTGAGAAGAGAGCCGCCAAATCGCGTATTCCGGAAACCGTTGCGGAGAAAAAGAGCCCGCCTTCTCCTGAATTTCTTTCCATGCAGCAGACTGAGCTTGAAAAAGTGTCGCGCCTTGCCGCCCGCCGCAAAGAGCTTGCCCGCAAATATGATGAAGCTCTCAGCCGCCAATACCACGACAGAATGAAAGCCTATTTGAATACCGCACCATCCGGGCGCGCTCCGACTCAGGATGACCGGAGTTTCATCAATGATTTTATATCAAAACTTGAAAGCGGAAAACTCTCTCCGGATATTTATGTCGGCAAATCCCGAACCCATCTGCTCGACTTGATATCTCAGGGAAAGCTTTATCCGGCAAGACGTCTGTTCAAAGCTCTGCTCGCCGCAGGCGCAGACCCGGATTCCGCTTCGATGCCCGCAAACGATATAGTGTTGTGCCGGATGCTGCTCGAATATGGAAAGAGCAGATTTTCTCCGGGAGACATTTTGATATTTCTCGCTCCGGAGCATTGTGATTTTTCCGGAGCCAAAGTCCTGCTGCTGCGCGGAGCAGACCCCGCAGCCGCAGATAAACAAACCGGAGAAAACGCCTTTCATCGTGCAGCTGCGCTCGGCAGCCGGGGATTGCTGAAAGTCCTTTTGACCAGCGGAAAAAGCGGAGCCGGTGTTTCCGATAAACGCGGATTCACTCCGTATCAGACCGCCGTGTTTTGCGGAAAGTCCGATGCGGCAAAGCTCCTTGCCGATGCCGGTCATAAGGCGGATGTTTCAAGTGTGATGCGTAATACCGGTTCCCTGTTTGACGCAATAGAGCGCGATGATGCCGCGGAAACATCATATTTTCTTACACTCGATGCAGACGTTTTGTTTGAAAACGGTTTGCGTCTGAATGCCGTGCAGTATGCTGTGAGCTTGCAAAGCAATAACTCGCTTGATGTATTGCTGCAAAACGGAGTGTCTCCCAGCCGTTACCGCGGCAGCTCTCCGCTTGAGCTTGCGCTGCAGAATTACGATGACGAAGCCTTTGTCAGGCTGCTTCGGGCTGGAGCTGACTGCAATACAAAGGTCAGGGATAAATTCGGAAGAGACTCTCTGCTGTTCACTTCAGTTTTCCGCTATCTTGACGGAGACCCTGAGAAACTTGAAAACTGTTTTCAGACAATGATCGAATGCGGCTGGGACCCTGCGAGCCGCACTCCCGATGGAGACACCGCCGAAAGCTGGATGGGTAAATGGAACGAGGGCAACACAGATATAGTTGAGCTGCTCAAACAGAACCGGAAAAATCCGGCAGTCAAGCAATGACAGCTGTTGCAAAACCTTGTTGTTTCTGCATCGTATGGTGAGGGAGTTTAAGAGGCTCCTGCTTCTCAAGGGTGACGTTCGGGGTGGGAGTTTAAGAGGCTCCTCGCCTCTTAAAAATCTCTCGGCAGGGGAGAATCCCCTGCACCTCTGGACACATGATTTTGAATAAAATCATGTGTCCGACGCTTTGGGGGTGGATGGAAAATTGAGACTTCTTCTCTTTTTTCTGCGAATTTCTGCTCCCGGCTTTATCCGCCTCTTCCCTGCGTTCGGCTCCGGGCGGCATAGCAGCCGCCCCTGAGCAGCCTTTTCTGGCTGCTCAGGCACTCTCTCCGTGCGATGCGCAAGGGTGGATTTCATCCCCCCTTTGAACCCCC
>SUVY01000036.1 GCA_015061775.1 Lentisphaerota bacterium | reverse complement strand
TGATGAGAAAGATGCTGCTAATCCTCAGAGGTATGGTTATCGCCGATAAAGAATTTGATAAAAATTACAAAAATATTTCAAAATCGGCTTGACTTTAAGCAAACCATCTGACAAAGGTAGGTAAAAGCAAATAAAAAAGTTTTTTCGCTTTTCTTGAAAGGGTGAGATCCGCCGTCGCCAAGGCTATGGCGGGACAGGGGGAAAAGAATAACGAAGCCGACGTTCGGCTTCTTTTCTCGCGAAAAGAAGTTTTCCCGCTTTCCCCGCATCATCTCCCCATATCGGGAACAAAGCTTTTTTTAAAAACATATCAAAAGGAAACTCTGTTATGAACTATCCTGAAATATCTGCTGAACTCAGAAAATCACGTCTGGAAATTCCGCAGAAAAAAGTGCGGGCGATCCTCGACACCGACACCTACAACGAGATCGACGACCAGTTTGCCCTCACCTTTGCGCTGATGGCGAAAGATAAACTCGATCTGCGCGCGGTGACTGCGGCTCCGTTTTTCAACACGCACTCCACGGGTCCCGCCGACGGAATGGAAAGGAGCTATCAGGAGATACTCAATATCTTTTCTCTCATGGGCATCTCTCCGGACGGAATGGTGTTCAGGGGCTCGACCGGATATCTTCCTGCACCTGAAACTCCGGTCGAAAGCGACGCCGCCCGCAGGATCATCGAGCTCGCGAAAGAGGCTGAGCAGGATGGTGAAGTCCTCTACGTGCTCGCCATCGGAGCGATAACCAATGTCGCATCCGCCATTTTGCTTGCTCCGGAAATCATCAGAAACATCGTGGTCGTATGGCTCGGAGGTCACGCCTTTGAGTGGCACGGCAAAAACGATGAATTCAACCTCTATCAGGATGTTCCCGCAGCTCAGGTGATCTTCGACAGCGGGGTTCCTTTCGTCATGTTCCCCTGCTCCATGGTGACCGACCATCTGCTCACCACCGAGCCGGAACTTAAAGCGCGCTGCAAAAACTCCGGCAGGATCGGAGAGTACCTCTACACCCACACTTACGAAGAGATGCTCCGCTGCGGACATGACAGCAGGGTCATCTGGGATATCGTCACCGTGGCATACTTTGTCTGCCCCGAAGCGATCCAGTCAATCATCCGTCCCACAGCAAAACTCAATGACGACGGCTCTTACGACTTGAGCGACACATCGCGCCACGAGATGCGCTACGCCTACGCTCTCAACCGCGACATCATCTTCAGAAAACTCTTTGAAAGTCTCTCTGCTTACAAATAAAAAGTTAATGTCTAAAATGTTGTGAGACAATCTGAACGGCGGCGGCGCCCCGCGGTCAATCTCGCGCCTTGCATCTGCGCCGCGGCGGTCGTGTACAGAAGTACACTCCCTTGCTGTGCTCAATGCAAAACGCGACCTTGCCTCGCGGATGCATCCGCCGATGCTGACAAGCGTTTTGCGTATGTTGACAAAACATATCTTATGTGTTATATTTAAGCGTATAACAAAATATTGTTTATCATCTGTTTCGAAAAGTTTTCACAAAAATTGAGACAATACCAATAAAATTCACCACCAGCAACAGGAAAACTTATGAAAAAGACACTTTTACAGTTCGCCGCCATTGCGGGATGTCTGGCACTCAATGCGTTTCCGCTTGAGTGGAACATAAACAATCAGACAGAAATACCCTACGAAACCGAGATAGACCGTTCAAAACTCCAGAAGCTCGCCGGAGTTGATAAAGATTGCGGTTTTGAAGTCACCGCAACTACTCCGTCCGGAACAAAGAAACTTGACGTCACGCTCTTTGAAGGTCAGAAGAAAAACAGCGTCGCCCTGCGCTTCACCGTTCCCGCCGGAACGACCTCCCTCAACTGCGAGCCCGCGGCAAAGGGTTCAGTAACCACACCTGACGCCTCGCTCAATCTCTTTGACGGAGTCCTCGACAGCACCTCAGCATGGAAAGGCAGCCGCGGAACAAAAATCGTATCCAAAAACGGAAAAATCTGCGTAACAGGACGCGCCCCTGTTCCGGGCAGAGACACCCAGACCCAAGTCACCTGCACGGTCAGAGTTCCGGAAAAATTTGCCGGAATGGCAGCCAAGTTTGAGCTCGATTTCAAAAGCACCGCCGGAGAAGCCTTCCCCTGTCTCATCAACGTCGATCAGCTCGATGCGGACGGCAAAGTTTTGAGCGAAAGTCTGAGCGATCCCCGCTGGCTCTCTCTGATGCGTCCGGTCAATGTGCTCACTCCCCACCGCGAGAGCGGACGCATCCACCCCAAAGCCAAAAAACTGCGCCTGACCCTGCGGGCAAATGCCTGGAGCCACGACTTTGAAAGCTACGGCAGACCGGTCAAAAACAAAGGGATATTCACTCCGAAATTTGAGTTGAGCCGCCTTGCTGTGCGCGCCGCAGAACAGATTCCGTTCCCCGGATACCGCAACGAGTTTTTCGCGGACGGAGTCTCAGGAAAAGACGGAGACTTTGCCCTCGACACCACCAAAGGCAGCTTCGGAAAAGCCTTTTTCTTCGCCACCCACTCCCAGGCTTGCTGGGCTGAGGGCAAACCCATCATCTCTCAGGATGAAGTATTCTATCCCTTTGAAGACGGCACCGTTGAGGCATGGTATTATCCGGAATGGGAAAAACTCCAGTCCGACTCTTCAATCCTCTTTACCGCTGAAGCCGCTCCGTTCATCGGTCCCATGAAAGACAGCGACAAACAGAACAAGCGTTATCCCTGTCTCGGTCTCAAATACCACCCCAAGACCGGAAAAACCATCCTGATGTTCAAAGATTACACCCTGAAGAAATACAAAAAGAGCTTCAACTCTCTTATTCCCTCAGGAAAGTGGAGCCACGTCGCCGTCCAATGGAGCAAAGACAGCGGCATCAAGGTCTTCATCAACGGAAAAACCGTCTTTGAAGACAGCTCTTTCACCTTTACTCCGGTCGATTACACCGACAAAAAGATCCTCAACGCGAAATACCGCAACTACAAAATCGCCAACGAATACATCCCCACGCAGTTCTCTCTCGGAAACGAGCGTCTTGTCGTCCGCAGCAACCGGATCGGCGTCAGAAACTCTCACCACTTCCGCGGCAAGATCGACCTGCTGCGCATCTCTTCAACCCTGAGATACAGCGGAGATTTCACTCCGGCAAAGAGCTTTGTCATGGATGACGATACCCGCGCCCTCTTCAACTTCGACCGCAGCTTCGACGGAAAGAGCTCAGGCGGAATCAAAGTCATCTCAGGTTCAATATCCGCCGACACCCCCAGACAGGAAAATGTCATCGAAGTCAACGGCAGAAAAATCGAATATTTCCCGGGAAAAATCACTCCGGAAAACGATCCGCACAAAGTCCTGAGCGTCAAGAATTACAAAAACATCCCCGTCCGCAAAGACTTCATCTCGGCGCGCAAAGCCGAACAGATCAAGTTCAAATTCAAAGGCAGTGCAGAAAAAAATATCACGCTCGACGCTCCGGTCATCATGGACTACATCGAGTACACCAACAACGGAAATGAGACCGTCGTCCACCCCTTTGTCCGCCTCAAACAGGAGATCGACCCCCGCAGTTTCGGAGACATCAGGGACTCCCTCGGACTTGACAAACTCTCTCACCGCGAGCGCACCAACCGCATTTTCCAGTTCATGCTCTCCTCGAGCGACTACTTCATGAGCTATCAGGTGCGCTTCAACCCCGGAAGCGACCGCGCAAGAAGAGTCTGCTACGATGCTCTGGTCATGCTCAATGCCTACTGCGGTTTCGAGTGCGGCCCCCTCAACAATATGACCGCCAATATGCTCACCTGCGCCGGAGGAGTTCCGGCTGGACAGACCGGAGGCTACGGTCACAGCTTCCAGCAGGTCTGGGTCGATGGAAAGAGCAACCTCTATGACCTCTCCGCCCAGAAGTTCTTCCCCTCAATGGACAACGAGACTCCCGCCAGCCTCGGAGACACCGAGCTTGAGCCGGGCATCCACAACCGAGTCGGAGGAAACAGCAACCACTTCGTCCGCATCGGAACCCGCGGCTATGTCGCCCAGGACCCCGCGTTCCAGGAGCGCGTGGCGATGAGCCTGCGCCCGGGAGAGAGCCTCAGAATGTGGTACGCCAACGAAGGCAAATTCAACAGTTTGCAGACCAACGACATACGCCGTTACAACTCCCTTAAAAAGCCCTACGCGAGAGACGTCTCCAAAAAAGTCCACGTCACTTTCGGAAAAATCAAAGACCCCGTCGTCGAGGTGGATCACTACTTCCCGGAATTCGGAAACGCCTACCTCAAATTCGACGCCTCCCCCGCGAAGTACGCCAAAAACTTCACCCATGTCAAGTCCGGAAGTTTCTGCTACAATGTCACCACCTGCTATCCCGTCGTCTTTGCTGAGTACTCGGCGAAACTCAAGAACGGCTCATTTGCCAAACTTGAGATATCCACCGACCGCGGAGCGACTTTCCGTCCCCTGCCGCTGGATAAAGACGGCGTTGCCCGTCCGTTCTACGCCGTCTGCGCGAGAAGCGAATATCTCATCAGGGTCAAAGCTCCGATGAAAAGCGTCGCAAAATTCAGCGCAAACACCCACATGATGACCAACACCCGCGTCATGACCTGCAAGCTGCAGAAAGGAGCCAATGATCTGCTCTGTTCAAATGCCAACAACTCCGAGGTCGATGTCACCATCCAGTACCGCAAACACGCGAAAAACATCGAGATCAAAAACGCAGTTTACAGCGGAGCAGCCGTCGGCTTCGAGCGCATAACGACCGTCCTCAAGCCGGGAGAAACCAAAAAGCTTCCGGTCTCCGGAGTATCGGCAGACGCCAAAGTTGAGACCACAGGCAAACTCAAAGCCTCCCTCGAAAACGGAATGCTGGTCATCACAGCTCCCGGAAACTGCAAGGGCATAGAAGCCGCCACGATCATCGACAACGGAGCTCTCCAGCAGCTCATGGTCATCATCCACCCCGGGATCGAGATGGTTCTCGCGGACGGCATCACTCCGGTCAAGGGAGCCAAAGCCGCCAGCGATGTCCAGCCGACCGTCAACTTCTCAGGCAGCAGCGCAAAAATCAAAATCAACTTCAAGGAGCAGCACAAGCCCGGCAAGTACGCCATCTGGACATGTCTGCGTATGGAAACCGACCCGTCCCACACGCTCATAGACCTCAACCTTCCGCAGGGAGGCAAAACCCTGCTCACCCGCGGCTTCAACCGCAGTCAGGAGTTCTACAAGTCCCGCTACTACGGCAAAAACGGAAGAGGTAAATTCCGCTGGGATTATCCGGTCGATCCCGATATTCCCTACCCCTTCCAGCAGCTGACCACGATCAAGATCACCAAGCCGTTCAAATCATTCAGCTTCTCATACGGAAACCCCTCGAAGATGATTGCTGAAGTTGCGGCGGTCATAGTCATTCCGTCTCCTGACCGGGAGTTCACCAACGAGATGGTCAAAGTCCTCAAAGGTGTCAACAACCATCAGTGGTATGTCAGGAGCGAAAACAGCAAATAACAGCAGCTTCAGACACCGCGATCCAGCCGGGAAGCCCCTTTGCCGGGGCTTCCTTTTTTTGTGCGGGAGGCTTGACTTTTGACTTTTGAAGAGCTATTTTATCAGGAATACCTGTTTTTTAACCAATATGGAGAAAAAGTTATGAACAAAAGCCTTCCGCTGTACCTTGCGGCATTTGCCGGAAGTCTGTCGCTCGGAGCGTTTCCGCTCGAGTGGAACGTCAACAATACGGCAAACGTTCCGTACGAAGTCGAGATCAGCCGCGCCAAGCTGGAAAAGCTCGCCGGTGTCAGCAAAGATTGCGGTTTTGAAGTCACCGCAACTACTTCAAACGGCAAAAAGAAGCTCGCCGTAACTCTTCTCAAAGGAAAAGCTCCCGGTTCCGCCGCGTTGCGCTTCACCGTTCCCGCCGGAACGACTGCCCTCGACTGCGTTCCCGCGGCAAAAGGAGAGCTCTCTGATGGAGACTCCCTGAATATCTTTAACAACAAGCTCAAAAAATCCGCCTGGAAAGCTGACAACGGCGGCAAAATAAAGAGTTCCGCAGGCAAACTCATCTTTGAATCCACCCGCTTCGGAAACACCATCTTCACTTGCGAAGCCGACGTTCCCGCCGGAACCGCAGGGCTCGGAGCCAAGTTTGAGATCGATTTCAAAAGCACCGCTCCTGAAGTGTTCCCCGGATACATCTATGTCGAGCAGCTCAACGCCGCCGGCAAACTCCTCTCAGAGAGTCTCACCGACCCCCGCTGGACAAGTCTTATGCGTCCCTGCGGAGTCCTGACTCCCCACCGGGAGAGCGGACGCATCCATCCGCAGGCAAAGAAACTGCGCGTCGTCCTCAAGATGGTGGGTGTTTCCCACAATATCGGTGCAGACGGACTTCCGGCAAAGGACAAAAAAGCCTTCCTGCCCAAGTTTGAAGTGAGCCGCCTTGCAGTGCGTGCCGCGGAAGAGCTTCCGTTCCCGAGATACCGCGATGAGTTCTTCGCAAATGGCGTCTCTGGAAACGCCGGAGACTATGCGCTCGACACCGTGACCGGATCCCGCGGAAAGGCTTTCTTCTTCCCGCTGCGCTCCCACGCATCATGGGCTGAGGGCAAACGTGTCGTTGACCAGTCCGAGATCTTCTATCCCATCAATGACGGAACCGTCGAACTCTGGCTCAAACCTGAGTGGAACCTCAAGGCTCTCAAGAGAAAATCCTTCTACACCATCTTTTCCGCCGAGCCCACCCAGTTCTGGGGACCGCTCGCCGACAGAAACAGTAAAATCGAACCCTGTCTTGCTCTCAAGTATTTCCCGAAAGCCAAGAATGCCGTCGTCGAATTCAAAGACCACAAAAAGAAAAAGTATTCCAAAACTTTCAAATGCATGATCTCCGCAGACAAGTGGAACCATGTCGCTGTCCAGTGGAGCAAAACCAAAGGAATGCAGGTCTTTATCAACGGTACAAAAGTATTCAGCGATCCCGAATTCACCTTTACTCCGGTCGATTACAAAGATCCTGCGATATTCAATATCAAATACCGTTACAGCTATATTCCCAACGACTGTATGCCGGCGCAGTTCTCGCTCGCCAATACCCGTCTTGCAGTCCGCTCAAATAAGGGCAACCCCAACCTTCCCGGAAAATTCGATCTGCTGAGGATATCTTCAACTCTGAGATACAAAGACTCATTCGTTCCTGCAACGGCATTTACTTCCGACAAAGATACCAGAGCTCTCTTCAACTTCGACCGCAGCTTTGACGGAAAGAGCTCAGGCGGAATCAAGTTTATCTCAGGCTCAACCATGGCTGATGTCTCCCGCGTCGAGAGAACCATCGACGTCAACGGAAAGACCATCAACTACACTCCGGAAAAGATCCTCGACAACAACCATCCGGATAAAGTCCTCGACAAACGCAACTACACAAGAGTTCCCAACGGAAAAGACTTCAACGCCGCCCGCAAAAGCGAAAAGCTGGTCTTTGACTTCAAGGGCAACGCCGAGAAGGTCATCGACATTCCCGAAACCGTGTTCATGGACTACATCGAATACAAAAACACCGGAAAAACTGTCGCCGTCCACCCCTTTATCCGCAAGGACTCCGAGATCGACCCGCGCAGCTTCGCGGATATCCGCAACTCGATGAACATCGAGGGAACCACCGCCAGAGAGCGCACCAACCGGATTTTCCAGTTCATGCTCTCTTCGAGCGACTACTACGCCAGCCACCAGCTCTACTTCGAGCCCGGCAGCGACAGACCCGAAAACGCCTGCTACAAGGCTCTCACCATGCTCAACAGCTACTGCGGCTTTGAGTGCGGTCCCTTGAACAACATGACCGCCAATATGTTCACCTGCGCCGGAGGCGTTCCCGCGGGACAGACCTCAGGTTACGGTCACAGCTTCCAGCAGGTCTGGGTCGATGGAAAGAGCAACCTCTACGACCTCTCCGCCCAGAAGTTCTTCCCCTCGATGGACAATGAGACTCCCGCCGGACTCGGAGAGGCCGAGCTTGAGCCGGGCATCCACAACCGCGTCGGAGGAAACAGCGACCACTTCATCCGTCTCGGAACCAGGGATTTTACCGCCAATGTTCCCGCATTCACCGAGCGCGTCGCCATGTCGATCCGTCCCGGAGAGACCCTGCGTATGTGGTTTATCAACAACGGTGTCTTCAACAACCTGGTATATAACCGGAACTATGGAAAAGATTTCATCCAGGCCCATGCCGACAAGACCGAAGCCGTCCACGCTGTCCAGACCTCAAGGCGCAAGACTTCGGTCATCGAAGTAAGACGTATATTCCCCCACTACGGAAGCGCATTCCTCTACTTCAACGACGCTCCGGAAAAGTTTGCCAAGAACTTTACAAAAGTCAACTCCGACAGTTTCTGCTACAACGTTGTGGCATGCTTCCCGGTCGTCTATGCCGAGTACGCCGCAAAACTCAAGGACGGCTCCTTCGCCAAACTTGAGATATCCACCGACCGCGGCAAAACTTTCAGAGAGCTCAACGCCGATGAGGACGGAACTTGCCGTCCGGTCTATCCGGTCTGTGCGAGAAGAGAGTATCTCATCCGCGTCAACGCTCCGTTGAAATCAGTCGCAAACTTCAACGCCATGACCCAGATGATCACCAATCCGCGCGTCATGACAGCCAAGCTCTCCAAAGGAAAGAACAAACTGCTCTACACCGTAACGGATAAAGCCGATGTCAAAGTCACACTCCAGTACAGAAAGTATGTCAAAGATATCGACATTCAGGGAGAGGCTGTCCGCACCGGCTCTGAGAAGGGCTTTGAGCGCATTGCTACTGTCCTCGCTCCGGGAGAGAGCAAGACTTTCAGTGTGAAGGGACTCTCCTCCAATGCGAAGGTCAAGAGCACCGGAAAACTCCAGGCTGCGCTCGCCGGAGACCAGCTCACCATCTCAGTTCCGGATGAGGATATCAAGTCTGTCGAAGCCGCCACCATCGTGGATGAGGGAGCTGAAAAACAGCTCGTTGTGGTCATCCATCCCGGAATCGAACTTGTGACTGCCAAAAACATCACTCCGCTCAAGAAGGCGAAACTTGAAACCAATTCCATCCAGCAGAGCGTCAACTTCAGCGGACGCAACGCTTCTCTCAGAGTCAATCTTGCCAAGACCAGACCCGCCGGAGTTTACTCCATCTGGAACTGCATCCGTCTCTCTCCCCAGCAGAACTGGACGAGAGTCAATCTGCAGCTGCCCCAGGGCGGAGTGCAGGAGGTATTCCGTCACATAAACTCCGCGAGTGAATTCCTCAAGTCCAAGTTCTACGGAGAGGACGGCAGAGGTAAATTCTTCTGGACTTACCCGCAGGTGAGATATTTCGACAACATATCTCACAATATGGGAGCAGAGTTTTCCAGCCTGACCTACACCGTTCCGATCTCCAACGAGAAGTATGTCGAAGTCGCGGGAACCATCATCCTGCCCGAACCCGACAGAAAGTTCTTCGACGAGATGGTCAAAGCCCTCTGCGGAATCAACCACAACAAGTGGTATGTCGATGAGAACAACGCAGCACTGAAATAAGTGCAGTTCAGAAAGCATCCGAATCACACAAAGGAGCTGTTGCAAAACCTTATTGTTTCAGCATCGTATGGTGATGGAGTTTAAGAGGCTGCTTGCCTCTTAAAAATCTCCCGGCAGGGGAGAGTCCCCTGCACCTCTGGCTATTGATTTTGTTCCAAAATCAATAGCCGATTCCTTTTTTGGGGAGGATTGGGTATTTTGACTTCGGTTCTTTTTACTGCCGCGTTCCGCTCCCGGCTTTGTCCGCCTCTTCCCTGCGTTCGGCTCCGGGCGGCATAGTAGCCGCCCCTGAGCAGCCTTTTCTGGCTGCTCAGGCACTCACATCCGTGCGATGCGCAAGGGTGGATTTCATCCCCCCTTTGAACCCCCTGAGCAGGGCAGACTGCCCTGCACCTGCACAGAGCCAATTTTTATATTGGCTCTGTGCTGCTTATGCGATGGGTATAGATGAACAGGTATATTTTTTGCGCTCATCGCGCAAACTCACGCAGATGTTTGCGGTGGAGCTTGGCGCAGGTATGTGGCACTCCGAGTGTTCGCGGCGTAATGCACGGCTAAGTTGTGGCGCAGACAATGGCGGGCGGAATACTTTTCCACATACATGATCTCCGTTCAACTCCGTTCTTCTCCGTTCGGGAGCCTTCCGTTTTCTCAAGCCGGACTGCGTGGCTTGGCGGACACGCGAGCGAACAACAGCCCCGTTTTTTTTGCTTTAAGCAGCTGAAACACTTGCATTTGAAGCATTCTGGCTGTATTTTAAAGTGGTTATTGCTTTTTCAACAGCCTAAAAAGGAGAGTGCAATGAAAAAATGTACCCCTGTTATGCTCGCTGCGTTCGCGGCGGGGTTGTCGCTCGGAGCGTTTCCGCTCGAATGGAATGTCAACCGCAAAACCGGTATTCCATACGAGGTGGAAATCAGCAGAACCAAACTCAATGAGCTCGCCGGAGTCGATAAAGAGTGCGGCTTCAAAGTCACCGCAACTACTCCCGAAGGGAAAAAAGAGCTCGATGTAAAACTTTTTTCCGGACAGCGTCCGGGAGCCGTCGCCCTGCGTTTCACCGTTCCCGCCGGAACGACTGCACTTGACTGCGACCCTGTTCCCGGAGGTCAACTCTCCTCAGCAGAGAGCCTCAACCTCTTTGCCGGAACCCTCTCAAACACCTCAAAATGGAAAGTCAGCCGCAAAACCGATATCAAATCCGCCGACGGCAAAATCATGGTTTCCGCCAATAGTTTCGGAGACTCCATAATCTCCTGCACCGCCGATATTCCGGCAGAGTTTGCCGGACGCGAAGCCAAACTTGAGCTCGACTTCAAGAGCACCGCCAAAGAGACCTGGCCCTGCTATATATGTATCGAACAGCTCGACGCGGCGGGAAAAGTCCTCTCTGAGAGCCTTACCGACCCGCGCTGGATAACCCTCATGCGCCCGAGCAGCGTCCTCACCGCCCACCGCGAAAACGGACGAATACACCCCGACGCAAAAAAGCTCCGTCTCAAAATCACCGCGCAGGGAGTTCCGCATCTCTACGATTCTTACGGCAAGATCGCCAAAGACAAGACGATATTTCTTCCCAAGTTCGAGATCAGCCGTCTGGCAGTGAGAGCTGCCGATCAGCTTCCGTTCCCCAAATACCGCGATGAGTTTTTCTCAGCGGGTATCTCCGGAGCTCCGGGAGACTTTTCCTTCGACACAACTTCAGACAGCTTCAACACCAAAGCCTTCTTCTTCGCCACCCACTCTCAGGCTTGCTGGGCTGAAGGAAAAGCCATCACCGACACGCAGGAGCTCTTCTATCCCGCCGGTGACGGAACCGTCGAAGCATGGTTCAAACCCAGATGGAGCAAAAGAGCCAAACGCGGAGATTTCTTCTGTCTCTTCTCTGCCGACCCCGCCCAGTACCACGGCCCCATGAAGGAGAAAAAATCCAATTACACTCCGTGTCTGGAGCTCAGATATTTCCCCAAAGCCAAGTCCGCCCAGATAACCTTTATGGACTACACTTTGAAGAAGTATATCAAAAAATTCAAATGTGATATCCCGACACGCAAATGGAGCCATGTCGCTGTACAGTGGTCAGGCAAAAAAGGCATCCAGGTATTCGTCAACGGAACTCTGGTATTCGACGACCCCGAATTCACCTACACAGCTGTCGATTTCAACAAGCCGTCTATCCGTAATGCCGTAGAGCGTTACATCTCATCGACCAACGAGCACATGGCGTCCCAATTCACGCTCGGAAGCGGATTTTATCCTGCCCGCAGCAATAAGTTCCTCAACCGTCACGCTCCCTTCTTCAAGGGGCAGATCGACCTGCTGAGGATCTCTTCTGCGCCGCGGTACGATAAAAAAGGATTTGTTCCCGCCACCAGATTCGGCATGGATAAAGACACCCGCGCCCTCTTCGACTTCGACCGCAGTTTCGACGGAAAGAGCGCAGGAGGCATCCAGTTCATCTCCGGCTCGGTGATGTCTCTCACTCCGAGAGTCGAGAACTCTCTTGCCGTCAACGGCAAGACCGTCAACTACTATCCGGAAAAGATCCTCGACAACAACCATCCGGCAAAGGTGCTGGATAAACGCAACTACACCAACGTTCCCGACAAAGAGGATTTTGCCGTTGCCCGCAAAGCCGAGCAGGTGAAATTCAAGTTCAACGGCAAGAGCGAAAAAACCGTGACACTCGACGCTCCTGTCGTCATGGACTACATCGAATACGCAAATAACGGAAACAAAACCGTCGTCCACCCCTTCGTCCGTAAAGCAGATGAGATCGACCCCCGCAGCTTCGGAGATATCAGAGACTCCATGGATATATCCAAACACTCGGCAAGAGTCCGCACCAACCGGATATTCCAGTTCATGCTCTCATCGAGCGACTACTTCATGAGTTACCAGGCGCGCTTCAACCCCGGCTCCGACAATGTCGGAATGGCTTGCTATGACGCGCTTCTCATGCTCAACGCCTACTGCGGTTTCGAGTGCGGACCACTCAACAGCATGACCGCCAATATGTTTGCCTGTGCCGGAAGCGTTCCCGCGGGACAGACCTCAGGTTACGGTCACAGCTTCCAGCAGGCGTGGGTCGATGGAAAGAGCAACCTCTATGACCTTTCAGCCCAGATGTTCTTCCCCTCAATGGACAACGAGACTCCCGCCAGCCTTGGAGATACTGAGGTCGAGCCCGGATGTTATCCGCGCGTCCAATCCGGAGGAGACCACTTCATCCGTCTGGGCACCCGCAGATATCACGCCAACACTCCGGCTTTCATCGAGCGCGTGGCGATGTCCATCCGCCCGGGAGAGAGCCTGAGAATGTGGTATGCCAATGACGGAAAGAGCAACACGCTCCAGTTCAACAATCCGGCGAGATACAACAATCTCACCCTTCCTTACGCCAAAGACGTCACGGCTCTCACCAACGCGAAAAAGAAGAATTTTCCCGTGTCCGAAGTTGACCACTACTTCCCTGAATTCGGAAGCGCGTACCTCAAGTTCAACAACGCGCCCTCCAAGTTTGCCTCCAACTTCACCGACGTCAAAGCCGGCAGCTTCTGCTACAAAGTCATGACCTGCTACCCGATCGTTTACGCCGAATATGCGGCAAAACTTGCCGACGGATCTTTTGCCGGACTCGAGATATCGACCGACCGCGGCAAGACGTTCCGCGCCCTTCCCGCAGACGCCGACGGAGTGAGCCGTCTCTTCTATCAGGTCTGCGCGAGAAGAGCGTATCTCATCCGCGTCAACGCTCCGATGGCAAAAGTCGCCAACTTCAGCGCGAACACCCAGATGATGACCAACACCCGCGTCATGACCTGCAAACTCGCCAAAGGAGAGAACAAACTCATCTGCTCCTCTGACAGCGACTCCGATATCGACATCACCCTGCAGTACCGCAAAAACGTCAAGGATATCGAGATATCCGGAGTGACCTTCTCAGGAGCCGCCGTCGGCTTCGAGCGTATCGCAACTGTGCTCGCTCCCGAAGAGACCAAGTCTTTCGCGGTCAAAGGAGCCTCGGACAAAGCCGTGGTCAGAACCACCGGAAAAATAACCGCCTCTCTCTCCAACGGAAAACTCACCGTCTCAGCTCCCGCCGATTACAAGGGCGTCGATACCGCGACCATCGTCGATGACGGAGCAGAAAAACAGCTCATCGTCATCACCCATCCCGGAATCGAGCTTGTGCTGGCGGACAAAATAACTCCGATCAAAAATGCCGAGAGAGGTAAAGATTTCCAGCCGACCGTCAACTTTGGAGGCTATGGTGCCAAAATCCAAATCAATTTTGCCGCCCAGAGAGAGCCGGGACAATACTCCATCTGGACTCTGCACCGTATGTCCGCCGATCCCGCATGGACACGGGTGCACGTCGATCTTCCGCAGGGAGGCTCTTCTGAGATCTTCCGTCACGCCAACTTCAGCCATGACTTCTACAAGTCGCGCTTCTACGGCAAAAACGGACGCAGTAAATTCCGCTGGGATTACCCTGTTGAGAAGAATATTCCGTACCCCTTCCAGCAGATCGCTCCGGTGGATATCAAAGCTCAGTTCAGCAATCTGGTGTTCCGATACGACAATCCGTCCCGGGAGCTCACCGAAGTCGCCGCAGTCATGATCATGCCGTGGCCCGACCGGGAGTTCAACAACGAACTCGCAAAAGTCCTGCGCGGAGTCAACAACCATCAGTGGTATGTGAAAGCTCAGAACGCTGAAAAATAAGCTGCCTGACCGAAAAACACAGATGCCGGGGAAGAGAAAAGCGGTTTTCTCTTCCCCATTTTTTGTATGCTGACTGACTGCGGTTACCTGTTTTGAGCGAGCGGACAACAGCCCCGTCTCTCTATTTTTTTGCTCCGAACCTATAATCTTAACTTGAATAAAACTGCAAGCGGGTGTATTATAAAGCGAAACCAGTTTTGTCAACAAAAAAAGGAGTATATCCATGAACAGAAAAGTTTTTCCGACATTGCTTGCGGCATTGGCTGCCGTCATCTGCGGAGCGTCACCGCAAACCATTCCGCTCGACTGGCATCCGACATGGAAGGCTGATGCGGTTTATGAGGTCGAGATCGACCGCGCAAAGCTGCATAAACTTGCCGGAACAGATCCCGAATGCGGATTTACTGTCACTTCTCAGAAGAAGGGAAAAAACACTCCGCTCAAAGTCACCCTCTATCCCGGAGCTCAGAAAAACTCTGTCGCGCTGCGCTTCACCGTTCCGGCAGGAACCGAAAAGCTCTTTTGTACTCCCGGAAAAACCAACTCCGTCATACGCGATGCAGTCAAAGAGAAAAACCTCTTTTCCGGAGCACTGCAGAAAGAAAACATCAAAAAGTGGACAGCTCCGGCGAACGTCACAGTTGCTCCGTCAAAGAACGGAATCATCTTTTCGTCCAGAAGCCACAACACCCGCGTGGTGAAATATATTGTCGATGTTCCGGCTGAGGCCGCGGGTATGCCGGTCAAGTTTGAACTCGACGTCAGGAGCCTTTCCGGAATGACCTGGTCGAACAAAGTCACCGTCCTCCAGCTCGATGCCAAAGGCAGGGAGCTCAGTGAAAACGCCATCGACCCGAGGGGAGCCAGCCACATGAGGCCTCCGCAGGTACTGTCGCAGTACCGCGTTGAGGGAAGACTGCGCCCTGATGTCAAAAAACTCGCGCTGGTATTCGAGCTGCGCTCAACGGCAAGTTCGCTCACCAACCACGGACTTCCGGCAAAAAATGCCTCTGCGCTGCTGCCCAAACTGGAAGTAAGCAGGATCGTCATGCGCGCCGCTGAATTGCTTCCCTTCCCCAAACTCAACGACAAATTCTTTACTTCCGGAGTCTCCGGAAATCCCGACGACCTCGCCCTCAGCCTCAATGACGGACGCACATTCTTCTATCAGACCCGCTCGCGCGCTTCGTGGGACGGAACCAACAAAGAGATCACAAAACCCGAAGAGCTGCTCTATCCCGCCGGAGACGCCACCATCGAAGCGTGGATCAAACCCCAATGGAACACTCAGGAAAAAGATTCCCTCACCATCTTCAACGCCTGTCACCACCTCTCAAGAAGTTTCGACAGAAAGTGGACCGGCAAACATGGACGCTCAAGAAACAATGTCTTTGATCTCAAATATGTTCCGGCAAAACAGCTGATGTCCATCCATTTCGTTGACTGGAACAACCCTGACTACTCAAAATCCTTCAAGGTGACCTCCCTCAAACACGGTCAATTCAACCATATCGCCGTCCAGTACGCCAAGGGCTCCGGTATCCAGGTCTTCATCAACGGCAAAAAGGTGTTCGACGACCCCAAATTTACCTTCACCGCCGTCGATGTTGCCCGCGACAGCTATCCCAACCACCGCAGTCCGCACCAGTTCACGGTGGGACAGATGGGCTTGGAGGCAAGAAACTATATGATCGACAAAACAGTCCGGGGCAAACGCTGTCCCGTGATGCGCGGAACGCTCGACCTGCTGCGCATATCTTCGGTGAAACGCTATGCTGCCGACTTCACTCCGGCAAAGAGTTTTGCCATGGATAAAGAGACCCGCGCCCTCTTCACCTTTGACCGCACGCTCGACGGAACTACTCCGGCGGGACTGAAACACGTTCCCGGAACCTGCCACGCCGCTTTCGGAAAATTCGACAACCGCCTCTCTGTCGGAGACAAAGTCATCGACTACTATCCCGCAAAAATGCAGGATGATGTCGATCCTGCAAAAGTCCTTCAGGTCAACAACTACCCCGTGATGCCCAAACCGGCGGACTTCCACGCCGCCCGCAAGACCGAGCAGCAGAAGTTCTCCATTACTCCCGGAAAAACCAAAGTGATCGAGCTCGATTACCCTGTCCACATGGACTATGTGGAGATCGCCAACAACAGCGGAACCACGCTGGAGCTTCCGCTGCTCATCCGCGACGGAGAGATCGACGCCCGCAGTTTCGGAGACATCAGAGACAGTCTCAAACTTGCCAAACTTCCTCCGAAAGAGCGTGTCAACAAGATCTTCCAGTTCGTGCTCTCAGCCAGCAACTACTTTATGAACCACCAGGCGACATTCATTCCCGGAACCGACACCCAGCACAACGTCGAATATCAGGCGTTGATGATGCTCAACGGTTACTGCGGTTTCGAGTGCGGTCCGATGAACAACCTCACCGCAACGCTCTTTTCGGCGGCAGGATACTGTCCTGCGACCCAGACCGCCGGTTACGGCCACAGCTTCCAGCAGGTATTCTACGACGGAAGCAACCGCCTCTACGACCTCTCTAACGAGACCTTCTTCCCCTCATTCAGAAACGATCAGGTGGCGAGCCTCGAAGAGGCCGAGTTCGATGTCGGAGTATTCCAGCGCATCCAGCGCAGAAGCGACCACTTCATCCGTCTGGGAACCCGCAATCATGGGGTACAGGTTCCGGCTTACCAGAAAAAAGTCGGATATACGCTCAACCCCGGAGAAAAATTCCGTTACTATTTCCACAACAACATGATGGTCAATGATCTTCAGAGCACCTCTCCGGGACACGTCAACTTCAAAAACATTCCGATGGCTACTCCCTACGCCAAAGAGACCCACGCTCAGGGAAAAAATCAGCCCATCTACCGCGTTGACCGCTTCTTCCCCCACTACGCCAACGGATTTCTGACCTTCAACGGAAAACCTGCAAAAGAAAACCCCGCCTTCAAAAACATCGCAGCGGACTCCTTCTGCTATCAGGTCGAAAACAGCTATCCCATCGTCTATGCCGAGTATCAGGCACTCCTCGCCGACGGCTCTTGCGCCGCGCTTGAGATATCGACCGACCGCGGCAAAACCTTCCGCCCGCTCAAAGCGGACAGCAAAGGGCTGGTCAAAGCGGTATATGAGGTGCGCGCAAGAAGAGAGTACCTTATCCGGGTCAAAGCTCCGATAAATAAAGTAGCAAAGTTCAAGGCTTCGACAGAAGTTATGATGAACCCGAGACTGCTTACCTCCAAGCTCCAAAAGGGCAAAAACTCCCTGCTCTTCAAGGCGGTCAACGGAAAATCTGCCGATATCACCCTGCAATACAGACGCGACGTCAAGCAGATCAAACTCGGAAACGTCTATTACAGCGGAATAATTCCCGGAAACGAGACCACCTTCTGCGCCGTTGAACCGGGCAAAAGCGTGACCGTTTCCGCCGAGAACCTCTCAGCTGAGGCGAAAGTCTTTGCAGACGCTCCGCTCACGGCGAAACTTGAGGGAAAAAATATCATCATCTCTTCTCCCGCAGGAGCGAAGAGCACCTACGCGCAAGTCACCATCAAGGACGGCGACGCCGAGCGTTACATCACCGTCCTCACCGCCAAGGGAGTGCGTCTCTCTTCCAAAGTCGTGTCGCGCAGAAAATCCAGGATTGCTCCTCCGGGAGCCGACCTCGTGCAGACCTGCGCCGTGCTGAACGCCAAGACCTATCAGTGCGTCTTTGAGTTCCCTGAGGAGATCCCCGCCGGAGAGTATTACGTCTTCACCCTCCGCCGCATGGACACCTATCCCGACGCCTGCCCGCTCGAGATCCGGCTGCCCAACGGCAAGTGGCACGCCGCAGGAAAAGCAGGAACCACCGCCTTCGACTTCTACGACACGAGCATCGGAGACGGAAGAGCCAACTTCAAATGGGATTATCCGACCAAGTACCGCTATCCCTATCTCGCGGCGAAAGAGGTTCCCTTCTCCAAGCCGGCAAAGAGCATAATCCTCAGCTACGACCGCCGCGGACGCTCCGTCACGACCGAGGCCGCCGCCATCATGCTCATTCCGACCGGAGACCAGAATTTGCTCAACGAAACCATCAAGATCCTCAACGGCTTCAACTGCAATCCGTTCCTGGTAAATAAAAATAACGCTCTTTCTGAATAGGGTAGAGGAGATGATACGGGGGGAGAGCGAAAACTTCTTTTTTCGGAAAAAGAAGTTTTCGCTCTCCCCCCGAACCCCTCTCTCACTTTCAAGAAAAACGGGGTACTTTGGCGGCTTTCCGTTGGTCGCCGCCGGGGTATGACGCCCGCGTTTCGTTGCGGCATTTTTTTTGCTTTGTTTTTGCGGCTTTCCGTTGGTCGCCGCCGGGGTATGACGCCCGCGTTTCGTTGCGGCGTTTTTTTGCTTTGTTTTTGCGGCTTTCCGTTGGTCGCCGCCGGGGTGTATGACGTCAGCTGTGTGTTTACGGCTGGGGCTTTGGAGGCTATGTTCCCGGTAATCAGATGACCTGCACAAGTTCTCCGCTTTTCTTGAAGTGGTTTCGCCCTTCCCCCGCGCCCCCTTCCCACTACAAGAAAAGCGGAGTTCTTTGGTAATTTATTGTTCCCCTGCCGATTTGATATCACATACGCCCGTTTCCCTCGGTAGATTTTACCGGACAGTAGTGTTGCCATACATCAAATTATTATTCAAAACGACAAAAAATTATTCATTTTGCTATTTGCTTCACCTTTCTTATGTGATAAATTAAATGTAGGTAATGTAGGTATAGATATAACAACCAACAAAAACTACGGGGAAATTCTGCTCATGAAACTCAAATTTATTGTATTGGCTCTTTTATTTGCCGTCGCAACAATATTCGCTGCATCGACAACAAAATATGAAGAAAACCGTTTGGAATTGATCAAACCGACAAAAGCAGGCGTACTTCTTCTGCGTCCGACATTTCATTCTTGCAGTTTTTATTTCGGCTCTGATAAACTAAATGCTCCTGTTGTTGAATTTCGCAAAAAAGGTGAAAAATGGCGCAAAGCGTTTACTCCGGAACACTATTTCGAGAACAAAAATACTGTAACCGGTCTGGTGATGAACGAGTATCGGGGCAGCATAGTCAAGCTTGAAGAAAATACTTGTTACGAAGTTCGCTTCAAAGACGGAAACAAAATACTGAAAACAGGGAAATTCACTACTTGGAAAACCGATGTCCCGATAAAAAAAACAATTTACATTGACACAGAAAAATTCAAATCTCCTTACATAATATCTGCCAACGGAACTCCTGACGGATGGATCCGTTACACATCAAAAAACGGAAAAACAATTCGTGGAAATGGAACAAAACCGGTATTTATTGTCAAAAATGCCAAATATGTTCTGCTTGATGATATGACTATCATCGGCTCTTCCGGCAGCCAGAGTGTCATAAAGCTGGAAAAATCTCAAGGCGTTCGTATCCGTAACTGCGATATTTCAGGATGGGGAAGGATCGGAAAAGTCAAGTTCGATACAGACCATCTCCGCGGCGCATATTGGTACCAAGACAAAAGAGGCAGATGGAGAGCGATCAACTATGATGGGGCCATATATATTTATCCCGGCAATAAAGAGATCGTAGTGGAACGCTGCTATATTCACGATCCGGTAAGCCATGCAAACAGTTGGTATTATTGCCATCCGGCAGGTCCGCAGGCAATTGTCTGCACCAAGCCTGATCACTCTACGGTTATCCGTTACAATGACTTCATCGGCAGCGATCTGCACCGTTTCAACGATGCGTTTGAGGGACCGGGTAACTTCCATAGCAACGGCGGAATCAACCGTGATGCAGATGTTTACGGAAATTACATGATATACTGCAACGATGACTGCATAGAACTTGACGGAGGTCAGCAAAATGTCCGTTGTTTCTGGAATCATTTTGAGGGAGCCCTCTGTGGCGTATCCATACAAGGATGTATGACAAGTCCGGTATATGTATTTGAAAATATTTTCGGTGGTATATGCGGAGAGTTCGGAGAAAGCAACGCATCCATCAAAACAAGCGGTAAAAACGGCATAAAACCGATGTCTTACATATTCAACAACACATTCTGCGGCACAAGAAGCGGATTTCGTTTTCACAACGAGCTTATAAGCATCGTAAAAAACAATCTCATGCTCGACACTCAAACCATCAGTTGTCTACATCGGCTTACCGAACACTCAAAACTTTCCTCAAATACGGTTTGCAAAGTTGCTCAGAAACACAACGGTATAGAGAAATATAACTCAAAACTCGTCAATCATCTGCACGGAAACTATGCTCCGGCAGATGTTCCGGCTGCTGAACACATTGACAACTTCTGCGAAAAAGGCAGCGTGCGCGGAGCATTGCAGAACGATGGAATGGTTTTGCCTTATCGTCCGATACCGGTCATACTTGACCGTACACGTATTGAAGGCGTGAAAATAAACAAGGGCAAAGCGTTGCCTGCAGAAATAAAAATCACAGCAACTGTCGGAGGAAAGAACTTTAAGTCAGCTTATACTATAAATAAAAACAAAGTCTTTGAATGGTTGGATATTACTCCGGCAAAAGGAATTCTCAAATCAGGAGACAAAATTACTTTCACAGTCAAATTTATCCCTGAAAAGATGAATAATCGTCAGTTTTACCGCGGAGCCTTCAGTCTAAGGCTTGCCGACGGCTTCTCGCGTGTTGTTGCTGTATATGCCGAAAGCGATTATCACCAGCCTTTCAAACTTGAAAAACCGGGAGAAACTGCAATTTATGTAAATGATGCGCTGACTCCTGATCGTGTGTTCAGCAGCAAAAATGAAAAACAAAGTGCAAAAGTGAAAATTGTCAAAAGCGAACTCGGACTCAATGGCAAAGTTGCAGTATCTGATAACCGGAAGGTCTTTGAATACAAAATAAATGTTCCTCAAGACGGCAGATATTATCTGATGATACGCGGCTATGCGCCTAAAGGAAGTTGCAAATTGGAAGTTGCAGTAAATAATTCATCGAAAGGTATTTCTATTCAACAGGTCGTAACAGACCGTATGCGCTGGACAATGCTCGTTCCTAACTTCAATCACGGAAAGAAAGCCGAATTCTTCGATCTGAAAAAAGGTGTCACGACCGTGCGTATCAAAGGTGCCGGTTTTCCGCTGCACTTCGACGGAATCGCTCTGGTCTCTAACCCGGAATCATTTGAACCGCGTTAATACATCTAAATAATAATGCAGAGTTCTGTTCAACAAAGGAGGATTTGATCATTTTCAGGTAAAAAATAACATCTTGACATATCATAACTCGGTAAGATACAACAGAAAACCATACCCCAAGGAGTTATTGGAAAAATGAAACATTTGCACGGAAAAAAGAGCTTTACCCTGATCGAACTTCTGGTCGTCATCGCCATTATCGCTGTTCTTGCTGCGATCCTGATGCCTGCGCTTTCGAGCGCTCGGGAACGCGCACGACTTTCAACATGTCAAAACAATTTGAAACAGCTTGGCAACATTTATGTCTCCTACACAGAAGACTTTGAGGGCCATCTTGTACCTCAGAATCCGCTTTTTGACGGCAAAGGATTTTCATCGAGTCACTTTGTACAAATGCTGATAAAGAAAAAGTATCTCAGTTCGAATAATTTTGCACATCCGATTACAACATTCAAAACAGCGACCACTATGCCTACAGGAATTTTGCGTTGTCCTTCGGCTTCCGGAGTTTTAGAAGGAGAAACTGCAACAGCCTCTGCCTGCGCAACAACAATGTACGGATTCGGATACTTTGTCGGCCGATTCGGAACGAAAGACTTCAATCCGGATATCCAGGCAATAAAAATAAATCAATATCGTTGTCACTCAAAAGTCATGCTCATGGGAGAAAAAGATTGGGGACCGCGTGATTCCTACAATGTGTCTCCGTATCACGGCAAAGCACTGGATGCAACATACAGGCACAATGGACGCGGCACTTACCTCTTTGCTGATTTTCATGTGGAAACCCGCCAATATTATGAAATTCCTTCTGATTCAGGCGGAAAATATTATAATGCAACCTGTTCTGTAACTGACCGTGACAGAAGTGCATTCTGGGCGAGAATAGAGAGTTTGAAATATTGGCCCGGAAAATTTTAATTTCCCAAGAATCATACTTCACATTCGTACCTTGACATTAACATCAAGGTGAAGTATATTAGAAAATATGCTATTGTAATACATCGTTCGGGACTTTCGTGTTAAATATTAAGGATTTGGTCGTTTTTAATATATGACAAGTCCCGACAATTTCAATTAACTCCGGAAATTTTTACCGGACAGTAGTGAGTACATTTGTAAATACAATCAAAGGAGTACCAAATGTCAAAATTCACCATATTGTTCACGCTCGCCGCAGCGGCAATATCCTGCGCCGCGGCTCCGCAGAGGATGCAGCTCGAATGGAATTCCACATACCCCGCAAACACGGCGTATGAGGTCGAGCTTGACCGCGCCAAGCTGGAAAAACTTGCAGGAATCCCCAAAACCGACTCCTACACCATTATTGCCACCGTCAACGGCAAAGAGCAGAAACTTGACTCCGAGGTGTACCCCGGCAGCAAGGCTGACGCCATCGCACTGCGCTTTACCGTTCCCGCGGGAACGACTGCGCTCGCCTGCGAAAACAACGGCAAAAAAATCGTGCTCAAAGATGCCGCAGCTGAGAAAAACATCTTTTCAGGTGCGCTCGATGCCAAAAACATCAAAAACTGGAAGCTCAGCGGAAATATCTCCGCAACTCCCATTTCAGGAGGCATCCGTCTCGATGCCGGAATACTCAATAAAAATGTCACAGCCTCCTTCACCGCAGATATTCCTCCGGAGTCTGCCGGACGCCCGGTCAAGCTCGAACTTGACGTCAGAAGCGTCTCCAAAATGGCGTGGCCCAACCGGGTGAAAATAGAGCAGTACGATGCAGCAGGAAAACTTCTTCCGGAGTACGTCACCGACCACCGCTGGATATCCCAGATGCGCCCGTCGAACATCCTCACGCAGTACCGCGAACCGGGATTTATCCGTCCGGACGCGAAGAAAATCAAGATCATCTTCACGCTCTACGCCGCGAACCCGGGTTATGACAGCCACGGACTTGTACTCAAAAACAAGAACGATGTGACTCCGCACCTTGAGATAAGCCGTCTGGTGCTGAGAAGCGCAGAGACACTCCCCTTCCCCAAACTCAACGACGTCTTTTTTGCTCCCGGAGTCTCCGGAAAACCGCACGACACCGCCGTTTCGATGAAAGACGGTCTCGCCCTCTTCTTCTCGACCCGCTCAAGCGCGATGTGGAGCCAGAGCACCGAAGTCAGAAATCCCAAAGAGATTTATTTCCCCGTCGGTAACGGAACCGTCGAGGCATTCGTCAAACCGGCATGGAAAAACACCAACCGCAACAGCGTGCTCTTTGAAGCAAAGAGTTTCCTCATCCGCACCAAGAGCAAATACGCTCACGCCAAAGGACGCAACAAAGGACGCGGCGCGCTCTTCTGCGTCTCTTACACCCCCAAGCAGAAAAAGGTCAATATATTGGTGCAGGGAGCAGACCTTGTCGATCATAAAGTTACCGGTAAGGCGGACATTCCCTCCGGCAAGTGGAGCCACATCGCCGTCCAATGGAGCGAAGAAAAGGGTATTGAATTTTACCTCAACGGAAAACTTGCCTTCAGCAAAAAATGCCCCTTCAAATCCATGGACTTGAGCAAAGAAGCTTTCCCCAACGACTCCCACGCCACTCAGTTCACTATCGGTATGGAGACCGTTTATGCTCGCAGCAGGAGTTTCACTCCCAGCAAGACCAACGCCTACGAGGGACTGCTCGACGGTCTGCGCATCTCAAGTGTCGCCCGCTACTCCGGCACCTTTACTCCCCAAAAGACTCCCTCCGCCGACGCCGACACCAACGCCCTCTTCAACTTCGACCGCTCCTTTGACGGAGTCACCCTCTTCGGTACCGGACGCATATCCAACGCCGTCCGCGCAAAATACGCCAAAGTCGATCGCAAGCTCTCTGTCGGAAACCGCTCAGTCGATTACTATCCGGCAAACATCGCTCCCCACTCCGACCCGCGCATCGTTCTCAATCCGCTCAACTATCCCGTGCTGCCCACGGTAAAGGAGTTCAAACGCTCCTACAAAACCGAGAAGCTCACCTTCTCCGCCAAGCCAGGAGACACCCGCAGCGTCAAACTCGATGATAATGTCGTAATGGACTACATCGAATACGTCAACGATACCAATAAGGTGCTCCGTCACCCCTTCCTGATCAAGAAGGGTGAGATCGACCCCCGCAGTTTCGGAGACCTCGCCGACAGTCTCGGTATTCAGGGGCTGTCTCCCAAAGAGAAAGTCAATCGGATTTTCCAGTTCCTTCTGGCGTCCAGCGACTACTTCGGGAACCATCAGGCGACGTTCCCCGTCGGAAGCGACCTTCCCGAAAACGTCGAGTACAAAGCCCTTATGATGCTCAACGGCTACTGCGGTTTTGAGTGCGGTCCCCTCAACAACCTCTCAGCCAACTTGTTCACCACTTCCGGTCTCTGCCCCGCCAGCCAGACCGGAGGCTACGGACACTCCTTCGAGTCCGTCTTCTATGACGGCAAGAGCCACGTTTACGACCTCTCCGCCCAGAAGTTCTTCACCGCGTCGGACAACGAAAGCGCGGCAAGTTTGAGCGAACTTGAGCTTGAACCCGGACTTATGCCGCGGCTGATATCCCACAACAACCCGGTGTTTTCCACCAGCCCCGACCACTTCGTCCGCCTCGGAAACCGCGGACACTTTGTTCAGATGCCCTCCTATCAGGCAAAGGTGTCCATGAGCCTCAACCCCGGAGAAAAACTGCGCGTCTATTACAGCAACGACGGCATGGTCAACGACCTGCAATGCGCCCACCACATCGATCTCGGCTCCCTCGAACAGGCTGTCGATTACGAGAAAGAGACAGGAGCCAAAGTCACCCGCGCCACCCGCAGGATATTCCGCATCGACCGCTTCTTCCCGCACTACGCCAACGCGTTTCTGGTCTTCAACGGCAAACCCGCTCTGAACAACCCCGCGTTCAAGGCGGCGAAGGACGGCTTCTGCTACAACGTCTCAAGCTGTTACCCCATCGTCTTCGGAACCTATTCCGCCCGTCTCTCCGACGGCTCCTTCGCCGACATCGAGATATCGACCGACCTCGGAAAAACCTTCCGCAAGCTGGAAAAAGACCCCGACGGTGTCGTGAGAGAAGAGTACAAAGTCCGCGCCCGCATGGGATATCTCATCAAAGTAAAAGCCCCCATCTCCAAAGTCGCCAACTTCACCGGAGTAACCGAAATGCAGGTCAACCCCCGCGTTCTTACTTCAAAACTTGCCAAAGGTGACAATGAACTGCTCTTCAAAGCGACTTCCGGAAAGGGCGCAAAAATCACTCTCCAGTTCAGAAAACCCGACAAAGATATCGTCATAGATGGAGCGTTTTACAACGGAGTTATTCCCGGCCATGAGCGGCAGACCGCCCTGCTCGACCCCGCAAAAGGTCTCTCCCTCAAGGTCACGGGTGCCTCGGACAAGGCGGTCGTCAAATCCTCCTCAGGAGTTTCCGCCAAGCTCGAAAAGGGAAAACTCGTCATATCCGCCAACAAGGGAAAACTTCCGCGCTTTGACTTCGTTGAAATCAACGATAACGGAGCTAAAAAGGAGCTGACTCTCATCGTAGCTGAAAACGCCCAGCTGGTCAGCGCAGACAAAGCCTGCGACCTCAAAAAAGCCAAGCTGCTCAAGGCTGACGGCAAACTCATTCAGGATGTGGTCAGGATATCCGAAGAGGGTTCAATGAAACTCAAGATCGCTCCGATTAAAAAAGGAAAATACTCCGTCTGGCTGCTCACCCGCTTCGACAGCCACCTGAGACCCGCCAGCGGCCCGCGCGCGATTACCCTCAAGGCGAAAGAGGGTTGGACATCCGTCGCAGGAGCAGTAAACTGCGGAAGCGACTTCTACAAGGCACAGCACGGCAAACCCGGCGAGCGCGCCCAGTTCAAGTGGGATTACCCGCTCAAGTACAAATACCCCTACCAGATGCCCACCTCAGTCACCCTCAAGGAGACAGATAAGCTGAGATTCAAAATCAGCGGCAAAAACGTCGGAGAGTCCGAAATCGCGGCAGTCCTCATCATGCCCGAGCAGAGCGGAGAATTCCTCAACCAGATGATAAAAGTCCTCTGCGGCTATAACCACGAACCCTGGAAAATATCCCAGTCAAACCTCTCGTTATTCAAGTAAGTTATAGGGTGGTTGGAATCGGGGGGAGAGCGAAAACTTCTTTTTCCGAAAAAAGAAGTTTTCGCTCTCCCCCCCGAACCCCCCTCTCACTTTCAAGAAAAACGAAGTTCTTGGGTTATTTATTATTATCCTTCCGAATTATCCATCATAGGTGTATGCATACCACATACGCCCGTTTGCGATACGCTTATTACCCTCGGCGAACATATCCACCACCCTAAGATGCAGACAAAAAAACGCCTGTTTCCATCGGCGGATGTCCACACCCCCCTAAGATGCAGACAAAAAACGTCTGTTTCCATCGCTGAACATACCACCTACCCTAAGATGCAGACAAAAAACGTCTGTTTCCATCGCTGAACATACC
>SUVY01000035.1 GCA_015061775.1 Lentisphaerota bacterium | reverse complement strand
TGAGCAGCCAGAAAAGGCTGCTCAGGGGCGGCTACTATGCCGCCCGGAGCCGAACGCAGGGAAGAGGCGGATGAAGCCGGGAGCAGAAATTCGCAGAAAAAAGAGCAGAAGTCTCAATTTTCCATCCACCAAAAAAGCGTCGGACACATGATTTTATTCAAAATCATGTGTCCAGAGGTGCAGGGGACTCTCCCCTGCCGGGAGATTTTTAAGAGGCAAGCAGCCTCTTAAACTCCCTCACCATATGATGCTGAAACAATAAGGTTTTGCAACAGCCCCGCCCCTCTCACCCTTTCAAGAAAAGCGAAAAACTTTTTTATTTACTTTTACCTGCCTTTGTCGGAAACAGAGCCTTTTTTTCGCAATATACCCTTGCGGAATGTTCAATTCTGGTGTATAATATACTTGAGTGTATTTTTAACCTGTAACTGTGAAAGATGAATGATGGTTTGCGATAAAAATACTTCAGTCAAAACGCTGGCTGCCTGGGAAGATATAAAGATCAGCCGCCGGGAGGATCTGCTGATTTTGGAAAACAGCCGTATCCGCCGCGTCCTTGACCTGTCGCTTGGTGCTCCACGGACGATCTCTTTGCAGACTTCCGACGGCACGGAACTAGCGTCGGCAGAAAATCCTGTTTGCGATATCGGCTTTATCGGAATGCACGAAGCGGGTAAGACAGAAGTCCCCTGGCGGATAAAATCAGTCAGGTGCAGTAAAAAACAGCGTGACCTTTTTGAAATGCAGCGAGTGACTGTGGATATTTCCATGGAAGAAGCGGTAAGCGGAACTCTCTACAAAAAAACTTATATTCTTTATCCGCAGATGGCTGCGATCGGGATGGAGTGCTCTTTGCGTACTCCTGTAACTCCCAATATTTATTGGAATCACCGCATCAGGAGCCTTCAAAACGGTTCTCCTGAAAGCACCGGAGACGCCCTGCGGTTGGCACCTTCGATCCAGCCCCGGCAGAGCGTGGAGTTCCGCGGACGTACCGATGATGAACCGGTCCCCGTTCTGGAACACCCCGTTGCCGGCAATGAGTTGACAGGAAATCTGCTCTACTGCGATGACGGAAAAGGAACCGGTCTCGTGTTTCTTCAGGAAGCTGCTCCCAGCATGGAACGCCGGGATTGGGAAATGTATGATTTCCGTTACGATCCGGAAACACAGGTCATCCGTTCCTGCACGTGGGGGCTCGCTCCGGAGGATATCCAAAGCGCAAAACGGACTTACAAGTCTTTCCGCCATGTCCTGCTGGTCTATCGGAGCGAAGCGGAAAAAAAGAGTATATTGAAGCAATATCTTGCGCGGCGCAATGACTCCTCGCCGTTTTATTCTATCACCGTCAATCCGTGGGGATGCGGCAGATTTCCAAAGCTGGTGTCTCCGGATTTTCTGAAAGATGAATGCCGGGCTGCGGCTGAAGTCGGAGCGACCCACTATCAGTTCGACGACGGCTGGCAGCAGGGAAACGGCCTTGCCCAGATGGTGGATTGGAACCGTTATATGACCGCAGATTTCTGGAAACTCCGGGGACCTCTGCGCGAGACTTTTTCTGAGATCATACAGGTTTGCCGCGAATCCGGTATTCTGCCTGCGCTCTGGTTTGCCCCGTCGGCAAATGCGGAATACCGCGACTGGCGGAGTTCAGCTGATATCCTGTGGGAAATGCACCGGAAATACGGAATCGACTGTTTCAAGATCGACGCGGTGAAATTCCGGTCGCTGGAATCTGAAAGAAATCTCCGGTCTCTGTTCACTTATCTCCGGGAAAAAAGCGGCGGAAAAGTCTTTTTCAATCTGGATATGACCGCAGGACAGCGTGCCGGTTATTTTCAGTATCTTGAGTTCGGCAATATTTTCCTGGAAAACCGGTATGTTTTTTTCAAGGGGAACAAATCATATCACCCCGAAAAAACGCTGCGGTCATTGTGGCTGCTGGCAAAATATATCCGTCCGCAATCGCTGCAGATAGAAATTCCGTATCCTGAAGATTATCTTGCGCGCTCTGCTGCCGACAATCCTCCTCCGCGACCTGACAGCTGCCGTTATCCGCTGGAGTACTGGGCGGCAGTCGCCTTGTTCGCCAATCCGCTGCTGTGGTTTGCTCCATCCACGGTTCCTCCGGAGACCCGCAGGATATACCGCGAGATGATGGAGCTGCACCTTAATATCCGCGACCGGGTTTTTGCCGGAGAGATTTATCCAGTCGGTGATGAGCCTTCCGGAAAAAGCACTTCCGGATTTGTCTCAACTTCCGGCGTTGCGATCTTCTTCCGGGAAATCGGTTCGGAACACGAGACAGCATATCTCCCCGAGATGAAAAACGGACAGTGGAACCTGATTGCCGGTAATGGAACTCTTCTTAATGGAGAATTGACGATGAAGAGTACGGCGTCGTTTGCGGTGTTTGAATGTATTTCAAAATAAGGAAAGAATAGAAAAATGATAGACTTTGACCTGAATTTTCCCCGTTACACCGCTGGTTCGCCGGAGGTGCCGGTCTGGTGTTTGACTCCGAATTCAAAGCAGATGATCCACCGTTTTTTTGACACCTCTCCGCTGAGTCCGTCCGGACGTTATCTTGCGGTGTTCCAAATGCCGGATCACGATGGTATGCCCAAAGCCGGCGACCGGAGGAACGTGGTATTGGTCGATCTGCATACCGGAGAAGAGCGGGGCGTCTGGGAAACTGCCGGCTGGGAAAATCAGATGGGCGCTAACATCAACTGGGGCGCATCTGACTCCGAACTGATATTCAATGACGTGGATACCTCCACCTGGCAGCCGTTCGGAGTGGTGCTCGATCCGCTTACGGGCGCATGGCGGAAGCTGGAACATACGGTTTATCATGTCTCTCCGGATGGAAAATACGGAGTCAGTTCCAACCTCACAGCCATGCGGCGCACTCAGGGCGGATACGGTGTCGTAGTACCCGATCGTCTCGTTCCCTACTATAAGGGAACAACTGCGGAAGACGGCGTCTGGCTGACGGATATCGCCACCGGAAAAACCCGGCTGCTGATCTCCACCCGCGAAGCTGCGGAAAGGACTCTCACGGCTGAGCGCCGGGCGGAGTACGAGAACAGTGAACTCTATGCTTTCCACACAAAATGGAGTCCGGACGGCAAAAAACTCATGTTCTCGCTGCGTTTCTTCCCCGATCATAAGGGCGAAATGTTCCGTGCGATGAACTATAACTTCCAAGAGTTGCGTTATGATGTTTTCTCCTTCGAGCTGGAAAATAGAGAACTGTTCCTTTCCATCCCGGCAACGGAGTGGGACAAGGGCGGACACCATACCAACTGGCGGAACGACAGCAGCGGATTTACTATGAACCTCGATATTTTCCGTCAGGGAATGAGGCTCTGCACGGTTAACTGCGATGGAACAGGACTTGCGCCGATCGGAGAATACACCGGCAGCGGACATCCCTCCTTCCATCTCAACGGACGCTGGGGAGTGACCGACTGTTACCGTTTTGAAAAATTCACCGCTGAAGACGGAACGATACCGCTGCGGCTCTTCGATCTCAAAGAAAACACCGAACGTGATCTGGTGCGTATCGACACTCTGACCGAAGGCTTCAGCTGGGGAATCGATGCCAGACTCGACCCGCATCCGGTCTGGTGCGATAATTTCAATTTGTTGATATTCAACGCTATGTATAAAGGAACGCGCAGCGTTCTCTGTGCAGATATGCGGAAATTTCAGGAAAGCTGAGTAATTTGTTTTCACAAAATCAAGATAATAACCATTCACAAAAACAAAAGGAGTATTATTATGAGAAAGAGTATTTTCAAAGGGTTCACGCTTATCGAACTTTTGGTCGTCATTGCCATTATCGCAATTCTTGCGGCGATCCTCATGCCTGCTTTGCAGCAGGCGAGACAGCGTGGACAGGGAGCAGGCTGCATCAATAACCTTAAAGCTCTCGGACTTGCCTGCCAGCATTACAGCGAAGATTACAACGACTGGCTTCCGCGTACAAGTTTTACCTTTCCCGGTTCAGGAGGCTCCGCTGTGCTTGATATCATGGGACGCAAGTCGATAGCTGTTGATTCTCTGCACGGCTGGCACGTCTATATGTCATCAGCGTCATCAAACCACAGCAACGTATCGGCAACTTTGCCCCGTTTGAAGTATATTCCGTCTGACACCAGTATCGCCAAAGGCATCCTCGTCTGTCCCGGAGATCCCGATCCCCGTTTCGGACACAAGGGAGCGAGAGCCAAATTCATGCTCTCTTACGTCATGAACTCAGGCGTCACCGGCGGTTCCTACAACCCGGGGGATCAGACCAACTGGCTGCATCGTGCCGATTTTGCCAGACTTCCGGATAAAGAGCCAACACGCGGTGCGAGCCGCAAAAGTCCGAGCCTCTATCCGCTCATCCTTGACGGAGGAGACGTGAGAGACGCCGATACCTATAAAACCCATTACGCCAAGGCATCCCATACTATTGGACAGGTTCCGAATTCATCTGAGGACTATAAAGACCCCATGTATTGGAGTTCGGCTTATTCTCCCTCAGGATTGGGAGCAAGACACAGCAGCTGTGTAAACACTGTTTTTGTTGACGGTCATGCCAAACCTATCAGAACTCCTATTTTCAATACCCATTCGACTACATCTGAACGCAAACTCCGCTGGCTCTCTCCGGGATATGCCGATGGAGCGCATTGGAACTGATTTGAATTCATCTTTTTATCGATCTGTAACGTTAAAAAAAGGAGACAAATTTATGAAATGCTCCGCTTGCAAGCGGGTGAATCCTGTCGGATTCACCCTTATAGAACTCCTCGTAGTAATAGCAATTATAGCTATTCTTGCCGCGATCCTCATGCCCGCGCTGTCCTCTGCCCGTGAGCGCGGAAGGCAGGCGACCTGCATAAGTAATATGAAGACCATAGCAGGAGCGTTCTCAGCTTATTCCACAGATAATGATGATATGATAGCTCCCAAGGTGATGTGTGTAAAGAGTTACAACGGCACTACTGTTCTTAGCCAGATACAATGGCCGATTGGACTTATGCGCCTGAAATACGTTCCTACGACTAAGCGGGCGGCGATAAGCGATTCTCCCGCCGAGGTGGCAGGCGTGATGAGGTGTCCGAGTGAAGCGCGGAACATCATTACCGGGCAAACCGGTGTTTGGAATTCATGGAAGGGCAGCCATTACGGAGCAGCCAGCAATATTGGTCATTGGGTGTATTATACCTCAATAGAGCGTTACTTTTTCAAAGTTACCGAGCTGAAAAATCCGTCAAAAAATGCCATGATGGCAGATAAAGGCATTCCCAATCAAACTGCTTTCGGAACTGCCGAAGCTGATATAATCGAGGGAGCGCGCCACAACGGAAAGATGAACGTCGCCTACATGGATCAGCACATCGAGAACCGCGATCTTGCAGTCATTCCGCACGCCGGATGGACTAATTGGCACCATTACACCTTCTGGTCGCGCAAAGACTGCCAGAAATACTGGGGAAATTTCCCCTTCTGATAAGCTGATAAAAAAATCAAATCCTCAACAACGGTGAAAAGCAAACCTCTGTTTTTCACCGTTTTATTTCATCGCGAAAAGCGTGTTGCAGTCACAGCTTCAACAAATTGACTATGGCTTTTGCCATTCTTGAGAGGTTTTCCGGAGTGTTTGCGATAGCTTCGTCGAGAGGGCAGGGGGAGCTTGACAGAGAGAGGACAGCATCAAAGGTCTCCTGCAAAACATGGGAGTCTTTTCCGAGCGCGCCAGAGAGCAGTATGACAGGAACTCCCTGCTGTTTTGCGTGTTTGGCAACTATGGCTGGAAGTTTTCCGTGAGCAGTTTGAAAATCCGAACAACCTTCTCCTGTGATGACGAGGTCGGCATTTTTGAGTTCGCGGTCAAAGTCAACAATTTCGAGAACAAGCTCAGCTCCTGACACGCTTTGGGCATCGAGAAAATTTCTCAAGGCGAATCCGAGACCGCCCGCCGCACCGTCGCCGGGAAAGGTATTGCAGTCTGCTTTCCCGGATTTTATGGCGATTTTCGAAAAGTTCGCAAGATTGGATTCAAGAAGTTTTACCATCTCTTCATCCGCCCCTTTTTGCGGAGCAAACACAGCCGCCGCACCATCATCTCCGCAGAGCGGATTAGTCACATCAGACGCGATTTTGATGTTTGCTTTTCGGAAAACATCATCCATAAGCGATGTATCGATACTCTTTATGCGGGCAATGTCATATCCGGTCGCAGGAACGGGCAGGGGAGAAGAGTTTTCATCCAAAAAGCGGACTCCGAGAGCCTGAAGCATACCGATACCGCCATCAACGGTGGCACTGCCTCCGATGCCGATGGTGATATTTTTTACAGCTTTTTCGCAGATGAGATGCTTTAAAACTTGACCAGTTCCGCAGGTGGAAGTGAGCATTGGATTGCGTTCATTGGCTGCTATCAGCTCGATTCCGCTTGCGCACGCCATCTCAAATACGGCAGAACCGTCAGGAAGAACAGCAAATTCAGCATCGACATCGCGGAAAAGCGGGTCCTTGACTTTTATTTTCTCCATTCTGCCACCGCAGGCGGAGCTTATAGCGCGGGCAGTACCCTCTCCTCCGTCACCGAGTGGAAGGGATACGATGTTCCAATCCGGAGCATTTTCCAGCATGGAGTCTCTGACAATGCGGCAGACATCGTAACTTGCCATGCAGTTTTTGAAAGAGTCAAAGGCAAGGATGATTTTCAATTTATTCACCGAAGAGCCAGCTTGAGAGATAACGCTCTCCGGAGTCAGGGAGCAGAACGCAGATGGTTTTGCCGGCAAACTCTGGTCTCTTTGCAAGCTGCAGACCGGCATAGAGGGCTGCGCCTCCGGATATACCGATGAGCATACCCTCCTTGGTGGCTGCGTCTCTTGCGGTGCATCCGGCGTCTTCAGAACTTACTGTGACAACTTCATCACAGACAGAGCTGTCGAAGTTTTGCGGAATAAAATTGGCTCCGATACCCTGTATTTTGTGCGGAGCCGCAACTCCTTTGGAAATCATGGGGGAGTCAGCAGGTTCAACGGCAACGATTTTGATATCAGGATTCTTTTCTTTGAGATATTTGCCAGTTCCCGAGAGAGTGCCTCCAGTTCCCACACCGGCGACGAAAGCGTCGATTTTTCCATCGGCGGCGTTCCATATTTCCGGTCCTGTGGTCTCGTAGTGAGCTTGGGGGTTGGAGGGATTATCGAACTGCCCCGGCATAAAAGATCCCGGAGTGCTGTCAATGATCTGCTGAGCTTTGGCGATAGAGCCGGTCATACCATCAGCTCCCGGAGTAAGTACGATTTCAGCTCCGTATGCGGCAAGGAGTTTTCTGCGCTCAATGCTCATGGTGTCAGGCATGGTCAAAACAAGTTTGTAACCTCTCACAGCGGCAACGAGTGCAAGTCCGATACCGGTGTTTCCGCTGGTGGGTTCGACGATGAGTGCTCCCGGCTTGAGCAGTCCGCGTTTTTCGGCATCGTCTATCATGGATATCGCCACCCGGTCTTTGGCAGAACCTGCCGGATTGGCTGATTCAAGTTTAACGACAACTTGAGCCGCAGAGTTATTGAGTTTGTTTATCTTCACAAGCGGAGTATTTCCCGCAAGTTCAAGCATGTTGTTGAAGATTTTTGCCATAAGAAAAACTCCTTGTTGTATCAGGGTTTATAGTAGTCGTCATGCTGCGGAATAACGCTCGGCAGGATAAAGAGCAGCAGTCCGCAGAACAGCGCGCCCACTGCGCAGAAGAGGAAGAGACTTTGAAATTCGTTCATAACAAAACCGTTCCAGCTCCATGAAGAGTTGAGTATTCCGTGACCGAGCAGCAAGCTGTTTACGGTTCTGCCGACCGCGATACCGATATTGTTGTAAGTATTGGCGAAAGCCGAAGCCATGGCTGCGTTTCCGGGACGGGATAAAGAGAGACACTCATGACTGAAACAGCAGGTAAAGAGAGCGTGGTTGCAGTAAGCAAAAAAGAGCAGCACTCCGAGCGCAGCGGTCAGGAACGGAGTGTTGGCGCGGCAGAGTATGAAGCCCATCGGAATAAGCACCGTCATCAGATGCACGGCGAGCTGAGTATTTCTCATGCCGAATTTTTTCTGGATTTTTCCGTAGATGACAAACGCGATGATGCTTCCAGCGATGCCCGCAGTTGAGATGGATTGTACGGTGTCTGCGTTAAGGTTCAAACCTTTTTTCATATAAATCAGCGCAAGCGGAATTATCGCGGTGTAGGCAAGAGAAAGGAAGCAGGAGTACGCCGAAAATCCGACGAGCGGAGCATTTTTGATACTGATATTGAAGGATTTTTTCAAATCGAAAGTGACAGTTTTTTCTTCTGTGAGTTTCAGATTAGCGATGCAGAAGTGACGTCCGATGACCAGCAGACCGGCGGCGGCGATGACAATTTGCAGCAGCCAGGCAGGAGGAGTCTTGCCCATAAGCAAACCTACGACATAAAATACACTTCCTGTGATGATGTTGTAAGAGAAGCGCATTTTTCCAAAAAAGGATCCGCGTTCTTCCGGTCTTAAAATATCGGCTAAAATAGGATACCATGATGTTGCCCAGAGCGGGCGGGATGCGCTGTATATAATGATTCCGGCAAGAGAGATGATGCTCGCGCAGCTCGGAACAAAAGCCGCAGAAGCGATAGTGAGAAATCCGCAGATGGACAGGATGCAGCTTGCGGTGACGACTCTTTTTGCTCCGAAGCGGTTTACAAGCGGGGAGGCGGGAATAAGCAGCGGAATAGCCGCGAGACCGGATATCGCGGTTGAAAACATGATGACGCTGCTTGCGACATTGAGCAAGTTGAGATAGATGATAATGATCGCCGAGCTGTCGAGCATGACATCGGTGAAGCAGCCGAACCAAGTCGAAGCGTAAGCGAGAAGAACGTTTCTTCTGTGGATTTTATCCGGGGAAGAGCAGACAGCAGCCATAATTATAACACCTGTGAATTAGAAAATCAAAAAGGAGAAGACCTACGCATCTCCAACTCAAATAATATACTCCTTTGAGGTTGATTTTTCAAGCATCGTGAATATTTTTATACACGCAGATTTTCTGTGATCCTGAGTATTTCCCGTCATCAGTAATATCCCATGACGCAAAAACTCAAAAAAAAGGGTGAAAAGTTGATTTTTAACTGGTAAAATCAGAAGGCTGGGGTTATAGTAATACCTGTCGTTCAATAACTAAGAACTTGAAGGAATTTAAAATGAACAAAGAAAAAAGAAATTTCAGCAGTTTCCTTCAGGCAAACAACATAATCTGCGGAGTGAATGATTCTGACGGAAAAGTTGTGCTTGAAAAGTTGATCGAATTGCTCAAACGGCATTTTCCAGATCTCGATCATGAAAGTACCAGACATGAGGTAATGAGCCGCGAGGAGATTTTTCCAACGATGATCGCCCCCGGGCTTGCCGTTCCTCACGCCCGTATTGCCGGGCTTTCCGAGCCGCTGGCGGCGATAGCCTGTATTCCCGAAGGATGTGATTTCGGAGTTGAAGATAAGGCAAAAGTCATGATATTGCTGCTCACTCCGATCGATAATCCGGGAGTCCACATGCAGATACTGTCTGCGCTTGCCGTTGAGTTCAGCAGCGAGGAGGCTATTTCAAAAGTAAGTAAAGCCGCTTCCGCCGGAGAGGTACTGAAGCTTTTCTCTGCCGGAAACAATGTCATTCCTGACTACCTCAAGGCGTCCGACCTGATGGAAAAGTACACGGATCTTCTTCAGGAGACTGACTCCATACTCGATGCCGTCAAGAAGTTTGCTGTGACCCGCACAAGCGAGCTTCCTGTCATCGACAATACCGGCGATCTGCGCGGAGTGCTCTCGCTTGCTGATTTGCTCAAATACAGCCTGCCGGATCATCTGCTCTGGTTGGAGGATCTCTCTCCTATCTATCAGCTCCAGCCGTTTTCAGATATGCTCAAGACCGCCGACGAAACAAAGGTTGCAGATGTCATGCGCGAGGAGTTCACCCGGGCATCGATCGACGATCCCGCGGTCAAGATAGCCAAGATGTTTCTGGCGGAAAAACTTTCCCAGCTCATCATTGTCGATCATGAGGGAAAGCCTGCCGGGCGCATTTCGTTGAAAAATTTTGCCGCAAAACTTTTCTGGGAGTAATTTGTCATGAGTGAATCACATGATACAGCAGCGTCCATGCCGCTCAAGAGCATGATTTCGAGATTTTCCATTCTCCTTGCAGTAGCTCTGCTGGTCGGTTTCGGCGGAGCAGCGTCCGGAGTCATGACTTCGGAGCAGTCCACAGCCTGCGCGGTCTTTATCGCCATCATCTTCGGAACATTGTTCTTCTGGGGATTCCGGCTTGCCATCGCGTTTCTCGGACTTGCGGTGCTGATCTTCAACAAATCGATGGATATTCCGACGTTTGTTCAGTCGTCATCGCTTGAAGTCATCATGTTCCTTGTCGGAATGATGGTCATCGTGGGAGCTCTGCGCGACCTCGGTTTTTTCACCTGGATCGTTCAGCTTATCGTATCCATGCCGAACCTGACCAGCCGCAAATTTATTTTTGTGACTGCCACGGCGAGTGCGCTGCTCGCCTGTGCTGTGGATGAAGTTACCTCTATTATATTTATATCAACGTTGATTTTCCAGGTCTGCGACAGGCTTAAACTCAACGCAACGCCGTATATACTTATTGCCGTGCTCGCAACCAATATCGGAAGTGCCGGAACGATGATGGGCAATCCTGTCGGCATTTTTATCGGGACCAAAGGGCAGCTCACCTTCGGAGACTTCATGGTTTGGGCGTTTCCGCTCATGCTGGCATCGCTCTTTGCGACAACGGCATTGCTGCTCTGGTATTTCCGTAAGGAGCTCGATCTCTTCGATGTTAATTTGAAAGAGCGTCTTGAGCGCGGGCTTTCTATCGCTCCTGTGGTGAAAGTTCCCTATATGCGCGGACTTCTGCTCATCATTTTCACTATTGTCGCCATCGCCTCTCACCACCAGACTGAAGAACTGCTCAACCTCAATAAGAACAGTGTTCTGCTGGTAATGCCGCTCATCTGCGCCGGAGTTGTTATGATATTGAAATCCGACCGCGCCCGCCACTATATTGAGTCAGAAGTCGATTGGTGGACACTTATCTTCTTCATGCTGCTCTTCGCTGTTGCCGGAACGCTTGAGCATACACACGTTGATCAGGTGCTTGCCAGCGGTTTTTCCAAAATCGCAGGAAAGACTCCGGCAACGCTGGTTCCCTTCATCTTCACGGTATCTGCGTTCGGTTCAGCTTTTGTTGATAACGTTATCTTCGTTGCGGCGTTCAGTCCGGTCATCGAGCAGCTGTCGGTGACGGTCAAAGATCTTCCGCTCTGGTGGGCTCTGCTTTTCGGAGCGTGTTTCGGAGGCAACATGACCATGATCGGAAGCACCGCCAATATCGTCGCCCTCGGTATGCTTGAGAAACACGGAGGCAGCCATATCAACTTTTTCCAATGGTTCAAGATCGGTTTGCTCTGCACTATCCTGTCCGGAGGAATAGCCATCGGAGCTCTGCTGCTTATGGCGCCTTATATGCCGGATCACAAAATAACCTTTGAAAAACTCTCTTCCAAATCAGGATATGTACCGGCAACAGAGAAGTTCACAGGAGAGCTTACCGGAAAACTTTCGACCTCCGGACACGACACCTGGCTCACCGGTTCTCACGGAGAGAAAATCAAAGTCATCGCCCGTGATCTTGCCATCAGTCCCGGCAAAGTTCGGGTTTACGGAACATTTGAGAAAGACTCAACCAATGCCGATTATCCCTATCTGCTGAGAGTCACCCGCCTTACCGAACTCAGCAAAGATTGACAGGCGGAGCCTAAAATAAAATTGCCGCGTAAACGTTTTGGGTTTGCGCGGCAATTTTTTTGCTGATATAGAACGTTTTTACAAAGTTACAGTATTGAAAGAGAAGTTTCCGTTATCCAGAGTTATTTCGACCATTGAGCCGTTGCGGGTGACGCTGCCGGCGCACTCTTCGAGGGGGCGTCCGGAGTCGCTCTTTCTCAGATACGGCTTGTGTACATGACCGCAGAGAGAGAGAGAGACTGCTCCGTCTTCGATCAGCTTGACGACCTCCTGCTGTCCGAAAAGACGGTGTCTGACCCTCAGAATCGGATGATCTTCATACATAGGATAATGAGACAGCAGTATTCGTGTTTTGCCGTCCGCATTGGAGTCACACTCTTCTTTTATCCATTTGACGTTTTCTTTGGTCATAAATCCCCAGGAGCAGAGCAGATTAGACGGAGCGCTGGTATTGACCATAAGAAAACGTGCTTCGCCGATATCGAGCTTCTGCGGATAGTTGGAAAACTCAAACTGCCCTTTCGAGAGGTAACGCACCGCATCATGGACAGCTTTGACGCATTTGGGGCGCTTCACATAGCAGTCATGATTGCCCGGCATGTAAATCAAAGGAATATCTGAATCGCGCAGCGGAGCGAGCACTTCGAGGACTTTTGCGAATTCACCCGGCTGTCCTGCGCTGGTGAGGTCTCCGGTGCATACAGCTGCATCCGGTTTTGTGTCGAGGATGTAGTTGACGGCAAGCTCAAGTTTGCTCAGATCGTGTTTGAAACGTCTTCTGAAATGGTAATTGAAGACTCCGACCCAGCGTTTATCGAAATACGCCATCCAGTCTTCTGCGCCGCTTCCGGCGTGGGGGTCTGAAAAGTGTACTATTTTCATTTGTCTTTATTCAAATAAAGCGTGCCCGGCAGTGTTCCGGACACGCTTTGTTTTCGGTGATAAAATTATTTGCCCGCGATGGGAAGTCCGGGAATATACTTATAGATATCGACATCGCAGTTGAAGTCAAGATACTGTGCGGTAGTGAAAGCGACCGCGCCCAGCAGCAGGATGACCGCGACCGCGCTGAGGATGGTGTAAAGCAGTCCGGGTTTTCCGGAGTCAGACTCTTCCAGCTCGATGGTCGGCAAGTCCGTGATGTCATTGTCAAGAGGGGCAACGGCGACGTCGTCGTCAGCCGCTTTGGCAGTCTCTTCTTCTTTGATCTCTTCCTCTTCTGCCTTGGGAGCTTCGACAGGCTCAACAGCCGGCGGAGGAACAGCTTCTTTAGCAGCAGGCATTTCGATCTTCTGCGGAATTTCTGTTTTGGGAGCTTCTTCCTCTTTAGCAACGTCAGTTTCGGGCATAGATACGGGTTTTACCGGAGCCGGCGGAACTGCGGCAGGAGTTACCTGTTTGGGAGCATTGACTGTTCCGAGCTTGACCGTGCGCTTGGGATCAACAGCGGCAGGTTTGCTCAATTTGGGACGGGATATCTTGACAGTCTGATCGTCGTCAGCCGGCGGAGTCGCAATGACAGTTGCCTTGCGGGTCACAGTCTCGTCCATCTCATTTGCAGGAGCGGTTCCGGGAACCTGCGGAACGGCAGGTTCAGCCGGGGCTGCCGGAGTAGCAGGAGCAGCCGGGGCTTCCGGAGTAGCCGGAGCAACAGGATTGATAGCAGGAGTCTGCGCCATCGGCTTGAGAACGACAGTCTTTCTGGTCTGGGTTCCGGAAAGCGGAGTAGCTCCCGGAGCCGCCTGCGGAGCGATGACGACGGCTTTTCTGGTCTGGGTTCCTGAGAGCGGAGTAGCTCCCGGAACAGCCTGCGGTTTGATGACGACGGCTTTTCTGGTCTGGGTTCCTGAGAGCGGAGTAGCTCCCGGAGTCTTGGGCAGGCCGCCGATATTGACCTGAGGAGTGGTCGGATTGAGCGGTTTGATTTTGATGGTCTTGCGGGTCTGGGTATCGTCAAGTACATCAAGATTGCTGGTGTCAGTCTCTCCGCGCATCGGGTCAACCAGCGGAGTTCCTGCCGGATTGACATTTGACGGGCGCAGTTTCAATGTGCGGCGTGTATTATCATCGCCTGTTTCAACCTGCGGTACTACGTTTTCATCAGCCATGGTTTATATTCCTTTCAAATAAAATTTGATTGCTTACTGTTCGGTATGCTCATTAACCAGAGCGTCGATGCGCTCCTGGATGTCGCGGTAGTTCGGCATACTGTTGCGCACACTTCTGAAGCACTCAACTGCGCGTTCGACGTTGCCGGTCCTCTGGAGAGAGATTCCCAGATAATAGAGAGCTTCGCGTTTGTATTTATCCATTCTTATCATCTCGCTGATAGCCTCTTCCAGCAGCGGAATCGCTTCAGCAGGAGAATCCATTTTCAGCAGGCAGCGGGATATATACACCAAACTTGCTCTGCGTTTAAGCGGGTTGTCTGCAACGGCTTCAAAGACCTCTTTTGCCTTTTCGTACTCCTGTTTTTCGTAGTAGTATTCGGCAAGGTCGAACTGGAGCTGTTTGTCATTGGGGAATTTTTCTGCACGCGCAAAGATGTGACGTCTGCGGTACTCTTCGATTTCGTTTGTAAGCTGGGCAATCTGACCTGCGGCATCATCGTAAGCATCAGGATTGCTTTCGAGAGTTGCAATGGAACTCTTGAGCATGGAGATGTAGGCGTTTTCGATCTGTTTGTCGAGTACAGGGTCATCGACTCCGAGTTTTTCTGCAACGGTTTTGTACTGGTCGTATGCGCCTTCGTAATCGCCTTTGACCATATAGGCGTCGGCAAGTTTTCTTCTGATGTCGATGGAGTCGGTCTCTGCGAGCATCTCCTGGAATTTGTCGATGAGCAGCTGTGCCTGATCGGCGTCGTGGATGGTTCCCTGAAGCAGCTGTTGGAGAACAGCGTCTTTTGAGTCGTTTGCCTTTTCCTGAGTGGAGGCATCCTTTTCCCAGCTTCCGTGTTCGATACTTGCAACAGCCATAGCTTCGCGCAGTTCGTTCTGGATAGCGAGGTCGGTGGGATGACGCTTTGCGATCATTTGGAAGATCCTCAATGCATCCTGAGCCTGATTGTTTTTCTGCATCGCCGCGGCGAGTTTACGCAAGTTCGACTCATTGTTGGGATGGAATATACGCAGCGCATTGAGTGAGGTTGTCGTCACCCACGGAGCTTCGCAGCGGTTTGCCGCAAACGCAAGAGCATTGAGCAGCACCGGCTGATCGACGCATCTTCCGAGGCTCTTCTCGCACATAGCCATAGCTCCCTGCGGGTCTGATATCGCGCGTATCAGCACGATCGGGGCAAGGATGAGCGAGTGGAGCTGACAGAGCAGTTTGATCAACGGATTGACTTTTCTGGTCTTGATGACCTCGTATTCGCGGAGACGCTCAAAAAGCTGAGGAACTTCAGGGCAGATGGTCACGATGTTGACAAGTGTCCGGATGGCGCCTTCGAGGTCGCCTTCCTGCTCCTGTTTCGCCGCCTGGTTATAAGCGTTTTTTGCGTATATCGGTGCTTTACTGAATGTTTTGCGTTGCATAAGTTACTTTTTCCGGTATCATTCATGCCATACGGCACATTTATTATATTGCCTCAAAAATATACTATAATCCTACTGTCAGGTAAAATAGACCTTAAATGCCTGTTTTTCAAGTCAAAACCGTAAAAAAGTCTGCAAAAAACACAAAAAAAACGCCTGCAGCGTTTCCGGCTGGTAAAAAGCCGTCGTGCAGGCGCAGATATCGCGGTAAGATTAATTGTCGGTATCTTTGGTGAGTTTGACGTCGTAGATATCGAAAACAGTTCCTTCCGGAGCATTTCCGAGACCGAGGAAGAGCGCGCGGAATGTCTTGCCGTCATAGCTTGCCGGAATGACGAATTCGATATCCTCATCCTCTTCTTCGTTGGCTTCGAGGTCGATGTATTCTCCCTTGAAGGCTTTCCACGGAGCTTTTCCCATGGCGGCGGAAGCCCAGATACGGACAGCTTTGGTGGATTTGATTTTGAAGGATATCTCATATTTGACACCCTTCTCAAATTTTCCGGTGTAGAGGATAAGTCCCTGAGCAGCCATCAGGGCGTTGCACGGGTTTTTGACGATGGTCAAACGGAGACGGTCTTTGAGGTATTCGGCGGTGCACTCCATGCCTTTCGATGTTTGGCACCAGATACCGGTTCCGCTGTTTTTTCTGTTGAGTTTGGTGAAATCAGGTTTCCAGACAAGCACGTCATCGGCTGAGAGAGAGAAGATGGCGGCAACGGCGATCAAAGCTGCAAAAAACTTTTTCATAAGCGTTCTCCTTTTGTTTAAATGTATCTCTGGTGTCCGTTTGAACGGAAGCTTCTGAAACAATATAGCACGGTGCATTTATGATTTCAAGTGCGTATCTATTTCAGTCTGATTTTATTCCAGATATTTTCAAGTTTAGAGGCGGCGGATTTGACGTTTGTCCTCAGTTCCGGAGTGAATGCGGCGATGCGAGCCTCTTCGAGCACCAGCCAGAACTCTGTCAGCTGCGGATTTGAGGATATATCACAGCTTTCAGCGGCGAGGAAGAAGCGTTCTATCCACGGAATGATTGCCGCCGCCTTCTGTTCATCTTTGGCGCATCCGCCTCCTGCGGCTCGTTCCAATCTCAGGTGCAGAGATTTAAGATAACGCGGATAGTTGGAAAAAGCCTCCCGGGTTTTGAGAAATCCGGGACGGTAGAGGAATTTTATCTCATCGAGGATATCCTGTTTGGTAAAGTTTCCTCCGGGGAGACGTTTGGCGGCAGCTTTTATGGAGTCAACATCTGAGCATTGTTTTTCGAGTGTCTGGGCGAGGCGGGACATATTTGCTCCGATCTCCGGCTTCGCGGCTTCGAGAGCAAGTTCAAAGGCTGAGCTGCTCCTTATATCATCCGGATCGACTTCGAGGCTTTCAGTTATAGCCGCATTGAGCAGATCTTTTGCCGGCTCCGGAGTATTGAGAAAAAGCGTGAGTTTGGCATTGTTGGAAAACGAGGTCTTCTTCACCCAGTAGGCACACTCCTCTTTCAACGTCGCTTTGATCAGCTCAATGATGGCGTTGCGATGGTGGTATTTTGCATCATTCTCATCGAGAAATACTGCGGAGTTCACCTGATTGTTTTCCACGCACAGGGCTGGATAACCTTTTCTGCTGCCTGCGTCAGGAATACTCACCTCATACTCCAATACTCCGTCCGACGGCCACAAGGAGTCGCTGCTTTTTTTGTTGTTGGTAACTCCGCACTTTGCGCTGACTGCTCCGGCGAGGCGGTTGCCGATGCGGCTGCGGTCGGGATAGGTGCGGTGCACTGCTTTGACCTTACCATGAGCGTCGGTAACGGCGGTCTTCATAACGAGGAACTCCGGATACTCGATGTCATCAAACGCTGAGGCGGGAAGGGAGAGCTGATATTCATTTTTCAAATATTCGATCATCGCGTCAGCTATACTCTGATTGGTGATGATCTCTTTTTTTCGCACCTTTTGACAGAAGTCAACGACCGCGTCATGGGTCGGAGCAAAAGCTCTTCTCTGGGCCTTGGGCAGGCTTTTGAGCATTATTTCCACTTTGCGCTCAAGCCATCCCGGAACAAGATAGTCCGGAAGATGTCCGTTGAAGAGCGGAAGATCATCCTCTTTGATAAACAGCATCATTCCGTCATTTTTTTCGCCGGGATCGAAATTGTATTGCAGCTTTGCGCGTATGTTTCCGCATACAAGCTGATCCGGATAATCATCGAGTGCGTCAAAAACATCTTCTGAATAGACAAATTCTGCGGCATCGAAAGTCCAGTTGCTCTTGTTCAACTTGAAGTCCTCTTTGATGTCGTTGACGCTTGCGATGTTTTCCGGAAGAGTCCGGTCGAGGACGTTGAAGAGTGATGCTTCATCGACAATGCTTTCCGGACGGCGCATTTTCTTTTCCAGACCGCGCAGCAGTTCAAGGTCATCGGCAAGGCGTTTGACCCACGGAGCGGCTTTGGGGGGAACGAGTCCGGCAGCGAGGGCGTCGCGCAGAAAGACCTCTCGTGCTTCAGCCGGATTTATTTTTGCATAATGAACGTTGCGTCCGGGAACGACGATAAGCGTTCCGCAGGTGATTTTCTCTTTTGCGTAAACGAATCCTGAGCGATCGTCGTAGTGAATGTCGCTGTAAGAAGCCCGGCAGAGGTGCGGAGCTGTTTCCAGCAGATATGCCGCGTCGGTGAGAGCGCAGAGACGCGCGAACCGCTGTCTGGTTTCCATGATGGTGAAATACATGATCTGCGGATGCGGAGTTTTCACTTTTGCCAGTCCCGAACCGGGAAAAACGGTGAAGGCTCTGCCCGTCATATCGCGGTAAACGCGTTCATTTTTATCGTACCAGGATACCTGCCGCGGAATTCCGCACAGGATAGCTTTGTGCAGCGCAACGGAATTTTTGACCGTCACAGCAGCGTCTTCCGGAAGCGAGCCGTTGAGACTTGATGCAAGTTCGAGAGCAAGACTTTTCCACTCTCTCATGCGCCGGAAGTTGAGGTAATTCTGTTTGCAGAAATTCCTGAGCTGAGTGTTGGAAAATCCCTGATTGAATGCAGCGTAATAGAGTTTGAGTATTCCGAGGAAATCGGACTCCTCAGAGTTGAATTTTTTGTGGGCGGAATCCGCCTCTTTTGGCTTGTCAAAAGGTCTCTCACGCGGGTCTGATATGCTCAAATACGAGGAGATGACCAGCATTTCCGGAAGGGTATTGTACTTTTTTGAGGCAAGAAGCATCGCGCCGATGTGCGGATCGACCGGGAGTGCGGCGAGTCTTGCTCCTTCGCGGGTGAGCTGACGGACAGCCGGACTCTCAGCCGTGACAGCGTGCAGATCTGTGAGAGTACGGACTCCCTCGCGGATGAGGGCCGGGCTCGGAGGGTCGAGAAGCGGAAACTCTTCAATAGGAGGCAGCCGCAAAGCCGCCATCTGAAGAATGACTCCGGATAGAGCAGTTCTCTGTATTTCCGGAGCAGTGTATTCCGGAGCCTTTTCCAGCTCTTCAGCCGTATATAGTTTGACGCACACTCCGTCAGAGAGACGTCCGCAGCGTCCGCGTCTCTGCCTTGCGCTCGCCTGAGAGACCCGTTCGACCAGCAGCTCCTGAATGCGCGTTCTCGGATTGAAGCGGCTGAGGCGGACGAGTCCGGAGTCGATGACAAATTTTATTCCGGGAATAGTGACCGAGGTCTCCGCCACGTTGGTCGCAAGAACTATCCTGCGTTTGGATGAGCGTTTGAATACCCTGTCCTGCTCGGAGGCACTCAATCTGCCGAAGAGCGGAAGTATCTCAGTTGAATTGAACCGTTTCCCTGCAAGATATTCACAGCACTCACGGATCTCCCGCTCTCCGGGAAGGAACACAAGGATATCCCCCCGCGGATCAAGGTCTCCGAGAAATTCGGAAGCTCTGAAAATACCCTCGTTTAGTTCTTCATCCTCTTCGAGCGGCATAAATATATCCTCGATCGGGTAAAGACCTCCCGGAATCTCCACGACGGGAGCGTTTCCGAAAAACTCCGATATGCGGTTCGATTCAAGCGTTGCAGAAGAGATGATGATTTTGATATCTTTGCGTCTTGAAATAAGTTGTTTGAGATATCCGAGCAGGAAGTCGATATTGAGACTGCGCTCATGCACTTCGTCGAGGATGAGGCAATCATATTGCAGCAGATCGGGGTCATTGCGGGTCTCGGCGAGCAGGATTCCGTCGGTCATGAATTTTACCGATGTGGAGACATCAGTGCGGTCATCGAAACGGATTTGATATCCGGCTTCTTTTCCGAGAGTGACTCTTGTTTCATCAGCGAAGCGGGCGGCGAGGGCAGTTGCAGCAAGACGTCTTGGCTGAGTACATCCGATGCGTCCGGATACTCCGCAGCCGCACTCAACTGCGATTTTTGGGAGCTGGGTGGTTTTCCCGGAACCCGTGGCTCCGCATACGATCACCACCTGATGGGCAGATATGCAGTTTTTCAGTTCATCTACTTGGACAGTTATCGGCAGTTTTTCCGGATATTCGATATGCAGTCTGCGGGTGAAACGCTCAAGAGAACGTTTTTCAGCCTCTTCGAGTTCGATGAGAAAGTTGTGGACGAAAATACTGTTTTCCTGAGCTCTGCCGGATTTGATGATATCCAGAAGTTTCCGGAATTTCCCATCGAGCTTTCTGCGGTCGGTGAGCCGCAATTTTCTGTGAATATCATTGAGACGTTCGATCGTTTCCATAAATCACGCCCCCTTGAATTTCACGGTGAGCAAAACAACTCCGAGCAGGATGAGCATGAGAGCTGCGGCTTTGATTTTGAGGTGTTTGTCTCTGAAGAACAGGGAGCCGGCAGTAAAACTTATGATGCATCCTGAGCGTCTTATCAGAGAAAAAATGCTGATTTTTATATCGGGCATGGATAGGGCGTAAAAGTAGAGGAAATCTGCGGTGACGAGCAGTATCCCGGTGGCGAAGATGCTCCATTTCCAGACAAAAGGAGTTCTGATTTTGCTGACGGCATATCTGGTAGCCCATGCAGCTCCGAGGATGACGCAGAGATCGAGCGCAAAGTGAAATTGAAGCGGAGTATGCGGAATATTCAAAACATTGAGCAGGTATTTGTCGTAGAGCGCGGAAACAGCTCCGAGCAGAGTTCCGGCAAAAATGAGTATCATTCCTTTGTGACGGATGGAAAACCCTTCAAGTTTACCTATCACAGAGAAGGCAAAGTATCCGGCAAATATAAGCAGCATACCTGCGGTCTGTATGGGGGAGGGGATCTCGTGATAGATGAGCAGACCTCCGAGGAAAGTCCAGAAAGGAGCACTTGCGCGCACCGGACTTGCAATGCTTATGGGCAAGCTGCGCATAGCATAATAGGCGCACACCCAGCTTGCCGCAACGAGCAGGGATTTCAGCCAGACCAGCGCAAGCTCTTTTGCGCTGAGGGCGCAGACGACTCCGAGTCCCTGGTTGAATGCCGATATTACCGCGATTGCTGCGCATCCGGAGAGGGTGGAAAAGAAAAGCACCGGCATTACCGAATTGGCATTGACGGCGTGTTTCTTGGTGATGTCATATATACCGAGCGTGACTGCCGAGAGGATTACCGGGAGCACCCACGGAGCAAATTGCAAACTCATTTTTTATCAGCGGCGGCGGAGTTGTTCCGTTTGAGGAATTTTGCCCGTATGACTCTTGTGTAACTGCCGATGCTCTCATTGGAGCCTCTTCCTCTGGCGTTTCCGTAAGTCGAGTCCATATCTCTGCCGATCTGCTGCCAGCTGGTATTGGAGTCTCCCTGGTCGAAAGAGGCATTGATGCCGTCCGCGCGTCCGACAGAAGAGGGAACGACCTGATGAGAGATGACGAGAATGATATCGGCTCCGCACTTTTTTGCTTCGCCTGAGAGTTTCTCAAAGAGCTCATAACGCGAGTAGTTGACGCTGTCTCCAGAGGCGGAGGCGGTTCCGAGGAGTGAATATTCATTCATATTGAGTTTTGAAGCATCGGTGCAGATCTCCACAGTCGAAGTCGGCGTTCCGGAGACTTTTCCGTCATACTCATAAGATATGCATCCGGAGAGTACCGCAAGGGCGGCGGCGCAAAAAATAGCAAGCTGTTTCATACGGTAAAAATTCCTTTTTTGTCTGATTTCTTGTGTCAACTCAATTAATTTAGACGCAGAAAACGAGTTTTTCAACTTTGGAGTATTGATTTTAATGAAAAAGAGTGATATTTTAAATAATGTGATATAGTATGCACCCCAAATCATAGGAGAAAGTTATTATGTTGGAATTAAAGGGAGTCTATACCGCATTGGTAACCCCGCTTGCCAACGGAAAAGTTGATTATGCGGCTCTCAAAGATCTGGTCGAAGCCCAGATCGCGGGCAAAGTTGCCGGATTGATCCCGGTCGGAACTACCGGAGAGTCTCCCACTCTTGACTGCGATGAGCACATGAAGGTCATCGAAAAGGTCATCGAGTTTGCGAACAAACGCTGTCAGGTCATCGCCGGAACCGGAGCCAACGCCACCGATGAGGCTATCAAGCTCACCCGTGAGGCAAAAGCTCTCGGAGCAGACGCGAGTTTGCAGGTGACCCCCTACTACAATAAGCCCACTCAGGAGGGACTTTACCGTCACTTTTCGACCGTTGCCGACACCATCGAGCTGCCCGTGGTTCTCTACAATGTGCCCGGCAGAGCCGGAGTTCCGATCGCGGTCGATACCGTGGCGCGTCTTGCCTCCAATCCGATGATCGTTGCAGTCAAAGAGGCTGGCGGCAGCGTTGACCGCGTGTCCGATATCCTCGACCGCTGCGATATCACCGTGTTGAGCGGCGACGACAGTCTCACTCTGCCGATGATGTCAGTCGGAGCCAAAGGAATCATCAGCGTGGCATCAAATATCATTCCTGGAGAGCTCTCTGGGATGGTTCAGCTTGCGCTTGACGGCGATTTCGTTGCCGCCCGCAAGATCCACGCGAAATATTACAGACTTTTCTGTGACCTCTTTATTGAGAGCAATCCCATTCCGGTCAAGGCCGCGATGGAGATGCTCGGAATGGGTAAGGCGGAGTACCGTCTTCCGCTCTGCGAGCTCTCCGGGAAGAACGCCGCTGTTCTCAAGGATACGCTCAAAGGCTGCGGATTGCTCTGAAATATTCTGTGACCGCTTTAAAAGTCCGGGGCGGTTTGCTCCGGACTTGTTTTTTATCGTTTGCAACGGCTCTGCCGGAGCAGGAAACTTCACCGGTATCCGTGTCGTGAAGAGACAATACGGATACACCAAATCCGCAAAGGAGCATTATGATAGATACATTGCTTTCGATACTTGATATAGTTTTGTCTCTGGCATTTGTCTTTTTCGCCATCGGTTACTGTATTTTCTGTCACGAACTCGGACACTTTGTCGCCGCAAAATGGCGCGGATTGCACGTGGACGCATTTGCTCTCGGATTCAAACCTTTCTGGCGCAAAAAATACAAAGGTGTAGAGTACCGTCTGGGATACCTTCCGTTCGGAGGTTACTGTGATATTCCGCAGGTGGATGCCACAAGTTCCGCTCCCAAAGCTGCCGATGGTACAGTTCTTGAGCGGGCAAAACCGCTCGACCGTATAATCACCGCAGTTGCAGGACCGCTTTTCAATTTGATTTCCGGAATGCTGGTCGCCTGTATCGTCTGGATATACGGTATGCCGCAGGATTCCCCGAAAATGCGCGAAATTACCGTGCTTGAGATCCCGGAAAAGAGTCCTGAGTACGCTGCCGGACTCCGCAAAGGCGACCGCATTGTGAAACTCAACGGAAAAAATTTCCACGACACCTGGGCTGGTTTCACTAAAAAGCTGCTTTTCGCGGTGGGAGAGATCGAGCTTGAGGTCGTCAAGCCTGACGGAAAGAGAGTGCTGGTCAAATATGTTCCTCAGGAAAATCCCAATGCTCCCGGCAGTTTGAAGCGTGAAAAAATAGCTTATCCGTTTTTTACTCCGCTTATTCCTGTGAAGCTGGTGGTCAAACAGGATGGTATCGCTTATAAATCAGGACTCCGTGACGGAGACGTGGTAACGGCGGTCAATGGCGTTCCTGTGACTCAGGCTGCCGTGTTCCAGTTCCAGCTCGATCTTGCCGGAAACAACGATGTTAAATTGCGGGTGAAGCGCGGAAACGATCTGCTTGATTTTACCGTCAAGGCCAAGCCCGTTCCCGGAGTAGGCGAGGAATACACATTGTATCTTGCCGGAGTAAGCTTCAAAGAAAACAGTGCAGACGCCGTCATCGCCAATGTCATGCCGGGGCTTCCTGCGGCAAGAGCCGGAGTTGTTGCCGGAGACAAAATCATAGAGATCGATGGTAAGAAGATTTCTGACGCATCTGCTGCGCTTGAAATGCTGCGTTCAATGAAAGCCAAACCCTTTGAAGTCAAAATCAAACGTGCCGATAAAGAACTGGTGTTCAAACTCAAGTGTGACAAGATAGTTCCGATGACGATAGATGCGTCTATACTTATGATCGACCATCCGACTCCGTGGGCGCAGTTTATCGATACCTGCGACATGAGTTATAAAAGTCTGCGCGGACTTCTGGTCGGAGCAGGAAACAAGCTCGGTATCACCAAGCAGCAAAGCTCCATCAAGCCGGGGCACATGTCGGGTCCCCTCGGTATGGGAACCGTCCTTTTCGACAGCGTCCACCGCGGCAGTCTGATCGGAGGAATCTATTTCGTGGTCGTGATATCCTTTGCGCTCATGATATTCAATCTTCTTCCGCTTCCTGTACTTGACGGAGGACACATGCTGTTCGGAGCGATCGAATTGATCATCCGCCGTCCTCTGCCTGATATAGTAATAAAAGTATTGACAAATATCTTTGTCGTGCTGCTTATCGGATTGATGCTCTACGTGACATTTTCCGACAGCCGCAGACTGTTCAGAAGATTTGTTCCGGCAACGGAAAGTGTGAAAAATGCGCCGCAAAACCCGTAATTTTTATGTCGGAAATGTCGGAGTCGGCAGCGATCATCCGGTAACTGTTCAGACGATGACCACGATCCCCGTGACCGATGTTGAGGGGAACATCCGCGAGATAAACCGTCTCTATGAAGCCGGATGCGATATCATACGTCTGGCATTTGACCGCAGCGAAGATGCTCCGTGCCTCGCCAAAATCGTTAAATCAAGTCCGATACCTGTTGTCGCTGATATCCAGTTTGACGGAGCAAGCGCGCTTGGAGCGATTGCCGGAGGAGCTTCCGCTGTGAGGCTCAATCCCGGATTGATAAGTGATATGAAAATGCTGAGGGAGATATCCCATGCAGTACTTGACAACAACGTTGCCGTCCGGGTCGGAGCAAATTCCGGAAGTATCGGTACGCTTGAAGTCCGCCGCCGTATGGATGACGGTGCCGACAGTTTTGAAGCTATGGCAGGAGCTCTGGTCGATGGAGCAAAAACGCAATGCGATATGCTCGAAGAGTGCGGAGTGCGTAATATCAAGGTCGCGCTGAAATCCTCAGATGTCCGCGTGACCTGTGCAGCTGTGCGGCGTTTTGCCTCCACGACCGACTATCCGCTCCACCTCGGAGTCACCGAAGCCGGAACCCGTCTGCGCGGAAGCGTCAAGTCTTCGGTCGGCATCGGCAGTCTGCTTATGGATGGAATAGGCGATACCATCAGAGTTAGTTTGACCGCTCCGCCAGCGGAAGAGATCCCGGTTGCACTTGCGATACTGGAGAGCTGCGGACTGCGCGAAGCTATGCCTGAAGTCATCTCATGTCCCGGCTGCGGAAGAACTGAGATAGAGCTTGAAAAGCTCGTTTCCGAAGTAGAAAACCTCATCGGCAGACTCAAGCGCGAAAAGGTGGTTATTCCGCACCGCAAAGTCGCCGTCATGGGTTGTCCGGTCAACGGTCCCGGCGAGGCGCGCAGCGCAGACCTCGGAGTCGCAGGCAGCCGCGGAGGAGAGACCCTCATCGTCTTTAAACATGGAAAAGTGCTTGGAGCTTATTCCGCAGAAGAGGGTATGAATATCTTTGCCCGCGAGCTTGTGACGGGATAATCAAAAAAATCAGTTAAAAATTTTTTCTGCCCCCTTGCGGAATGATGTGAGCTGCTGTACAATATACATTGTCATATAGTTTTGAACTTGGATCAGCTTCCAAATCCCGCTGGGCAGCCGCCTGACGGGCTTCCAGTTTTTCAATGGTCTTGACCTTGTTCAATGGACGCATATTGACAGTTACGGAAAAGTTTCCGGCATCCACATCAAGCATCACATTTCCGTAAAAAGGTGTAAGATCAAAGGATGGGAGCTGTTTCAAGGTCAGGATGTTGTGATACATTCCATCCCCGTACATTCCATATCCCCGATCCGTAACGGTTTGAGCATTCCGGTCAATGCCGGAGTGATCCACAGCCGAATATTCATTCTGATAGATTTCGGCAAAGTTGGGAGTAAAGAGTTTCTCAAAGTCCACGGCATCCGGGGTGATGGATTTGTTGACTGATGAAAAAAACTCTTCAAAAAGTTCCAATGCCGTCAGTTTTTCCACCGGAAAGGTGAACGCACTTTTCAGCAGCAGGAACTCGGATTCAAAACAGCCGGTTACTTTTTCTGTAAAAGCATTCATAGCCCTTTCTGAATTTACATCCAAAGCTCCGGAAATAAATTCTTTTGCCGGTCTGGAAAGATACAAGGTCAGATATTCCCGCCGCAACTCGTGATTTTCCATCTCCTTTCTGAATTGTGCGGAAATGCGGTTTCTGAATTCTCTGGCAAAGGGTAAATCAGAAAAATGTTCAGTATCGGCATCATATTTATCCAGAATCCTGCGGTAATTGGAGTCCCGTTTATAACGGAATTGAATCCGTCTTCCGGAGTCCAAACGGGCAAGGTAGGATTGCAAATGCAGAAAAAGTTCGTTTTTCTGCCCCCAGCTGGAATGGGAAAGATTCGGCACATTGAGCCGGAATCCTTTGGCAACAAAACCGGTATTGTTAAGCTCACCATAGACCAGAAAAGCATCCTGGGGCTTTTCTGTTTCAATGATGTAACCATTTGGGAAATTGATCATTTTTTCCTCGCTTTCAGCAGGAGTTTTTTATGGGGATCAATCCGCAGGGTGTTTCCGTAAAGGCTGTTCAGGAAATACTCGAAGTAATATCGGGGCTTTTCCCGGACAAAACGGAAATAAAACCAGACCGACACAACAAGAGGTATCCATGCTGTGGCAACAGCCAGTACTGCGGAAGTATCCATCAGACAGAAAAAAAGAAATACCGACGCCACGATCCCGGAAAAGATGATATAGATCGCATCTCCCCGCACCTTGAGATTGCGGGATAACCTGAATTGTGACGCCGGAACCTGTTGAGGATTCCGCGGAATTATAAGCCCGTGGTCGTCCTGCATAAACACCTCACAGACCGCTGGATGAGTTCAGCGAAATACCCAATGTCTGATTGAAGATGTAGAGGATAATGGCGAACAGCACCGGAATCAGAATGGTTCCGATCAGCTGGGCTTTGGCATTGGCGGCATCATTTTTGAATGCAAAACCGGTTGAAATCCCCATAATCAGGGTAAAAATCAAACCGATTGCCATAATGATCCACTGCACATACCCCAGCCCGGAAGAGGCATCAATACCGTAACTGCCCGGTGCAGCAAAGGTCTGGCTCACAGTCGCAACTGTAACCAGACCTGTCATCAAAGTTTTGGATTTCAATACCGGATAAAGCGGTGCAAATCCATTTTCACGGAACGGCAGCAGGAAAAGTTTTCCACCAGAGCGGAACGCTCCCACGACCCGATTTGAGATTTTGTGTTGCTCTTGATTCATAAGCACATCCTTTCTTGTTTTTT
>SUVY01000102.1 GCA_015061775.1 Lentisphaerota bacterium | reverse complement strand
AATGGAGCCGAACGCGGCAAAACCGTCAACGCCATCCGCGGCGGTTCATGGTACGCCAACAAAAATTCCTGCCGGACCAGCTATCGAGGTGAAGGCCGCCGTGCTCAGGGAAGATACAATACGGTCGGTTTCCGTCTGGTCGCCGAACCGAAATAAGAGAAAAAATCACTTGGCGGCAGGATAATTCCTACCGCCAAACGCAGGGTGCGTTACTCGATGCCGAAAAACTTTTTCTGCTGCAAAAACTGACTTTCAATTCCGATAACAACGGTGAAATCCATATTAAACGTATTCTGCGATCCCAGCTTATTCCGTGGGTCATGCACTTCAGTTCCCACGCAACCGTTTTGTCTCCGCTATCACTGCGCCGTCAAATCTGCGATATTTCTGCGCAGCTTCTGGAAAAACACTGCGACTTGTAATTTTCTGAATTTTCTTTCCGCCATTGGACACAAAATGTCCGTATGCCTGAAAACTGCGAAAATCCCATCAATGATCTTGACCGTCTCTCCATCGGAGAAAAAACGCTTGCCTTTATCGTGTTTGCCGGAGTTATCTTGCAGGTTTGGCATTTTACTTCGGCTGAAGTCTGTTTCAATGTTTGCAATTTCATAAACCACGGCTATATTAAGGCGAGACAGTTTTTAACCTGTCTTTTTTAGTTTTATTCAGCCAAAGAGAGCAGAAATAAATTGCTATCTTTGGGGCATTGATGTAGAATCAGAAAGTTGTGTTATGCCAAATATTGCATCATATTACTCAAAATCTGTCAGAGGATACACCACCAGAAAATCACACCTTGAGCATCTGGGGGAAAATGATGGTGCGGCATGGCAAGAATTTTATGATAAATACAAAGCAATGATTTTTGCAATTGGGGCTGCACGTCACCTTAACAAAGAAGAGTGCGAGGATCTTATGCAGGAAGTTGCACTCATTTGCAGCCGGAAATTGCAGAATTTTATTTATGATCCTGAACGTTGTCATTTCCGCAGTTTTTTGTTCAAGATCGCAACAAATGTTTCTTTTAACCTGTTAAGGAAAAAAACAAATCATCAGGCAGATGTGCTGGGTGATGACTATGCTGTTGTCCCTGAACTGGACATTAAATTCATGCAGGAATATGAACAGTTTTTGCTGGATAGAAGTCTGCTTATTTTGAAAAATTCTGTCAGCAGTGAAAGTTATCTCTCTTTTGATATGCTTTTCTGTCAAAAACTGCCAATCGCAGAGGTTGTCGCCAAAACAGGTTTTTCAACTTCCAGGTTATATACTCAAAAACACCGCTGTTTGAAAAAATTGCGTGCAATTATTCAAGAGTTGATCCGGGAGCTGGAAATTCCACCAGAAACTGTACCGGAAGTTGAATAGCACAGAGTTTTCCGCTTTTTATTGCAGGCGCAGACAGAGAAGGGGCAGGATCTATGACTTGCCCGGTTAATGCCAGCGATCCTTTGATTTCGTTTTTGCTGGAATACCAGAAATATTTGCCATAGTGCCAATAACCGCCCACCAGGGTCGCATGAGCATCAAACTCCTTCAGGTGAGTACTGATTCTCTGCTGCAAAACGGTGCTTTCCGGTTCGGCAAGTTTCCCTCCCAGAAGTTCCGCAAACCGGCGGCACAAGTGCGGATAGTTCATAAGAAGTTTGAAAACGGCATATTCTTTACCATCAACATAAAACGTTTTTATTGAATGTGATGGAAACTGGGAAATCCTCGTTTTCCAATTTTTTCTGGCTTGAAACTCTTCAGCAGTCCATTCGCAGATAAAACCGAGATATTGCCTGGTGTGTGTTTTGGCAAAGCGTCTTCCTTTCATGACAAAATATTCCCCTTTTTCAGGAGGCGGCGGAGGATTCTGAACAGCTTTGCCATTACTCCACAGCCACTTGCCGTTTTTGAAATCTGCCGCCACGCAAATATTATATTTAATGACCGGGGATGCCGTATTATATATTTTCTGAATCAAATCCGGAGAATCAAGCACCGCAAGTCTGCCTCCCAGCAAACGGCAATAGTTTTCAGCATCTTGACGGGTGAAATTTGCACACAAATGTCCAAAAAACTCATAGTGTTTCCCGTTAACTGCAATATGTTGCGGTGAACCTTTTATCAAATTCTGTTCATAGAATTTTCCAGTTCCCGGCGCAATGGCTATTCTGCTGCCGATGTTTTTGACAAAGGTTTGGTAGAAAGCGATCTCTTTATACCCATTGCGGGAAGTTTTATGACGTGCGAGAACAGAATCTCTGAAATTGTGTTTGCCCGAAGAGATGATTTCGGCGATATTACCACCTAAATCGTGCAGTCCGAAACGCTCTGCGCGTGATGCGCAATATTCCCATTCTTCATTGGTAAGCGGTCTGACAATATATCCCGGCGGAAATGGCGCTACGACCTGAAACGTGTCATTGGCATGGAGGCATCCCTGAAGAATATCGTTCCACAAAAATCGAACTGCCGGCAACTCCTGATCATGGCTCCGGGGCGGTTGAAAACGGCACATCCGGGAAAATTGCCTGACATTTAATTTATGCGGAGCAACCCATAACGGATAATCTATCCGTATCAATTTGCCCTCTTTTGAGATAAAATTCCCCGGCGGTATATAGTTGAATTCAAAAATGCCGGAAGAGTCCGGATAAAATGTTTTTTCAATCTTTAAAGAATTGCCAAGCCGTTTTTTGTTTTTATTTTCATCCTGCTGTAATTCATTTTCCAACGATTTTTTTTGCTCCGGTGTCAAAAAATTCCCCAACGGCGATTTCAGAAAAGCCCGTTTGGCGGCAAGTCGTTTCATCGCATCCGGGATGTTTTTATTTCGCTTGGTGTTGAGCATGGCAATGGAATTGAGTCGTTTTGACAATTGCCGGTATTGTGCGGCGGCTTTTTCCGGATCCCGGGGCAAAGATGTACATTGTTTTATCAGCCGTCTGCTGTTTTTTTCTCCAATAAGGTGCGAAATCTGCAGTGCGATGTACCGGTTTTCGGCATTGATTTTTTCTCGAAATCCAATTTTTCAGCATTGAGTTCTTTATACATCTCCTCCAGCTTTAATTTTTTCTGCCGCTGATGGCAGAGCGTTGCGGCGCCCAGTACCAAGCCGGTAAAAAGTATCAGCAAAATGGTTCGCCACAAATAACAGTGCATAAGCCGCCAGGTGCGGAAACGTTCTTTCAAGCGCAGAAAGATCCCCGGATTCGGAAGTTTATCGGGAAGATCCTGTTGGAATTCGATGATGGAGGAATAACGTTTTTTCTTTTTGGCGTTGCAGGCTTTCAACAGGATCGGCAAAAGTTTTCTGCATAAAGGGAAACTTAATTCATTAGGCAGATGGGGAAATCGTCCCGGAGCTTCGCCGGTAATGATGCAGTAAAACAGCTTGCCCAGGGCATAAACATCACTTTGATATGAATTACTTTCCATGCCGGAAAAACATTCCGGGGGTAAAAATCCAAAAGTTCCTGCAAGAGAAATGGAACATTCCGTTGAACAAATCAACCCGGGATCGGACAACTTGGGCTGCCCATCGACAAAAATCACATTATCCGGCTTGATATCCCGGTGAATAAGTTTGGCATCATGCAGAGTTTTTACTGCCGCAGTGAGTTTTTTGACAGTTTCAAGTGCCTGGACAGGAGAGAGCCTGCCATAAAACTGGATGCGTTTGCCAAGAGTATCCGGCAGATAAACTTTGAAATCTGCGAGCGAATCAGCCGCTTCCATAATTATAAAAAGTTCATTCTGCTCGATGCCGACATGAAAAATCGTAAGCAAATAAGGTGAATTCCGTGAAACCGGCATATATTTTCTGATGCCGTCAAGTTCCCGTTGCTGCTCATTGGTATTGATGATTTTGACAGCGACACGTTTGCCTGTGGCATCTTCAGCCAGATAGACAGTGCCATATCCGCCTTTGCCGCAAATGTTGATGATTTTACATCCGGCGAAAAAATCTCCGGGTCGAAGCTGAGTCATGATTTTACCTTATATTGTTTCAATAAATATAATATGACCGGTCAAAAAAATCAACCCGGACACTTGATGAAATTCCGGAAATTCATAAAAAACGGAAATAATCTTATTTCTCTTCTTGTAATTACGGTTTAGTGTGATATATTTCCTGCATTGCGTTAGTTTTTTTACGCTGTCAGGCAAGCCGGATTTCGCAGCAGGAAGTTGTGAAATCGGCGAGTTTACTAAATGTGTGGGGATTTCCGGTTATGAGAACAATTACTGCTGCGACCGCATTTAAGATGCCGCTTTACGGCATCGGTTCCATGCTGTCCGCATCCTCGGAACTCCTGATAGAAGCAAGCAAGCATCCGGCTTCGGTGCTTTGCACTCTACGCCGCGACAAGAGCAAGCAAGCCAAGCGGCTTGTCTGGAGCGAAGCGACAGACAGGCGCACTTGGCGGAGCCAAGCAAGCATCCGGCTTCGGTCGCTTTGCGACTCTACGCCGCGACAAGAGCAAGCAAGCCAAGCGGCTTGTCTGGAGCGAAGCGACAGACAGGCACACTTGGCGGAGCCAAGCAAGCAAGCAAGCAAGCAAGCAAGCAAGCAAGCAA
>SUVY01000034.1 GCA_015061775.1 Lentisphaerota bacterium | reverse complement strand
CTTGCTTGCTTGCTTGCTTGCTTGCTTGCTTGCTTGCTTGCTTGCTTGCTTGCGCTCACTTCGTTCGCGCAAGACAGTTTTTCAGTGCTCCGAAAAACTGTAGAGGATACCGAGCATGCGGACAGCGAGAAGCTGATGCCGTAAAGCGGCATCTTTAATGCTGTCGTAGCAGTAATCATTCTCATGATCGGAAATCCCCCATAAAATTTTAGCGAGCTTGCCGATTCCACAACTTTCTGCTGCGAAATCCAGCTTGCTTGGTACGTTCAAATAAAAACCGAACGCTCCCAAGCATTGTCTGGAAGGCCCGACCAAGAGCCTGCTCTATCTATGCCAGAGAACGTCCGGCAAGATGTGCAGACACAATCCTACCGGATACATTTCACCTAAGACAGAGCAAATAATCATTTTAACTTGGTCGGTTTTCCAGACATTTGCTGAAATATAACGGTTGTCAATTAGCCACTGCTGAAAAATGAGAACTTCTCCCCAATTTACAACAATAGGTAAAATATATCACGTGAAAGCATAAATTACAAGAAGAAAAGTGATATTATTTGTGATTTTTAAGAAAATTGGGAAACATGAACGTGGATTGTTCTGTCGAAAAAGATTTCTTCCTACACAAACAACATATTTCGCTATGATACACTTGAATTTATGAAAGCTGCTTCAACTTTGGAGGATTACGAAAAAGCTAACTTTACCCGGGCGGAACGGGGAATAAGAAACAACAGACGGAAACTTGTGCCGTGTTGCTCTGGTGGGCACTATAACATGGCGTACAATAAGAGATAAATCAAGTATTTTTTTGAAGACAAAGACTTGTTTTTTTGATCTAAATGCAGTATATCACGGCAATGCAAAGCCACGCATAAAGGTCGCTGACCTTTACATTGCAGAGAATTTCCGGAGATTTCTATTCAAACACACGCTTTTGAGAGTCTATGTGGTTCTCTATGGAGAGAACTGCTACGGAATGAGTTTGCTGTAAACCATTGCGGTACAGGCACACATCACTATAAAAGCAAAGAGTTCAATCATAATTGACTGAACTCTTTTGGGCAAAAAAATGGTGGGCGTAATAGAACTCGAATCTATGACCTCCACGATGTCAACGTGGCGCTCTAACCAACTGAGCTATACGCCCACTTAGAAGTGGTGATGTCATTCACATCATGTTACCTAATATATCTCCTTTTATTTTTTTTGCAAGCTCATTTTTAAACTTTTTTTGATTTTTTATGCGTTTTTCTTCGTTTTTTCGCCCTTTCATGCTTTTTTAAGGCTTTTCAACGAAAATTTTATTTCATATCAGCAGGAAGCTCAACGTCTATTTCTACGACTCCGGTCGATTCAAATCGCAAATGGTCTGACTTTCCGCGCACGTAATATTTCACAAACACGCGACGTCCTTCATCGTGGCTCGAACGGCTGCGTTTGACTTCATACACTTCAAGCGGTATTACCTCTCCAGTCTCATTGCTTACAAAACGGGCCGGAGATTTTTCCTTTATATAGTATGAGTCCTCTTCGCGGACGTAGGAATAAACCAGATGCGGTTTTCCGTAATGAACGACCGCAGCAGAGGTTCCGGCAGAGTTCCATCCGTCAACCGTATCTGAGTTTGTGATGATAACTCCGTCCCGGACTGCCCTGATCTGGTAGTGTTTGCGGTCCTAGGGGCAAATACTATTATTTCTATTGTTTTTCGTTTTTTTGGATATTTTTCTTGCATTTACACATTTTTGCATTATTGTATAACAAAGGGACATTACAATCAACAACACTTAAAACCCCAAAAGTAGGAGAAAAATCATGCTGAAAAAACTTTTTTGCGCCCTCGCCATACTGGCACTCATGTTCAGCGTAGATGCCGCGTCCAAGAAAAAGAGCGACAAAGAGACGAAGACTACCCGCAAAGAACAAAAAGCTGCCAAGAAAAGTAAAAACAAGAAAAAAATTGCAGGTCCACAGGCTATCCCCGGATTGCCTCCCGCCGCATCAAACTGGAAAAAAGGCCCCAACACAACGTGGGAAGTCAACTTCAATGATGCTGCGGTCAAGGCAAAGCAGCAGGGAAAGAAACTCTTTGTCCTCTCTTCCGGCTCGGATTGGTGCCCTCCCTGCATGAGACTTAAAACTCAGGTGCTCGGTTCCGGTAAATTCAGAAAGCTTGCGTCAGAGAATTTTGTTCTGGTATTCATAGACAGCCCCAGAAGTATAAAACTTCCGGCAACTCAAGTAAAACACAATGCCATGGTCAGGAAAGCCTTCCAGTTCGGCGGCGGAGTTCCTTCAGCGGTCATTATCGATCCAGCATCAATGAAGCAGCTCGGAACAATCACCGGTTACAGCGGAAAACTGAAAGACTACATCAAAAGAGTCGAAAGATACGCCAAATAACTGAACTCCAAACAGCAAAAAAAGGCTCGCTTCCTGATATTGGCAGATGATGCTGGGGAAAGGGCGAAGTTCTTTTGTATCCTCACACTGGAAACGAAGAACCCCAATAGGGGCTGTTGCAAAACCTTGGAAAGGTGAGCAACAGCCTTTATCTATTGTTTGAACTAAAAGTTTGAAATATAATAAGTCGTGACAGAAAAGAAATACCTTATTTCATCAATTCACAAGGCTGTTTGTTCTTCAGCTCAGACGTTTTTGAGGAAGCTTCCCCGAAGAGCGTGCAATATACAAAAATAGGAGTGAGTCGATATAAAAATCGGCTCACGACGGGTGCATCCGTCTTCGTTACACTACGCCGTGACAAGGGGAGGAAGCCAGCCCAACGAGGCTGGCTGAGTATCCCGCAGCCCGTCGTACGGGCCGCATCGCACGGAGAGAGTGCCTGAGCAGCCAGAAAAGGCTGCTCAGGGGCGGCTACTATGCCGCCCGGAGCCGAACGCAGGGAAGAGGCGGATGAAGCCGGGAGCAGAAATTCACAGAAAAAAGAGCAGAAGTCTCAATTTTCCATCCCCCAAAAAAGCGTCGGACACATGATTTTGCTCAAAATCATGTGTCCAGAGGTGCAGGGGACTCTCCCCTGCCGGGAGATTTTTAAGAGGCAAGCAGCCTCTTAAACTCCCTCACCATACGATGCTGAAACAATAAGGTTTTGCAACAGCCCCGTTTTGATGCTCTTACGGCTGTTCTACTGTTATCGCTGCGACGGCTATTGAGGCGGCGGTTCCGGTTGAACGGATAACTATGGATTCCACTGTTTTATCCGGAACAGGATTTTTCCAACGGAAACACTGCATATTTATCAAGTCCTTCTGGGTATTGTAAGACTCGACTGCTATTTTGGCGCGACTCAATTTGGGGGCTCCCCACCAGCTGCCTATCTCTTTTCCGGAAAACAACTCTATATCTGTAAATGTTCCGTCTGAATAATTTATCCGGTAAACGGCTACCGCGTTGTTCTTATCGTTCCAGCCCATCGTGTGCAGGAAATTTATGTATTTCGCCTTGCGTCCAACCAGCACAGGAGCCGTTTTTTCCGGAAAATAACTCCTCTCTGTACCTGCCATGACGATCACGCTCTTTCCTCCGTTTTGTGCCGGATCGATGATTTCAAATGGCACTCCGGCAAACACCTGTTTTCCGAGCGGAATATGGCTGAAATCATTTGCTCCCTGATCGAACCATCCGCCCTTACGGTCGCCGGCAACTTCATCGCGAAACTCCATATTGGCATGTTTCTTCAAATCAACTGGAACACATTTATTCTTTTTTACTCCGCGATGGATTCGCGCCTCGGCATCTGCAAGGCGTTTGGCTCGCACCTGATCGAGCAGAACTGCAACACGGGATTGCTCCTTTTTATTGATGGATTTGAGCTCACTTTGCCTATCTGCATCGCTGAAAACGTTCATGCCGTCCGGACGATTTCTGACCATAGTCAGGATGACTCTTTCCTGCGGAGGAATATTCAAAACAACTCCTGAGGAAAGTTCTCCGGAGCTCCATGTCACCTTGTTCTTATTGGCGATCAAACGTTTTTTGACGATGTCGCAGAGATAAAACTCTCCGGAAGAGTTCTGCAAATTGAGTTTCAACCGGGCGGCGCGCGTTGTCATGTCGGACATATTGACTATTCCGATAAGCTTGAAATCTCCGCGGTCGATCACCTGAACGTCACTCGCGGTAAACCTCTTTCCGGAAACCGGAACAAGCTCAGCATAACGGGTAACTCCGGCTTTGTCGAGCATGGATATCGCCTCTTGGGGATTGGCTGCGCGCTTGAACGCAGGAACGTTTTTCAATTTTCTTCCATACTCATCCGTCTTGAATGAACGGGTGTCGGCGATGACCAGACCTCCGCGCTTGCGGAATTTTTCCGCCGCCTTGAGAGTCTCAGGATCAACGAAGTCGCTGACCGGGAATATCAGTGCCTCAACCTCGCTGCCCAGCTTATCTATATCACGCTCAAACACTACTTTTACCGGATAGTGTGCATGCAGTATTCGGGTGTACCAATGATTGAGTTCTTTGATGAAGTTGAGTTTTATATGCCAGCTCATTCGCTGGGTCGGGTAGCTGAAAAACACCGCCACGGTCGGAGATTTCACCCGCGGAAAGGGAAGTATTTTATCCTTGTACGGATCGAGCTCAGCGCGGAATATTTTGAAACAATCAAGGTGCTCGGGATCCCAGTTGTAGGGATTGAGCATAGATGATGATTTATAACTCGGAGCAATAACATTCTGTTTTGCCTGTTCAAAATTCTTCCACTCCCAGGATCTCTTATCCCAGACATAGGTGAAATTGGAGGATACTCCATGCAGAAGCTCCATCCAGAGCGAGGTTATCATATCCTCTCTTTTACTGGGAACACGAATACCGTTTTCAACTCTGAAACAATAGTGTTCATTGTTGACGACAGGTCGCTTTCCCTGAGCAAGAGCCTGATAGAAATCGCAGTTGAAAAAGTGTTTGCTTACACCTGTTGCGACTACCGCCTCTGCCTCGTTTGCGGCGGAGTAATCGGCGTTGTAACCGTATCTCCAACCTCCCTCAAGAGCGAGAGCATCGAGATTGTCGGCGATGATGGTGTAGTCGAATCCTATTCTTCCCGGAGGAGTTCCAGACGCCTGCTCGGTAAAATAGATGTTGCTGCGTTTATCTGCGCTGCGGATGACCTTCTTGTATTTTGCCAGCAGCTCACCGTAACGCACTCCGATAAACTTGCACCAGTCTGCCCACAATCCGGGGAACTGGGCAAAATTTGTCTGCTCGGAGACCTCCTTGAAACTCACAAAAACCGTGCCCCATACTTCATTGGCTTTTTTGATGTTTCCGTATTTTTTCTGCATGCGGCTTGCAAAATCGATCGCATTGTAACGGCACTCGCAATTGTAGCTTGACTCATTGAACAACTCATAGAGGAACACATTGCTTTTGGCACGCATGGCTACACGGGTTCCGCCGAGGAAGTAATCGGTGTAATATTTGTCTCCTTCGGGGTGCTCCGGACAGAAGGGAACAAACTGGTGCCACGATCCCAAACGCTGATCCAGCTCGGTCCGCTTCTCTTTTGAGTAGGAGTTATGATATCCGAAGGCAAAATCAAGCACCATCGGAACATCCTTGAAGCCGCGGAAAAATTTAAGATTGTCTTCGTCCTGTCTCTTCCAGTTCCTGGGAAGTTTGACTCCGTTGACCGCCATCGCCTGTATCCGCGGAGCGGCAGATATCTGGGAAGAGTTGAAGCCCATTATTTCAAAAAGCTCCGCTGAAGGAGCTTTGTTATAGGCAACGTGTTTGATTTTCAGCGGATTACGTTTTTTGCCCCAGTCGGTATTGGTGCGGTTATAGAGCCAGACTCCGAGATAATACTCAGGTTTTCCGTTGATGTACCAGGTTCCGTTACGGATTTCCGGACGCACACGGTTGTCCTCTTCAGCCGGAGCCTGCTCGCGGTAGCTTTTGCGGAATGCGGTGATTTCAGGAGTATCGTCGGCGGGGTCGTTGTATTGTACTTTCGCGGCGGCGGGCGGAGAAACGATATCTTCAGCGTCTTTTTCCTCCTCTGATAACCTTATATGCAAGTCATCGAAGTAAGCCTCTCCGGTGCTGCCCCATCCTCCGGCACAGTTGAGGTTGAAAAATACCAGTCTGGCATCTTCCGGAATTTTGATGCGGCATTTGAGCAGCTGCCAGTCTCCTGCTCCAGTCTTGCCGGTGGAAACGAAGGACTTTACCCATTTTTTGCCGACAGCACAGGATATTCCTATACCGACAACATTAAATTTTGAGGCAGATACCTGCTTGACGCGAGCGGAAAATATTACGATTTTTCCAGCAACACTCTTCAACCTGCTTCCTGAAAGTACAAGAAAAATGCTCTGATTGGTGCTGGTCCGGTTGCTGTCTTTGAGATGCAGAGAGTATTTGCCGCTGAATTTTTCTTCAGATGTCCTCTCAAACACTTCAAACTGGCTTTTATTTTTAGGATTGATCGACCAGCTCGCCATGTTGTCGGTCGGAACATTTTTCTTCTCATCCCATGTCTCGAAACCGTCTTTTATCTCATAGGCTCCGGCGGAAAACGCGCACAGCGTCAAGACAGATAAAAACAGATTGACTTTATGCATCGCAATTTTCCTCTTCAGTTAGTGGTGTATTTGAATTCAAGTCCGGGCCACACGCCCTGATAAGCGTAGTAAGTGCCTCCAAAAACAGATACTTTTGTCGAAGTAAGATCGTTGCACATCCGGTACGCGACATGACCGTCAGCCAGCAGGAAATTGGTTCCGAAGCCGTTGTGACGCAATGTCGCGCGCTGGTTATTGTAAAAAAGAACAAGATTCAGACGGGAGTAATCCGTTGTGTTGTCGGTATTGGTGTACTCCGAGAGATAAATGCTGCGCGACGGATTCACCACCTTGCCCAGCTGGACAGCGTAACTGTTGATCGCCTGGTGCGGATAAATCGCGTAGGCAAAACGTTTTGTGGGATTTTCAGCGTAAGCTACTCCGCTCACGGCATAGTGACAGGCTACGATGCCTTTGCTGTTGCTCAAACCTTCTGACACAGGACACTTGAAGAGCTTTATCGTCCGGCTGAAATTCGCATTGGAAACGCTCTTGTTGTGATATCCGGCGAATATTTTGCTCCACTCGCGATTGGGAGCATAATCATTATTACTGTCCGCGTACACGCTCAGATAAAGTCCGAACTGCTTCATATTATTGGCGCAGGAACTTGTCTTTGCCCGCTCCCGCGCACTTGATAATGCGGGCATCAATATTGCCGCAAGTATCGCTATGATAGCGATTACGACCAATAGTTCTATAAGGGTAAAGGAATACGCGGGGAGAGAGGGAAACTTCTTTTCACGTGAAAAGAAGTTTCCCTCTCTCCCCGCACCCCTCTCACCCTTCAAGAAAAGCGGAGTACTTTTTTGAAAATAATACAACAGCGAAACACATATTTGACAAGTTTTACTCACCAGGAGTTTGATAAGGGTGAATTTTGATGTGATTTGTTGTTTACTCATCTTGGGTTCCTCCATTTTTCTGTTTGTTTTGTTTTGATCTTTCTGAAAGGCTCTCTCGATAAACAACTTTTGCAGGAAACAACTCATGACGGAACGTTTTTCCGGGATTTTCCAGACTTTTGACAACCATCCGGAGTGCCGCCCTGCCCTGCTCATAACGATCAAGTTCAATGGTGGTAAGAGCTGGAACATAATAGGCTCCGTCATTCAAATTGTCGCAACCGACAACTTTGAGATCCTCAGGAATACGGATGCCGCAGTCATGCGCCGCCCGCAGCACAGGAGCCGCAATTTGATCGGACACAAGAAATATTCCGTTGCCGACCGGATCGGCGGATAATATTCCGCGCAGGATGTGATAAATATCGGATTTGGCATTTACTCCCGGAGTAAAAAAGACCTCCCGGTACTCTATGCTGTATTTTGCAGCCGCGCTGCGGATCAACTGAATTTTATCCCGCGTTACCGCGCTGCACTTATCCTCCCAGGTCACAGAGATTATACGGCGGCAGCCGGCTCCAGCCATAACTTCTGCACACTCATTTAAAGCGGACGAGAAATCCGAACTCACGAAATTTAAATTCCCTTCTGCAGGATGGTTATAGACATACACGAGCGGATGATTTTTGACCTTGCGGTTATGGCGGTCAACCATCGAAATATTGGACGCTCCCAGCGCCAGAGTCGCGCTGAAATTACCGGTTTCGACGCATATCTCCCCTTTTTTTCCCATCACATCAACGACTTCATATTCCGGGAATTTTGATGCCTCATCATGTATTCCGCGGTAAAACTCTCCCCAGAACATCTCGTTCTGCACTTCTGAGTTGAGGTATCGCAACTGGATAAGATGTTTTGCCGGACTCTTTATGACACGTGCCGCCTTGCGAGGCTCAAGATGGATATAACCGCGTTCATGGAGACGGTTATACACGTGAGCCACTGTGAATTTGCATATATTGTGGTCTCTGACCAGATCGCGTATAGAGGGCATTCTTCCTCCGACGGGATATGCGCCTGACCTGATTCCCTCAAGCAGAAAATCCTGAAGTTGTTCTGCTTTACTTTTTAAAACCGTTTCCATCGCACTCTCCAAACTGACCAGCCCAGATTTCAAAGTAATATATCCCGGGGGCAAAAATTTTTCAAGCATTAGAATAAAAATTTTTCTGCTTTTTTCTTTGATATTTCAAAACAGACGCACTATATTATAACATAAAATAATTATATAACCCCGATTTGATTACTCAATATCATGGAACTCCGTCATCTCAGGTATTTCGTCGAAACCGCCCGCGAACTGCATTTTGCCCGTGCCGCGGAAAAACTCAACGTCACTCAACCGGCCTTGAGCCGCCAGATACTCGCGCTTGAAAAAGAGCTCGGTGTGGAACTCTTTTCGCGCTCAAACAAGTGGAAAATCGAACTCACTCAGGCTGGAAAACTCTTCTTTTCAGAAGCTCAGAAGATACTCAAAGAGAGTCACCGCGCCATCAATCTCGCCCGCTCCGCAGGCGACGGAGGCTGCGGAAGACTCGCCATCGGAGCGATCTCTTCGACTATTGAATCCCAGGCGTTTTCGCTTGCTATGAAAGAGATGCGCCGCCGTTTCCCGCAGCTGGTGCTCGAAGTTGTCGAAGCAAATTCCGGAGGTCTTCCCGACCGGGTGCGCCAGAGAGAGCTCGATATCGCGTTTCTGCGCTCTATTCCGGCATTGCCAGCCGATCCAAGCCTGAATTGCGAACACCTCTGGAACGACAAACTGGTCATAGCGGTTCCGGCGGATCATCCGCTGGCCACTGAAGATCCGCTCCCGGCAAAACGGCTCGCGGAGGAGTCTTTCATTCTGGTTCCGGTCCGCACATCAAGTCTGCTCAGGCAGTATGTGGAGGAGTTTTTCAGCAAACACGGCAGGTTCTCTCCGCATATCGATCTTGAGATATACAACACCTACACCGCCCTCAGCATGGTGGCGTCAGGGTTGGGAATAAGTGTCGTTTCTGAATCATACACGGGATTTTTTCCGGGCAAAGTGGTTTACCGCCACTTGACGGACTGCGCTCCGGAGCTGCCGCTCTTTGTGATAACTCCGTCGGAAAACTGTTCGCGCAGCGCGGATATCTTTCTTGAAATACTCAAACAGCAGCGCAAAGAACAGGAAATTTGAATGAGTGACAGCAGCATGATTCCGATCGAAAAGATCATCGCAGAGTGCGACAGATATTTCAATGCGGGCAATGCTCCCGCCGCAGGAGCGTTTCTTAGAGCATGGAGAGCAAAAGCCAACGTCTCCGGAGACCTCAAAGCCGAGTTGTCCATACTCAATGAACTGATCGGTCACTACCGCATGGAAAAAGATCCCGGACACGGTATCCAAGCCGTCAAAGATGCCATGCAGCTCATCAACAAAATCGGCATTTCAGGCTCTGTCAGCGCAGGAACCATCCAGCTCAATGCCGCAACTGCACTCTGCTCTTTCGGAAAAATCGACGAAGCCCTCGCCCTTTACCGGCAGACTGAAATTTGCTACGCGGAAAATCTTCCGGAGGACGATCTGCTCTTTTCCGGACTTTACAACAACATGGCAGCCGCATACATCGAAAAAAGTATGTACGAAAAAGCCGAAGAACTCTATCTTCAGGCGATCGATCTGCTCGACCGCCACAGGAAACTTATGGATCTCGCCGTAGCTTACGTCAATCTCGCCCAGCTCTACAAAAGGCGCGGAGACGATGATGACATGGTGTTTTCCGCACTCGATTGCGCAATGATATGTTTTGACGCAGAAGATGTTCCGAGAGACGGCTACTACGCTCACACCTGCTGCAAATGCTCAGGAGCTTTTGCCGAGCTGGGCAGGACGGATATCCAGAATGAACTTGATGCAAGAGCCTCAGATATCTATGAAAACAATTCAAAAAGCTGAAGCATGGTACAACTCGACTCTGCTGCCCGCGCTCAATGAGGAATTCAAAAATGAACTGCCGCAGATGGCAATAGGCATTGCCGGGCGCGGTTCTGAGTGCTTCGGATTCGATGACGAAATATCCCTCGACCACGACGCGGTTCCGGGAGTCACTATCTGGCTGACTCCGCAAGGCGATGAACGATTCGGATTCAGGCTCACAAGATTTTACGATGCGCTGGTCAAAAGCTCCTTTTCCGGACAGGACGGCTCAAAATCGAGCACGCTCGGAGACTCGGAACGCGGAGTTGTAATCATAGATGATTTCCTGCGGCGTCACCTCGGATACGCTTCTCTGCCCCGCAGCTGGCAGGATTGGTTATACACTCCGGAGTACGCCTTTGCTGAATGCGTGAACGGCAGGATTTTCAGAGATGACTCCAAAGTATTCAGCTCGATACGCGAGAGCCTGCGCCACGGAATGCCGGAAGACGTAAGGCTGAAAAAAATCGCCGCCAAAGCTGTAATGATGGCGCAAAGCGGACAATATAACTACTCCCGCTGTCTTGCGCACAACGAGCCGGGAGCGGCTGCCATCGCCCTGAGCGATTTTGTCCGCCACACGGTATCAATGGTGTTTCTGCTGAATTTTTCTTTCGCTCCTTATTACAAGTGGATGTTCCGCGCTATGCGGGAGCTCGCTGTTCTCGGAGAAATTGCGGACAGTCTTGAGGAGTTGTTCCGTCTTGCAGATCCGCGCAAAGCCATCGAAGACATTTGCCGGAAAATCACTGCTGAACTGGCAAATCAGGGATTGAGCGACATAGACGACCCTTACCTTGAAGCTCATGCGTTTGCGGTAACTTCCAAAATACGCTCTCAGGAAATCAGAGCTCTGCACATAATGGAGGGTTGAAAACCGCATTTTGCAGGGGTATATTATTCAAATCGTTTACAATGAGGTCATAAGTTATGTCAGTTTTGAAACAGTTTTTCCGCAATGAATTATCAGGATGGAGTCCGGCTGAAATCATCTGGCTGTCGTTCTGTCTTGTGTCCACGCTCGGAATATCGCTTTATCTCAAAGACTCCGCGCCCGGTATCGCAGCATCACTCACGGGAACCGCCTACACCATCATCGCAGGCAAGGGAAAAATAAGCTGTTACCTCTTCGGAGTTTTCAACACGTTGCTCTACGGCTTTGTCTCTTATCAGAACCGCCTTTTCGGAGAAGTCATGCTCAACTGGGGCTGGTATCTGCCGATGATGTTCTGCGGAGCGTTTTTCTGGAAACGCAATATGAGTAAATCCAACACCATCACCAAAACCTCCCTTCCGCTCAAAGGTAAACTCATCTGCGCATTGCTCTGCATCCTCGGGATAGCCGGTTACGCGGTGCTGTTGAAACATCTCAAGGACCCCCAACCGGTGATCGACAGTCTCACCACCGTCCTCTCGATAGCGGCGATGATCCTCACCGTCAAACGCTGTTCAGATCAATGGCTGATGTGGATAATCGTGAACACAGCTTCTATCTGGATGTGGTACAAGGCATATCTCGCAGGAGAAGGATCTATTGCCGTGCTTCTCATGTGGATCATCGCCCTTGCCAACGGCATTATATTCTATATACAATGGAACAGGGAAATCAAAAATGCCCAATGATATTACTGTAATTCTCGCAGACGGAGATTTTCCGCAAACGCCCGTTCCGCTCAAAACACTGCGCGAAGCAGGGTTTGTCGTCTGCTGTGACGGAGCAGCCGCCTCGCTCACAGGTCTCGGAATAATTCCCGACTGCATCGTGGGAGACCTCGACAGCCTTCCGGAAAAATTCAAAGAGCGTTTCTCCGACCGCCTCGTGCACGTGAAAGATCAGGAAACCAATGATCTCACCAAGGCGTTCAACTTCTGCTGCCGCACAGGGAGAAAAAATATCGTCATCCTCGGAGCTACAGGAAAACGCGAAGATCATACGCTCGGCAATCTCTCTTTGCTCTCTGAGTATGCAAAAGCTGTCCCGGAAATCAAATGCGTCACCAACTATGGAGTTTTTCATATCGTATCTGTTCCGGGCAAGATACCCTCGCACCCCGGACAGCAGATATCCATCATCGCCCTGACTCCGGACGCCGAAGTGTCGTCGGAAGGTTTGAAATACCCCCTTGACCGACTTGTTTTGAAGCATTGGTGGCAGGCTACTCTCAACGAAGCTCTCGGCGATTCGTTCTCCCTTGATTTCCCCGAAGGTGTGCGTCTTCTGGTTTTTCAGGAACACAAAAAAAGTGAAAGGATTTGAAATGAACAAAACAATGAACCATCCCTTCGAGATACGCGGTTTCAATATGTGCGAAAGTCTGCTGCGTCACACTCCTGAACAGCTTGCGCGCTTTCTCGACCGCATGGCGGAGCTCAATTTCAACAGTATAATAGTGCAGTATGACTACGGTTTCCGCCACTATCAGGAACTTATCAGAGAAAAGTGTCAGAAATACAATATCGATGTTACTTTGATGGTATTCGGTCCGCGCACGTTTTTTTCACTCTCAAACTGCCCTGCGGAATACTTTGCACTCGATGATGACGGTAAGCCCTATTGCGCTGAGCCTGAGTGCGAAACGTGGCCCTGCTTCTGCTCAAATGAATCCATGGAGTATTTCAAGCGCGGAGCCGAAATATTCCTGAAAGAGCGTGTTCCCTCGTGGATAAAGCGCGTTCATATGCGTTCAGGTGACGGATGTATGACCTGCCGCTGCGAAAAATGCCGAGAGCTTATGCCGAGCATCGGCTGGCATCCGTACATCAAGGCATTTGCAAAAGTATTGAAGCAGGTACGCCCTGACCTGGAGTCCGAAAGCGATATCTACATTGGAAGATACGATACATCCGTCGCTCCGGAAGAGTACGCCGACGTCGATTGCGTCATGTATGACACCTTCGGTCACCATCCGCGTATTGCCATTGGAGACAATCCGCACCCCAAAAGCAACTGGATACCGGTCAACGTCAGGGATGTCGATGAATTCAACTGCAACTCACTCTATCACTTCGACCGTCTCTCAAAGTGGGCGGCGCGCCTTCCGGGAAAAATATACATCCACGACAACACCATGATGCAGGGGCTGATCGGAAATTTTCACCGCAACACAGCGGCAATGATGAAAGACCTCAGGCTCTACCGCAAACTCGGACTGCGCGGAGTTCTTTTTGAAGCTTATGAGCCGGGTTACAAATATTTTGAACAACATTTTGAAACTCTCGCCCGGGCGATGGAAGATGCTGATTTTGCCGAAAAATACCAGCCTGATGAAAGTGAAATACCCTTCCATGATCTTGAACTCAACTTCTCCCATACCGATGGAGGAACTTCGCCCGAACTGCTCAAGCTGCTTCCTGAAAAAGAGAGAGAATATATAGAGACCTGCGACAAAGGTATGATCGAACCGACTCCGGAGTCCTTCCGTGCCCTCATCGACTATCTGCTTGCACATCAGGATGATGTCGATATCTGTTATATCGGATGTCTCGCGGCGAAACGGGACATCAGAATAAGCAGAAATCTCGACTTTTCCCGCACATCACCCGAAACACAAAAAATGCTGAGTTTCCGCAAGCTCTGGGATTATATGGAGCAGCTTCCGGACCACAGCAAAGCAAGAACACAAGTTATTGGACTTATAAAGGATTTGCGCGATAATGTCCGCGCCAAATAAAGGAGATGACTATATGAAGAAACTTTTGTTTTTACTGCTCGCGGCGGTAATGTTTTCCGCGGTGGCGGCTATGCAAAAGAAAAGCCGTAAAAAAGCGGAAAAAAAGTTGCCTGCGGGTCTTAAAATCTGTGAATACCCCTGCTCTTATGACAACAGTATGCAGAAAGCTGTCGTCGGCTTCGCAAAAGGAGATCAGCCCCGCCCGCTCGTCGTGGCTCTGCACACCTGGAGCTACGGATATCAGGGAGGAGCTCCTTACGCAGCTCCGGCGGTCAGAAAAAACTTTCACGTCATAGCTCCGGATTTCAGAGGCAGAAACAACGCACGCAATCCGCTCTCCATGGGGTCGGACGCCGCTGTTTCTGATATCCTCGACGCAGTCAAATGGATGAAGACAATGGCAAAAGTCGATGAAGACAGGATCTATATCATCGGAGGCTCAGGCGGAGGTCACATGGCTCTGCTCATGGCAGGAAGACACCCGGAAATATGGGCTGCCGTGTCAGTCTGGTGTCCGATAAGCGATATTAAAAAGTGGTGCGAACATCACAAGGAAAGCGGTTACGGAAAACATATCATCGACAACCTTAAAGGCGATCCGCGCACCGACAAAAACGCAGAAAAGGAGGCTGTCAAACGCTCTCCGGTGACTTTCCTTGCCAATGCGGTCAATATTCCCATCGACATCGGAACGGGCATCCATGACGGCCACAAAGGATCTGTTCCCATCGACCACGCACTCAACGCGTACAATATCCTTGCTCCGGAAGAGGATAAGGTTCCTCAGGAACATATCGACTTCATGCTCAAAAATGAAAAAGCTCCGGCGGGCACTCCGGAAATCACCGACCCGGGATATGGAAAAAGAGTCATCCACTACCGCAAAACGTCTAAATTCTGCCGCGTTACCATCTTCGAAGGAGGACACAACATCCTCACGGCTTACAGCTATGACTGGATATCCCTCCAGAAAAAAGGTTCTCCCGCCGTTTGGAAATCAAAAAAAGGATCAGGAAAAGCTGAAGTTCTTACCAAATAAAGCTTTTTATGACTTGATTCCGGGATGAAATGGATTCCGGAAGGTGTTTTTTTCGGCAGTTTTATTGCAAAACTTCTCAACGGAGCTATATTATCTGGAAATACAACCATATTTTATTGTTATTACAGGACAGATATGCTGGATGTCATACAAAAAATTCGCTTGATAATGACGCGCAAAGATAAATTTGCCTTGCTCGGAGTTACGCTGCTCATGACTATATCCGCCCTGCTTGAAATGGCAGGTATCGGAGTGCTTGTCGCGGTCGTCTCGATCTTTCTTGCTCCGGATATGGCAAAATCCGGAAGCGTCATGCAGTCCGTTGCCGAATTGATAAACAAGTGGTCAGACGCTTACGGTATTGTGACTGTCCTTGCTGCGACAGCCCTGCTCTTTGTTTTGAAAAGTTTGTTTTCTCTTCTAATCATTGAGATAACTTCTAAATATATCTTCGGCAAACAGCGCGATTTTGCCATCCGCCTTTATCAGAGTTATCTCAAGAGCGATTATGCCAAAACATCTTCGCGCCCCATTGCTGACCTCGAAACCAATATCCACTACTGCTCCATGCTGGCGCCTTACGTTCTGATACCGCTGACCCAGCTCGCAGGAGACGTCATCGTAATACTTCTGCTCGGAGCAACTCTCACAGCAGCGATGCCGCTCATAACGGTTTCCGGAGTTCTATTTATGGTGTTCTGCGGCATGACTGTTCAATTTTCATGCTCAAAACTCAACCGCACCACAGGAGAACGCTTCATGCGTGCTGAGGCCGATAACGCACGCCGACGACTCGCAGGTCTGCGCAACATAGCGTACATCAAAAGCGTTTCAGCTGAGGATTTTTTTGCCGACAACTACTCTGTCAGCGAAAAAATATCCAACCGTGAAAACAGGCGGTTGTTCTTCCTCGGACAAATTCCGAGACACGTGATAGAAACCGCGGCGATTTTGCTTATGCTCGGAATATTTTCTGTACTCATCATAAAAGGAACTCCCAAAGCTGAGATACTGGTTATCTTCACCGCCATCGTTGCGGTGATGTCGCGCATCCTGCCGTCATTGAGCAGGTGTCACTACAACTTGATGAGGATACGCCAGAGCAAATTCATGTTCGATACACTCTGCTCCGATCTTACTGCGATCGGTGAAAACGAAAATACCCCGGCTGGAAAGAGTCCGACTCTTGAAAAAGAACTGACCATAGATCAGGCAACCTATATGTATCCCGGTTCTGATGTCTGCTATCCGGAACCGGTAAAGTTTTCCATTCCGGTACGTTCAAGCTGCGGTATCGCAGGTAAGACCGGATGCGGAAAAACCACCCTTATCGAGATGCTTCTCGCGCTGCGTCACCCGTCCAAAGGAGCTATCACAGCTGACGGCATCGATATATTCAGCAATATAAAAGCATGGCGCAGTATGACTGGATATGTTCCGCAGACCATCCATCTTATTCCGGGAACGCTGAGAGAAAACATCGCGTTCGGAGTTGCTCCGGAGTTTATCGATGACCGGAAAGTCAGAAAAGCAATGCAAATGGCACAGCTTTCTGATTTTGATCCTGAACGCATCATTTCCGCAGACGGAAACAATCTCTCAGGCGGTCAGCGGCAGAGGATCGGTATCGCCCGTGCATTGTACCGCGAGGTCAAACTGCTCATCCTCGATGAAGCTACCAGCAATCTCGACACAGAGACGGAGCAGGCTTTCGTCGCCGCGCTGAATAATTTGAAGGGCAAATTGACATTGATCGTCATAGCCCACAGAGAAAATACCCTCGAACAATGCGATAAGATCATAAGATTATCCTCAAATGGTGATTGACAATATGAAGTTACTCTGCGACCATCAGATTTTTTCCAGCTTCCGTTACAGCGGAATATCCCGCTATTTCTGCGAACTCTTCACCGAATTCAACAAACTTGGTGTCGAATGGGAGGTCTCCCACTACTTTACCAACAGCGCGTTCCTTGAAGAGCTTATTCCGGTGCGGAGATTTCTCCCCGACATTGAATTCAGAGGTAAAAACCGTCTGCTTGAAAACATCAATCTGCTTGCCACAAGAAGAGCTTTGAAAAAAGGGGATTTCGATGTTTTCCACAGCACTTACTCCAAACCGTATCTTCCCGGATATACCCGTGGAAAACCTTACGTCATCACAGTTCAGGATCTCACGCATGAGAAGTTCCCTGAGCTGCCGACGGCAAAACGCGAAGCAGCCGAAGAGAAAGAGTCCATCAAATATGCCGACCGCATAATAACTCCGAGCCAGGCGACCGCGGACGATCTCGTGCAGCTCTATCCTGAGGCTAAGGATAAAATCAGAGTGATACTTGACGGAGTGAGAGTTCCGCAAACACTCAAACCGGTCGATAAACTGCCTGAAAAATATATTCTCCATGTCGGAACCAGAGCCTTTTACCGCAACTTTTCCACCGCCGCCCGCGCAGTTGCAAAACTGCCGAAGGATATCCACCTTGTCTGTGTCGGAGGAGGCGCTTTCACCGCAGATGAACTGACCCTTTTCGGAGAGCTTGGAATATCAGACAGAGTACAACAGTTGAGACTCGATGAACCATCGCTTTTTTATGCGTACAGCTGTGCGCTTGCATTGATTTTCCCCAGCCTCGCCGAGGGATTCGGACTTCCGACCGTGGAAGCTATGAGCATGGGATGCGTTCCTGTGCTGAGCGACATTCCGTGTTTCAAAGAGATCGGACAGGATGCCGCTCTCTACTTTGCTCCGACGGACTCCGACGCCTGCGCCGATGCACTCAGCAGAGTCATTACCGACTCTTATCTGCGGGAAGAGCTTATCCGTAAAGGAAAAGATCAGCTTCCACGCTTTGACTGGCACAACACAGCAGTAAAGACCCTCGAAGTATATCAGGAACTGCTCTCTTAATCAGGATTTTTTACTATGTCAATGAATTGGAAACAACTTCTTTCACCCGACCGCGTCGGAACCGGAGTTCCGGGAAAAATAACTCAGGAACGCTCTCCGTTTCAGCGTGATTTTGACCGTATCGTGTTTTCCGGAAGTTTCCGCAGACTTCAGGACAAGACCCAGGTCTTTCCGCTGGTCAAAACCGACTATGTCCGCACCCGGCTCACCCACAGCCTTGAAACAAGCTCCATCGGACGGAGTCTCGGCACCGCTACCGGAGTATTTATCTGTGAAAACTTTGATGCCGGAAACGCCACTCCAAGCGATATAGGTTCGATCGTAGCGGCGGCGGCTCTCGCACATGATATCGGCAACCCTCCGCTCGGACACGCTGGAGAAGAGGCTATAAGGCATTGGTTTCTGACCTCCAATGCAGCAAAAGAGCTCCACAGCACTCTATCTGAGGCTGAAATGCGGGATATCGCCTCTTTTGAAGGTAACGCGCAGGGTTTCAGAGTCCTTACCCGGCTTGAAATGCCCGATCAGCGCGGAGGTATGCAGCTCACAGCAGCGACACTCGGAACCTTTTCAAAGTACCCCGTAGGCTCGCTCGTTCCGAAGCGTCCGCAGGGTGTTGCCGGCAAAAAGTTCGGATATTTCCAGAGCGAGAAGGAGCTGTTTTCTGAAGTGGCTGAACATTGCGGGCTTATAAAAACCGGAGACGGAGCATGGGTGCGCCATCCGCTGGCATATCTGGTCGAAGCCGCTGATGACATAGCTTATCTTATCGTCGATTTCGAGGATGGACACAGGCTCGGTCTGGTCAACTATCTTGAGCTTGAAATGTACTTCCTTGAAATCATCAACTCAGAAAAGAGTGCCGAATATGTCGCAACGCTCGACGCTCCTATACGCAAAGCCGAATTCCTGCGGGCGCACGCTATCGGATGCCTTGTCCGGCAGGTGGCGCAGGTATTTATCGAACACCAGCAGGAGCTGCTCGACGGAACTCTCGAAAAACCGCTTATCGAATATATTCCGTGCCGCGATACGCTCGAAGCCATACGGCGCAGAAGCGCGAGCGGTCTCTACAACCACCGCAGCGTAGCCGAGGTCATCGGAGCCGGTTTTGAGATGGTATCAGGTTTGCTGGATATATTTGTCCCCTGCGTCAACGAGATCGCTGCCGAGGTTTCCGGAAAAGCTCAAGCCGGATACCGCAGCCGCCGTCTGGCAACCATGCTTCCGGAAGGAGCTGTTGATAGAGAAAATGAGTTGTGGAGAAATCACAGTTATTACAGGCTGATGAGCATCCTCGACTTTGTCTCAGGCATGACTGACGGCTATGCCGTTTCTCTTCACCAGAAACTCAAAGGTATTTCACTTTAAAAGGAGATGATAAATATGCGTGATCTGTTCAAAACATTTCTTGCGGCATTGCTGGCTGGAGTCTGCTGTTCCTGTATGCTGCTGACCGGAGTCAATGATGACTTTTCCGGAAAAGACTGGAAGGTCAAGGAAAACACCTTTGGTAAAATCACTTATGACGATGACGGTCTTACCCTCTACAACAAAATAGATGATCCCGGATATTGTGCCGCCTACAAGGATTTTGAGGTGGATTTTGATTTTACTCCGTACATTGTGCTGGATATCGACGGAAAAGAGGCTGACGGAAGGCTGAGAGTACAGTTTCCCGACACAAAGCGTCTCGAAGTGTTCCGTTACCGCGCCAACGGAGTTTATTGGGCAAATCTCGCTGAAAGATTCAAACGCTCCGGAAAACAGAAAGTCAGAGTGTTTCTGTATGTGGAAGAAGGAAACTCTTCCGCGACCTTCAAAGAGCTGAGTTTCGCAGCTGACCGTCCGTTGGCAGACGCTCCGAAGTCGAAAGTGCTCAAAAGCCGGGTCGTTCCCTCTTTTACGACGGCAAGCTACTATATATCCATGCCCGAAGTCAAGGGTCTGCGTATCATGTACCGCAAAATTCCGACCGGAAAATGGCAGGATGCACATCCGCCGATCCGGGACAATGAGGACGGAAATTACCGCGGAAGTCTGGTAAATCTCGAAGAGGGAGCTCAGTATGTCCTGCGCGCTTACGACGGAAACAAGGTCTATTACAGCAAACCTTTCCGTACCAGAAGCAATAATATCATCATCGGAAAAACCATCGTCCTCAATAAAGACAATTTCAAAAATAACCTCTCCAAGATCGTATCCGGCACTCCGCACTCCTGGGTGCGCTACACCTCGAAGCCGGGTTTCGTCCTGACCAATGACGGAAAGTCTCCGCTCCTGACGATCGATAACGCAAAATATGTCATATTTGAAAATCTCACCCTCAAAGGCGGAGACCGCAGAGCCGTTATTTTGACCAACAGCAGCAATATAACATTCCGCAACTGCGATATATCCGGATGGGGCAGAACCGGAAAACAGCGTTTCGACCTCGACGGAAAATACTACACCGAAGACGATTGCGTCAACTTCGACGCAGCCATCCATATCGGACGCTGCCGCAACACCATCATTGAACGCTGCTTTATCCATGATCCGCGCGGCAGAGCCAACAGCTGGCAGTTCGCTCATCCGGCGGGTCCGGAAGCGATCACCATCGGCAACTGCACCTCCACCGTCATCCGCTACAATGACTTTGTCGGCAGCGACGAACACCGATGGAACGATGCCGTCGAAAGCCGCGGCAACTTTTCAGAAGTGGGCGGTCTCAGCCGCGATGCCGACGTTTACGGAAACTTTATGATCTTCTCCAGCGACGACTGCATCGAACTTGACGGAGGACAGCAAAATGTCCGCTGCTTCGGCAACCGTTTCGAGGGAGCTTACTGCGGAGTGAGCGTTCAGGGCTGTATGAAGGGACCGAGCTATGTATTCGACAACCTTATCAACGATATGGGCGATGAGTTCGGTTTGAGCGGTCAATCGCTCAAAACCAGTACCGGCAGCGGAGGAAAATATGCAAAGTGTTTTGTATTCCACAACACATTTGCCGGTACCGGAAACGGAACAGCAACGATCAAATATACTCCGACCGAGATCTGCAACAACATTTTTGCTGATGAGTGCAGTCTCACCATCGGGAAATATCCGTGGGTAAACAGCCACAACCTCGTTCCGGTGAACGTAAAAGGTCTCGGAGAGGGAACTATCGTCAGCAATGAGCCGGGATTTATCGCTCCTGAGCTGGGTATTTTTGCTCCAGCTGAAAAATCCATCGCCCGCAACAAAGCTAAAAAAATCAACGGTTTTTCACGCGGAAACACACTCGGAGCGATGCAGTCCAATCATTACAGCGAACAGCTTCCGCGCCGTCCGCTTCCGGTGAGCGTCGATGCCGGAACCCTGAAATTTGAACGCGGAGAGCTTGAAAAGCACGTAACTGCGACCGCATGTGAAAGTGTCGCGTTCCGCCAGAGCTTCACCATTGTCAAAACCGATGCTGCCGACTGGTTCGAGGTATTTCCGTCAAGCGGCATCCTCCAAACGGGACAGAGCATAACCTTCTCTGTCAAACTCAAAAAAGAGCGTCTGCCCGAGCGCAGAAATTGGAGAGGTGCTTTCCTTATCCGTTTCGCTGACGGTCTCTCCCGTCCGGTGGCGGTATATGCCAAAGCCTGCGGAAGTTCAATCAAAAACACCGCAAAAAAACTCAATGCGAATGTGATTTTCATTGAGGCTGAAAAACCTGTTTCGGGCTCTTCATACAAAGTGATCGATGATCCGGCTGCCAACGGAAAGAGGGCTCTGGATTTCAAGGCAAACGGATATGTTCCCTTTAAAAATCCTCCGAAAGATCAGAAATTTGTCAACACCTATGAGTTCAGCGTTCCCAAAGACGGCTACTACACCATCGCCTTGAGAATGAGAGCCGACCAGCCTTTCGGAAGCCACGATTCGCTCTACGCCGGAGTTGACTCTGATAAACTTATCTTTATCGGTTTCGGAAAACACCTCTCATCTGAATGGAAGTGGATAGTCGCCCCCCGCCTCTCAAAGAAGAAGGAACTTTCCGGCTGTCTCGGTGCGTGTTATCTCAAAAAAGGAAAACACACCCTGAAGCTTGCAGCAAGAGAACAGCTCTATTTGGATGCCATCGCCATATCAGATGACCCCGAGGTATTTATCACCTGGTAAAATCAAGAGCCTTACTCCTGAACAAAACGGAACGGCGGGTCGTCAGTCGGCCCGCTGTTTCTGTATCTGCCCGGAGTCATTCCGTAAACTGACTTGAATACCGTTCCGAAGTAGAGCGGAGAGTTGAAACCGCAGTCGAGAGCGATATCCTTGACCGCCCTGCCCGTTGTCCGCAGCAGCATGGCGGCGTGCTCCAGACGCAGGGAGGTGCAGAGTTCAAGCGGAGAGCATGAAAAGCAACGGCGCACCTGTCGGCGCAAGGTCGCCTGACTGACTCCGATGACTCCGGCAAGCTGCTCGGAAGAGAGCTCCCGGTTGAGATTGGCACAAATAAAATTTTTGAGTGTCTGCATCGGCGGAGGCAGAGGCTGAAAACTTTTGCGGTATTCAATGCTCAATGTGAGCAGCAGTTCATAAAACAGACACGCGGCAAGTTTACGGTCTCCGTTTGAAGATATCAGCCTGCCGATGCGCCTCATTCTTTTTTCCACCGCAGATGGATTTTCAAGTTTAAGCAGCTTGTCGCCATTGAATCCCAGCATATCGCAGATCAACCCCGGAGCACTTCCGGCAGCGATTATCACCAGTTTGCGGCGGTTTTTCCCCGGATTGGCGTTGACCATTTTTACATTGCTGTGGGGAACTATCAGAAACATGCTTCCGCGGGATACGATATACTGCGTCTCGGCATCGGTATAGAGGATCTCTCCATCCAGCACCAGTTCAAGCGCGATATTGGGATAATTCACGTGACGCAGATATCTGCCGTCGCGGCGCGACACATCTGTAAAACTCACCGGATAGACGGGGAAACGCATATCATTGCCCCAACGGCACTTTTCCAGAGTTTCATAAGATACCATTCCGTCGGTGACGTCAAAAGACTCACCTGACGTCTTTGAGCGTTTTTTCATTACGATTGACCGTATTTTTATATCATTTAAGCTTGCAGATACCAGATTTCAGAGCTATAATATACACATGATGAAAAATTTTTCAAATATGGAGCAGAATATGATAACAAAAAAGTTCCGGGGCATACGTCCGGATGATCTTCACGGACGCATGGGATTGAGAAATCCTGAGCGCGGATTCCGTACCGAGATGTACTTCAGCACTATTCCGGGAGAGATAGCCGGAATGTGTTCCTGCCACTTCAAGCAGAACAAACTTGACGGACGTCCCACCGTTCCGATCTACCAGAACAGCGATATTCCGGGAGTGCCGCACCTTATCCGCGGAAACCGGCTCGACGCTGTGGAGTTTTCCCATTGTCAATGGCAGGATGAGCTGGATTATCTCGCCTATGACGGAGTGACCATAATGCAGAGCTACTGCTTTCTTATGGCATACAATGACGGACAGGATCTTCCGCAGAGAAAACTTGATGATATCGAACTCTTTTTTATCAAACTCAGAGAGTCAAAGGTCAAAACTCTGCTGCGTTTCGCGTATGAGTTGTCTCCGACGCTCAGCGGACCTACTGCGGAAACGGTACTGAAACACCTGCATCAGGTTTCTCCGCTGATAAAGAAGTATATCGATGTCATCTACTCTCTGCAATGCGGCTTTATCGGCAAATTCGGAGAGTGGCACAACAGTTTCCACCATCTTCAGGATGATTTAGCTTTCCACAAAGTGCTGATGCATGAGGTGGTCGATATTCTTCCGAAGTGCCGCAAGACAATGATGCGCTATCCGGTTTACAAACAGCATATTTTCGGTACGGCTCCCATAACTGAAGAAGAGGCGCACACCGATCTTCCGCAGGCGCGTATCGGTCACTTCAACGACGGTTTTCTCGCCAACCACCCGAGTCACGGAGGCACTTTCGGCAGAAAACTCAACACCCCGGGGAGCAGTCTCCAATCCTGGGAGGAAGAGTTTGAGTACATCGCTCAGGAGTCCAAGTATCTTCCGCAGGACGGAGAACTTTTCTGGAAAGATGTCGGCGGTGCCGCGCTTCCGACCGATGCCGTACTGCTCTTCAACAAATGGCATTACGACACTTTCGGAATGGTTCACGGAAACATCCTCTTTGAAGGTATCGACAACTACTCCATGGATATCTGGAAAAAAGTCCCCTGCGACCCGCTTTTCTTCTGTGAACAGGGTCTGCCGATGTCTGACGGATACTTCAACGATGCTTCCGGAAAACACGTATGGCGCAGCTACTATGAGTATATCCGCGACCACATGGGATACCGCCTTGAACTTAACGAAGTCAAGGTGGATGCCGCTGAAAATATCGAAGTGGAAGTCAAACTGACCAACCGCGGTTTTTCTGCTCCCGTCAATCCGAGAAAAGTGTTGTTCGTGCTGGAAAAAGAGGGAAAAAGATACGATTTTGAATTCGATGTTGACGTAAGAAAACTTTACGGAAACAATACATCCCATACGCTGAAACTCACAGCAGATATTCCGAATGATATGCCGCGCGGAACCTTCAAGGCAGGTATCGCGCTTCCTGACGGATGCGAAGTATTGGAAAATACTCCGGAGTACGCAATAAAACTCGCCAATCCGCTCGAGTTTGCCAACGGCATAAACTATCTTGACATGAATATTGAAATCAACTGACAATAAGGAGATAAAAAAATGAGTGAAACATCACGCCGCGCCGCCATGGATTTCATGGAAAACGAAAAACAGTTCCATCTGGGTTTCCTGCCGACCGAGCAGTCCAACCCCATGACTAAAAATCTCGACAAAGAGTTTGCCGCCGCTACCACCCGCGGAGTAAGCAATCTGCAGAGCGTTGACCGCAAGGTACTCGAGATGGCAAAAAAAGTCTTTGCTTCCAAAGAGTTTGCCAAACTTACCTCTGACGCTTACGACACCATCATGAACGGAGGAAAAATTGTCTTTTCCGGCTGCGGAGCCACCGGACGCCTGAGCATCCTGCTTGAGTGCATGTGGAGAACTTCCTGCGTCAAAGACGCTTCTCTCGCCAAATACGCCAATCACGTATTCAGCATTATGACCGGAGGCGACTACGCCCTCGTCCGCAGCGTTGAATTCTTCGAGGATTATCAGTCTTTCGGACGCCGTCAGGCCGCCGACCTTGATATCAACGCAAACGATATGATCGTCGCCATCACCGAAGGCGGAGAGACCAGCTCTGTCCTGGGCTCCCTCTTCGAGGCTCTCGACCGCGGAGCAAAGGCGTTCCTGATGTTCAACAACCCAGCCGATCTGCTGGCTGAACACCTTGAGCGTTCCCGCAAAGCCATCCGCGATGAGAGGGTCTGTGTTCTCGACCTCTTCTGCGGACCTATGGCGCTTGCCGGCTCGACCCGTATGCAGGCGACCACTTCAGAGCAGCTCGTCGCCGGAGCCGCCATCGAGAGCGTGCTCCACCGTCTGGCGGGCAAAGCCCAGCTCGACTATGCAGCTGAATTTGAAAAGCTCCTCGACCAGCTCGAGAGCGCAGAGAGTGTCGAAGCTATCGCAAAATACATCGACTTTGAAGCCGAAGTTTACCGTGACAAGGCTCTTATCACCTACTTTGCCAACGACTATCTGCTGGATATCTTTACTGATACCACGGAACGCTCACCAACTTTCATGCTGCCTCCGTTCAGAAAATGCGATGACAAAGTCTCTCCGCGCCCGTGGGCGTTCGTCAAAAATCCTGCGATGACTACTCCGGAAGTCTGGCAGAACGGTATGCAGCGCCCCCTGCGCTGTCTTGAGTGGACGCTCGATGACTACCAGATGATGGGAGCTCCTGAGAGCGTCAAGACCAATCCTCCGGCGATCAAAGCGAGCGAGCTTTTGAAATTTGAAGTCGGCTGCGAAAATATCGGCGACCGCACTCCGACCGGAAAGGATGCCGCAGTACTGGTCACTCTCGGCAGCGCAGACAACACTCTCGTCAAAGAGAAGTTCAACGCCGTTTCAGGCAATTTTGCCAAGACCTGCCGCATCGCAGTCGGAGGCAATGACGGCGACTGCAACGTCAAATGCGTCTTCCCCGACGGTCTGCTGCACATCATGGAACACATGGCGGTCAAACTTGTTCTCAACACCGTTTCGACCGGAATCATGGCAGTCCTCGGAAGAGTCACCGGCAACTGGATGAGCTATGTCGATGTATCCAACAAGAAACTCATCGACCGAGCCACCCGCCTCGTTTCTGAAATCGGAGAGATGTCCTACGAAGAGGCTTGTTTCCGTCTCTTTGAAGCCGTTGAGACCATGCAGAAAAATGCCGACGCCTCAAAAGAACGTCAGTCGGCAGTACAGTATGTTCTCAATGATCTCAGGCAGGGGAAATGAGCGATTCCGCCCTCGAACTGCTTGAAAACGGAATTTTGTCAAACGGTGAGCCATTTAAGGTTCACCGTTTGATAACTCCCGCAGAAAAAACGGTTCCCAAGCGGGTCATCCAGTACATGATCGCGTCCCTCGGGTACGACAACTACCGCAAGTATGTCAACGATCAGAATTACTGGAGACTTTATTACCGCACTGCTTTCGACAATCAGGGAGCAGTCGATCACCTCTATCTTGCCGAAGTCAACGGCTCGTTTGCCGCCCGGGTATGGTTCGCCTATTCCCGCAACTCCGGTTTCGGAAATTTCGGAAACGTTTACACCGAACCCGAACACCGCCAAAAAGGGCTGATGGGAATTCTCATGAAACATTGCGTCGCAGGTTTTGAAGCAAGCAGTGCCAAAATGCTCTGCTGCTCCACCGGAAGCAAATTCGCCGCGGCAAGTTATATCAAAAGCGGCTTCCACCTTATATACGGAGGCGAGACAGGGCCATTGTGTCTGCTGAAAAAGCAGTACGGAAATCACTTTCTGGATATGGCTGAAAAGTATTACAGCGACAACAAGATAGTCAAAGTGCGTCCGGCAGTCATAGATGATCAGTATGATTGCGACAAGATACTCGACAAACTTCCGGCAATGCGCAGCGATCCGCCCGAACCGCCTCCGGAAGCGGGATGCTTTGTGACCGAATTCCGCATTGCTTATCAGGAAATGCTCAACGGCAGCGGAAAAGTCCTGGTCGCCGAAAACAGCTCAGGTGTCTGCGTCGGTTACAGCTGGCAGCTCAATATTTTCGGAAAGACCATCACCCATGCCGTTCTGCATCCTGACTGCCGCAAAGATAGAGATTTGATGATCAATTTCGATTGATGAGCGCAAAACAAAACACTCTGTTCCAGATGTGTGTAGATGATGCGGGGGAAGGGCGAAACTTCTTTTCACGAGAAAAGAAGTTTCGCCCTTCCCCCGCGCCCCCATCCCACTTCAAGAAAAGCGGAGTTCTTATACAAT